>JBBQVX010000048.1:0-25426 GCA_038211115.1 Elusimicrobiota bacterium | reverse complement strand
CGGGCTCCGTGGACCTCCCGATCTCCGGTCTCCGGCACGACTCGCGAGAGGTCTCCCCCGGCGACCTGTTCTTCGCGATGCCGGGAGCCAAGACCGACGGGAACCGCCACGCGCGGCAGGCCTTCGAGCACGGCGCCGTCGCCGTCGTCAGCGAGCTCGAGCCGCCGCCGCCTCCGGCCGTGATGAAGGGGACCTGGGTGCAGGTCGCCGACGTCGCCGAGGCCATGGCGAGCATCTCCGACGCCTTTTACGGCCATCCGTCGGGCGCGATGACGATGGTCGGGGTCACCGGCACGAACGGCAAGACGACGACCACGTACCTGCTCGAGTCGATCGTGAAGACCGCGGGCGGACGGCCCGCCGTCGCGGGGACGATCGAGAACCGCCTCGACGGCGTGCGCCTCGAGAAGGCCGTCAACACCACGCCGCTCTCCCTGCCGCTGACGAAGCTGCTGGCCCGGTACCGCGACGGCGGCGCCACCCACGGGCTCCTCGAGGTCTCGTCGCACGCGCTCGCGATGAAACGCGTCGAGAACGTGGACTTTGACGCGGCCATTTTTTTGAATTTGACGCGGGATCACCTCGATTTTCACAAGACTGTCGACGCCTACTTCGACGCGAAGGCCCGCCTCTTCGACCTGCTCGCGCGGGCGGACAACAAGAAATCCCCGAAGGTCGCGGCGCTGAACTTCGACGATCCGCGGGCGCACCTGCTCGTCAAGAAGGCGGTCGACTGCGACGTGATCCGGTTCGGGCTCACCGAAGCCGCGACCGACCTGCGCGGGGAGATCGTCAAGGCCGATTTGAACGGCACGGAATTTCGGGCGACGTTCCGGGGCAGACGGTACGAGGGCCGCGTGCGGCTGCCCGGCCGCCACAACGTCGAGAACGCGCTGGCGGCCGGAGGCGCGATGCTCGGATTGAACACCTCCGCGGACCACGTTTTTAGCGGTATTTCCGCGCTTCGCGCGGTTCCCGGACGTCTGGAGTCCGTGTCGGAAGGCCAGGATTTTCACGTATTCGTCGACTATGCCCATACCGACAGCGCTTTGGAGACGATCCTGGCTTTGCTCGGATCGCTGCCGCACAAGCGCATCATCACCGTCGTCGGCTGCGGCGGCGACCGCGACAAGACCAAGCGCGGCCCCATGGGGATCGCCGCGTGCCGCGGCGGAGACCTCGCGATCTTCACCAGCGACAACCCCCGCTCCGAGGAGCCGCTGTCGATCCTCAACGATATCGAGGCCGGAGTTCGCGGCGCCGGACTCCAAAATTATAAGATGGTGCCGGACCGGGGCGAGGCGATCATGGCGGCGATCGCGGGGGCCCGGTCGGGCGATGTGGTCCTGATCGCCGGGAAGGGGCACGAGGACTACCAGATATTGGCGGACCGCACGGTCGCGTTCGACGACCGGCAGGCCGCGCGCGCCGCGCTGAAGTCACTCAAATGAAACTTAATCTGACGTGGGGGGAATTGGCGCGAGCCGCCGGAGGCCGCCTGACGCACGGCGACGCCTCGGCGCCGGTCGATTCCCTCGCGACCGACACCCGGCAGCTCAAGCCCGGCCAGGCGTTCTGGGCGCTCGCCGGCGAGAAGATCGACGCGCACGCCCTGCTGACCGCGGACTTCGCGAAAGCCTCGTCCGGCTGGATCGTCGCGGAAGGCAAGCTGGCCAAGGACGCGCCCCGGCCCGCCCACGTCGTCGAGGTGCCCGACACGCTCAAGGCTCTCCAGGCGCTGGCCCACTTCCACCGCAAGCGCTTCGACATCCCCGTCGCCGGCATCGTCGGCTCGAACGGAAAGACGACCACGAAGGAGATGCTCAAGTCCATCTGCTCCCGCGTCGGGCCCGTGTGCGCGACCCCCGGAAACTGGAACAACGAGATCGGCGTGCCGCTGTCTGTGCTCGAGCTCCTGCCCGAGCACCGCTACGGCATCTTCGAGCTCGCGGCGTGCCGCAAGGGCGAGATCACGGAGCTCGCGAACGTCGCGCAGCCCACCGTCGCCGTGCTCACGAACATCGGCCCGGATCATCTCGAGAGCTTCGGCACGATCGAGACCACGTTCCTGACGAACTCCGAGGTCGTCGCCGCGCTGCCGGAGGACGGGCTGGCCGTCATTAACGCCGACGATCCCTGGCTCGCCGCGCTCGAGACGCGCCTCGGCGCGCGCGCGGTGACCTACGGAACGGGCTCCGGCTGCAAGGTCCGGATCGAAGACGGCGACGACATGATCGTCGACCGGCACCGCCTGACGGCGAAGCTGCGCGCCTTCGGCGCGTTCAACCGCTACAACGCCGCCGGCGCCGCCGCGGCCGCCTGGGCGATGGGCCTCAAGCCGGAAGCCATCCGCGCCGGCCTCGAGGCGTTCGTGCCGGGCATGATGCGCCAGGAGCCCCTGCCGCACCCGAGCGGGGCCTCGCTCGTGCTCGACGCCTACAACGCGAACCCGGCCTCGATGAAGGCCTCGATCGAGGCCTTCATCGAGGAGTTCAAGAATAAAGCCTTGACGCTCGTTCTCGGAGATATGAAGGAGCTCGGCCCCGGCTCCGCGGAGTTCCACCGCGATCTGGGCGCCTGGCTCGCCACTCTCGACCTGAAGGCGGTGTACCTGGCGGGGCCGGAGATGAAGCCGGCCGCCGACGCGCTGGCCGCCGCCAAGACGCGCTTTCCGGTCGAGCACGCGCTCGACGCGAAGGCGTGGACGCCGAAAATCAAAGCCGCTCTCTCGCCCAAAGACGCCGTGCTCTTCAAGGCGTCGCGCGCGATGCGGCTCGAGGAGCTGGCCAAGGCCCTTTAACATGCTCTATTACCTCCACCAGCTCCGCGACCTGTTCGGGCCGCTCAACGTCTTTCAATACATCACCTTCCGCGCCGGAGGCGCCGCGGTCACGTCGCTCGGCCTCTGCCTGCTGCTCGGGCCCGCGCTGATCCGTTCCCTGCGCGAGCGCAAGGTCGGCCAGATGCAGCGCGCCGACGGCCCGCAGTCGCACCTCTCCAAGCACGGCACGCCGACCATGGGCGGCGCCTTGATCTTTCTCGCGGTCGTGGTCTCGACGGTGCTGTGGATGCGCCCCGACAACCGCTTCACGTGGCTGCTGCTGTCCGTCACGATCTGCCTGACCGCGATCGGCTTCTGGGACGACTACCTCAAGCTGATCAAGAAGGACGCGAAGGGCGCGCCCTCAAAGGCGAAGTTCCTGATCCAGGTGTTGGTCGGCCTCGCCGTGACCACGTACCTCGCGGTGCGCCCGCCGAACGGCTCGTTCGGGACGATGTTGAACATCCCGTACGGCAAGGAGCTGTTCGTCGACATGGGCGTGCTCTACTTCGCGCTCGCCGTCCTGATGATCGTCGGCTCCTCGAACGCGGTCAACCTGACGGACGGGCTCGACGGCCTCGCGGCGGGCACCGTGATGTTCTGCGCGCTGGCCTACGCCGTGCTCGCCTACACCGCGGGCAACGTCAAGCTCGCCTACTATCTGCGCATCGTCCACGTCGAGGGCGCGGGCGAGATCGCCGTGTACCTGGCGGGCCTCATCGGCGCCTGTCTCGGCTTCCTGTGGTTCAACGCCTATCCGGCTCAGATCTTCATGGGCGACACCGGCTCGCTCTTCCTCGGCGGCGTGATCGCCGTCGTGGCGCTGTGCGTGAAGCAGGAGCTGCTGCTGCCGATCATCGGCGGCGTGTTCGTGTTGGAAACGCTCTCCGTCATCCTGCAGATGGCCTCCTTCAAGCTGCGGGGAGGCAAGCGGATCTTCCGGATGGCTCCGATCCACCATCACTTCGAGCTCGGCGGCCTCGCCGAGCCGAAGGTCACCGTCCGCTTCTGGATCATCAGCATCGTGCTGATGCTGACAGCGCTCGCCTCCCTGAAGCTGCGATGAAGGCGTTCGACCCCAAGGCCTTCAAAAGGGGGAAGCTCGCCGGCGTGCTCGGGCTCGGCCGCTCGGGGCAGTCCGTCGCTCGCCTGCTGCTCAAGAAAGGCTTCAAGGTCCTCGGCTCCGACTCCCGGCCCAAAGCCGAGCTGACTCCGGTCCTCAAGAGTCTCCCGAAGGCGGTCAAATGGGAGTGGAGCGGCCACTCCGAGCGCCTGCTCAAGTGCGCGTTCGTCGTGAAGAGCCCCGGCATCAAGCCGGACCTCGAGATCTTCGCCAAGCTGAAGGAGAAAGGCGTCCCGGTCTACAGCGAGCTCGAGGTAGCGCTCGCGTTCTCCAAGGCCAAGGCCGTGATCGCGATCACCGGAACGAACGGCAAATCGACCACGACGCAGCTGACCTGGGAGATCTTCAAGGCCGGCCTGCCGCGAGGCCGCGCGGCGCTGCTCGGCGGCAACATCGGCATTCCGATCTCCACGATCGCGCCGGCGTCGAAACCGACGGACGTGCTCGTCGTCGAATGCTCGAGCTACCAGCTCGAGGACTCCTCACATTTCGAGCCGCGGGCCGCAGCACTCCTCAACATCACCGCCGACCATCTCGACCATCACGGCTCGATGGCCGCGTACCTCGAGTCCAAGGCGAAGGTGTTCCGCGAGCAGGGCCCCGGCGACGCGTGCGTGTTCAACGCCGACGATCCCACGGTCGTCAAACTCTCACGCGAATCGCCGTCGGAGCGGCTCTATTTCAGCGCGAACAAGGGCATCAACGTCCACGCGTGGGAGGAGGGCGGCAAGCTCCGTTTCCGGCTGCCGGGCTCGAAGAAGGAGCTGGCACTCGTTCCGCCCAAGCTCCCGGGCCGCCACAACCTCGAGAACGCGATGGCGGCGGGGCTCCTCGGCCTCGCGCGAGGGCTGAAGCCCGCCGCGATCCAGAAAGCCTTCAAGGCCTTCAAGGGCGTCGAGCACCGCATCGAGCCGTGCGGCGTCTCGCGCGGCATCGCGTGCGTCAACGACTCGAAGGCCACGAACGTGGACTCGACCCTCGTGGCGCTCAAGGCCCATGCGCCCGGCGGCAAGCGCCTGCTGCTGATCCTCGGCGGCCTCCACAAGGGCTTTTCCTACGCCCCGCTCAAACCGTGGATCGAGAAGACGGTCAAGGGCATCCTGACCATCGGCACCGCCGCGCGCCGCATCGAGGAGGACCTCTCGGGGACGGCGCCGATATTCCCGTGCGGAGACCTCGCGACGGCGGTCGAGACCGGGCTCAAGATCGGCGAGAAGGGCGACACGCTCCTGCTGTCTCCCGCGTGCGCGTCGTTCGACCAGTTCAAGGACTTCGAGGACCGCGGACGGAGCTTCAAGGCCCTCGTCGCCGCCGCGGCAAAGGCGAAGTGAAGCCCCGACATTCGGCGCGACGGCGCGCGCCGATCGACTACGCCCTGTTCGGAGCCGTGATGGCGCTCCTGTTCATCGGCGTGGTCATGGTCTACTCCGCGAGCGCCATCTACGCCGAGAAAAACCTCGGCCGCCCGCTCTACTTCTTCCAGCGTCAGGCCATCTGGGCGGTCGTCTCGATCTTCGCGATGGGCGCCATGAGCCGGCTCGACTATAACCGCCTGCGCGAATGGGTGATGCCGATATTCGCGGTGACCTGCGTGACGTTGATCGCCGCCCTCTTCTTCCCGTCGGTGGCCGGCGCGAAGCGCTGGATCCGCCTCGGCCCCATCGGCATCCAGCCGGCCGAGTTCGCCAAGCTCACCTCGATCCTCTTTCTCGCCGCGTACCTGGACAAGAAGCACAGCAAGCTCGGCCATTTCCTCCAAGGGATCGCGCTCCCGATCGGGGTCGTCGGCGTGCTGCTCGTCCTGATCGGCATGGAGCCCGACCTGGGCACGCCCTCTTTGATGTTCTCGGTCGCGGTCCTGATGCTGTTCGTCGCCGGCGCGCGCGCGAAGTCCCTGTTCGGCGCGCTCGCGCTCGCGGTCCCCATCGTGGCCGAGGAGCTGTGGCGCAAGCCCTACCGCCGCGCGCGCCTGCTGAGCTTCCTGCACCCCTTCGAGAACATCAAGGGCACGGGCTACCAGCTCGCGCAGTCCATCCTCGCCGTCGGCTCGGGCGGCTGGACCGGCAAGGGCTTCGGCGCCTCGAAGCTCAAGCTCATGTACCTGCCGACGCCGCACACCGACTTCATCTTCCCCGTCGTTTGCGAGGAGCTCGGCCTCATCGGCGCGGGCGTGGTCCTGGCGCTCTTTGCGACCATCCTGATCCGCGGGATCCGGATCGCGCGGGCGGCGCCGAACCTGTTCGGGACCCTGCTCGCCTCCGGCATCTCGTTTTCGATCGTCCTGCAGGCCTTCTTCAATATCGCGATGTCGATCGGGCTCCTGCCGACGAAGGGCATTCCGCTGCCCTTCTTTTCCTACGGCGGCTCCTCTTTGCTCTCCACGATGCTCGGCATCGGCGTGCTCCTGAGCGTCTCGCGCCAGACACGCGCGGAGCCGCTCAAATGAAGCGGGTCCTGATCGCCGCCGGCGGCACGGGGGGGCACTTCTACCCCGGCCTCGTCGCGGCCCAGGAGCTGAAGAAGCGCGGCTGGGAGCCGCTGCTCATCGTGAAGAAGGACGACCCCGCGAAGGCGCGCCTCGAGGCCGAGGGCCTCGCGTGCCTCGAGGTGGACCTGGTCGGGCTTCCGCGCAAGCTCGGCCCGGAACTCCTTACTTTCGCCTTGAAGCTCGCCGGAAGCCTGCGCCTGCTGTCGCGCGTCGCCCGCGACTTCAAGCCGGGCCTCGTCGTCGGCATGGGCGGCTACCTCACCTTCCCGTGCGCGTACGCGGCGTGGCGGCGTGGCGTTCCGATCGCGCTGCACGAGTCGAACGCTATCCTGGGCCTCGCGAACAAGGCGTCGCTCGAGTTCGGGGCGTCGCTTTTCTGGGGACTGCCGCCGGCCGGCGGCGTGGGGGAAGTCGCGGGAACGCCGGTGCGGCCCGCCCTGTACGACCGCAAGGACCAAGCGGCCAGCCGGCGGAAATTCGGGCTCGATACCGCGAAACCGACGATCCTCGTGTTCGGAGGCTCGCAGGGGGCGCAGGCGCTCAACGCGGGAGTCGCGAAGGCGATGCGCGCGGCCGGAATCGACGCGCAGGTCCTCCACCTCGCCGGAAAAGGGAAATCCGGCGAGACGGTCGCCGCCTATGCGGACGCCGGCGTGCGCGCGACGGTCCTCGACTATCTCGACGACATGGCGTCGGCCTACGCGGCCGCCGATGTCGTCGTCTGCCGTTCCGGCGCGAGCACGCTCGCGGAGCTGGCCGCGCAGCGCAAGCCTTCGGTGCTGGTCCCCTACCCTCACGCCGCAGCGAACCATCAGGACGCGAACGCCCGCGTGTTCGAGCGCCTGGGAACCGCGCGAAGAGTGCCCGAGGCGGAGCTGGCCGATCGGCTCGGACCCGCGCTGGCCGATTTGCTAAAATCGCCGGAGAACGCGGGCTGGGATAAGCTCGGCTTGCCCGCGGCCGACCGGACGACGAAAATGTTCGTCGACGCGCTGGAAAGGCTCGCGCCATGAAACGACCACGAATACTTGTCTGCAACGACGACGGCATCCACGGCCCCGGCCTGCCCGCTCTGATCGCCGCGATGCGGCGGATCGGCTCCGTGACCGTGTCCGTGCCCGACCACGAGCGCTCCGCCGACAGCCATTCGCTGACGCTGCACAAGCCCATCCGCGTCCGCAAGCAGTCCGAGGGCGTCTACGCGCTCAACGGCAGCCCGGCCGACTGCTCGCGCTTCGGGATCCTCGAAATCCTCAAGGGCAAGGTCGACCTGGTCGTCTCCGGCATCAACCGCGGCTACAACCTCGGCGAGGACGTGATCTACTCCGGCACCGTCGCCGCCGCGATGGAGGCCACGCTCCTCAAGATCGACGCGATCGCCTTTTCGATGGACCCCGATGCCAAGGACTACCGGCAGGCGGGGGTCTTCGCCCAGCGGCTGGCCAAGCAGACGCTTCAAAAAGGGCTGCCGAAGGGCGTCTGCCTCAACGTCAATTTTCCGGCGAGGGCGGGCAAGTACAAGCCCGGCGTGCCCGCGAAGCTCGGACGGCGAATCTACGGCACCGACGTGACTCGGCGCTCGGACCCCCGCGGGCTCGAGTATTACTGGCTGGCGGGCCGCCACGTGAGCGGCGTCGACGAACCCGGCACGGACGTCGGGATCGTCGCGAAGGGCCTCGTCTCGGTCACGCCTCTGAAGATCGACAGTACGGACGCGTCGATGCTGCAAGCGCTCTCGTCCTGGCGGCTCTGACCCCTTGCCCGTCTTGAACGGCCTAGGGGAAGAAAGCTAATATCGACGTCATGACCGGCGCGAAACTCCTCAAGCGTATCCCCTTCCTGTCGGCCCTGAGTGCCAAGCACCTCAACGAGGTCTTCCGCCTGGCCGAGGAGCTGAACCTCGGCGCCCGCCAGTCCGTCTTCGCGAAGCGCCAGGACTCCGACGCGATGTACATCGTGCTGTCCGGCCGCATCAAGATCTTCACCGACTCGGCGTCCAAGAAGCGCAAGACTTTCGCCTATCTGAAGGAAGGCGAGTTCTTCGGTGAGATGTCCTTGCTGGAAGGGACGACGCGCACCGCCGCCGCCCAGGCCGTGGAGGCGTCGCGGCTGCTCCTGATCCGAAAGAAGGACTTCCAGCGCCTGCTCGCGAACGATCCGAAGCTCGCCCTTTACCTGCTCCAGACCGTCTGCGAGCGCCTGCGCCGCGCCAACGAAGAGATCGAGGGACTGCTGTTCCGGAACATCCTCGGCCGCGTCGCGAAGGCCATGCTCGACCTCGGCCGCCGCTCCGGCGAGACTCACGGGAGCGCTCTCATCTTCAAGGAGCGCTACACCCAGCAGGAGCTCGCCGACGTCGTTGGCACCACGCGCGAGCCGCTGACGCGCGCGCTGTCGTCGCTGCGCCGCGCCGGCCTCGTCGAGCAGCACGAAGGCCGCTACACCATCCCCGCGCCCGAGAAGCTCGCGGGCCTTTGCGTCGAAGCCTGACCCCTCCGAGGAACCCGATGGACCACCCCATGCGCACGCACGACGCCGGAAGCTTGAACGGCACTTTCGAAGGCAAACCCGTCCGCGTCGCGGGCTGGGTTCACTCCCGCCGCGACCACGGCGGCGTCTACTTCTTCGACCTTCGCGACCGCTCCGGCCTGGTCCAGGTCGTCGCGCACCCCGAGCAGGCCGAGGCGTTCCTCGCCGCCGCCAAGCTCGGCGCCGAGTACGTCGTCAGCGTCGCCGGCACGATCCAGAAGCGTCCCGCGGGCACCGAGAACGCGAAGCTGCCGAGCGGTCAGATCGAGCTGGCCGCCGCCTCGATCACCGTGCTCAACGTCTGCAAGGTCCTGCCCTTCGAGATCGACGAGCACATCAACGTCAATGAGGACTCCCGGCTCAAGTACCGCTTCCTCGACCTGCGCCGCCGCCGCATGCTCAAGAACCTGACGACGCGCCATACGATCGCGATGGCCGCGCGCAATTCGCTCGCCTCCGAAGGCTTCCTGGAAGTCGAGACCCCGATCCTGACCAAGGCCACGCCCGAGGGCGCACGCGACTTCCTCGTGCCGTCGCGCCTCAACGCCGGCCAGTTCTACGCTTTGCCCCAGTCGCCCCAGATCTTCAAGCAGATGCTGATGGCGTCCGGCATCGAGAAGTACATGCAGCTGGGCCGTTGCTTCCGCGACGAGGACCTCCGCTCCGACCGCCAGTACGAGCACACCCAGATCGACGTCGAGATGAGCTTCGTGCGCGAGGAGGACGTCCACGCCGCCTGCGAGAAGATGATGAAGGCGATCTTCAAGGCCGCGATCGGCTTCGACCTCAACACCCCTTTCCCGAGGCTCGACTACTTCGAGGCCATGCGCCGCTTCGGCTCGGACAAGCCCGATCAGCGTTACGGATTCGAGATCGTCGATCTGACGCAGGAACTCAAGAACTGCGGCTTCAAGGTGTTCGGAGGCGCGATCAAGGACGGCGGAGTCGTGCGCGCGATTTCCTGCGCGTCGGACTACTCCCGCTCCGAGATCGACAAGCTCACCGAGGTCGCGAAGGTGTACGGCGCGAAGGGCCTCGCATGGATCAAGTGGACTGCGGCGGGCCCGGAGACGCCGATCGCGAAGTTCATGACGCCCGCGGAACTCGACGCCATCAAGGCGAAGACCAACGCTAAGCCCGGCGACTACACTTTCTTCGCCGCTGATAAGGAGATTCCCGCCGCGACCGTGCTCGGCGCCATCCGCAAGGAGATCATCGCCCGCCTCAAGCCCGCGCCGTCGACCCCGTGGCACTTCTCCTGGGTCACGAATTTCCCGCTGCTCGAGTGGGAGGCGGACGAGAAGCGCTGGACGTTCGCCCACAACCCGTTCACGCGGCCGCTCGATGAGGACGCTCCGAAGCTCGACACGGATCCCGGTTCGGTGCGCAGCCACCAGTACGACCTCGTGCTCAACGGCGTCGAGCTCGCCTCCGGCTCGATCCGCAACCACAGCGGCGCGATGCAGCGAAAGATCCTGGGGCTGATGGGCTTCGACGACGTCGAGCAGCAGCGCCAGTTCGGCCTGCTCCTGTCGGCGCTCGACTACGGCGCGCCGCCCCACGGCGGCTTCGGCATGGGCCTTGACCGGCTGACCGCGCTGCTCTGCGGCGAAGATTCGATCCGCGAGGTCATCGCGTTCCCGAAGACCGCGAAGGGCACCGATCCTCTGTCCGAGGCGCCCTCGACGGTCAAGGACAAGCAGCTCAAGGAGCTTCACATACGCTTGGCCGAAGCTCCGCCGACGCCCGCGCCGGCACCGGCCTCGGCGAAGAACTAACCCCGCTTCTAGAAGTCCTTCGGGGCGCCCGTATTCTTGTCCGCCTTGCGCAGGAGCTCGAGCAGGCGTCCGCGCTTGATCTTGCTCGGCGGCATCATCTTCATTTTGGGCGCGGGCGCGGGCGGGGGAGCGGCCGGAGACGGCGCGTAGGCCCCGCCGCCGATGCCCATGACGAGCGCGGAGGGGTCGCGCACGTTCAGCGGCGTGATGATGTCGCCGCTCACACCCACTGGATTTCCCGCGCTGACGAGCGGCGCGGGCTCCGCTTTCGCGGCGGGCTCGGGCTCGCCGTGGAATGTCGAGGCGACCATCTGAGTCCCGGGATCGGACTTCACGGCGAGCTCTTGATACCAGCGCCCGGCTTGAAAGCAAGCGGCGCAGAGAGTCAGCGCGACGCCGATGCGGATGGCGGGCCCGGTCCAGGGATAGGTTCTCATGCCAACAGCATGCCCCCGGAGTCTTTCTTTTGCCGTTAAAAACCGGCAAAGGCGGGGCAAAACCTCGGTAAGGCGCTTTTAGAGCTGAACGGCCTCGGTGAAGCGCCGTCCGCGCTCGGAGGAGCGCTTATAGCCGGGCGCCGGGGAAAGCGCTCCGAGCTCCGCCTCGCGCTTGGCGGCGGGCGGATGGGTCTTGAACATGCCGCCCGCAGCGCCCCCGGCCTTTTCCATGCGCGCGAGGAAGGCCTTCAGCGCGGCCGGATCGTAGTGCGCGGCCTTCGCGTACTCCGCGCCGAACTTGTCCGCCTCGTATTCCTTGTCGCGGCTGTAGCCGTTGACGACGAGCTTGTCGACGACGTCCGACACGGCGCCCTCGAAGGCGGTCGTGAGTTGGCTCACCTGCTGGGACGTGTAGTTCTTGGCCGCCTCAGATCCCAGGATCGTGAACGCGGACGTCAGCCGCGACGTCTGGATCGTCTTGAGGCCGTGCTTCTTGGCGACGTGCGCGACCTCGTGGGCGAGCACGCACGCGAGCTCATCCTCGCTCTTCACGAGCTTGAGCAGGCCCTTCGTCACGAAGATGAAACCGCCGGGTGCTGCGAAGGCGTTGACCTCGGCCGAGTCGAGGACCTGCACGTGGTAACCCTTGAACGTCGACGGGCGGTCCGAGGCCAGCGCGACGGCCTGGGCGACCGTCTGGGCGTAGTTGTTGAGGCCCGGGTCGTTGAGCGGCTTGTAGCGCGTCAGCACCTGGGCCGCGACCGCGCGGCCGATGTAGTACTCCTCGCTTTCCGAGATCTCGGAGAAGCCCTTTCGGATCTGGTTGACGCCTTTGGCGACCTTGGTCAGGTCGACGTTCGAGTTGACGCGGCCGCCGGTGAGCGTGCTCATGTTCATGTTCTGGAGCTGCGCGCAGCCGGAGGCGAGGAGGACGGCGAGGGGGAGGAGGCGCTTCACTTGGAGCCTCCCTCGGGCATGAGGCCGCCCGCCTTCAGGAAGCCGAACAAGGACGCCTCGCTCACGGACCGGCGCTCCATCTTGTCGACGGCGGCGAAATTGACCGCGTCGCCGTTCTTGTCGCCGTAGGATTTCTCGACCTGGGCGTTGAAGCCCT
This sequence comes from Elusimicrobiota bacterium, assembly GCA_038211115.1. GTDB lineage: Bacteria > Elusimicrobiota > Elusimicrobia > UBA1565 > UBA9628 > GWA2-66-18. The sequence continues at coordinate 13,136 of JBBQVX010000048.1, read as the reverse complement.
TGCCGGCGAGCGTGACTTCCTCGGCCGACGCGCTCCCGCCGACGGAGTCGGCGGAACCGAGGCTGACCTTCTTCGCTGTCACCGCGCTCGCGTGGATGTAGCCGGCGCTCGTCTTGTAGAAGCCGGACTCGAGGCCCGTGGTCTCGTATTTCTGGCCGAGCCGGGCGGTGCCGACGGAGGGGGCGTAGGACTGGGCGCGCTTGCGCAGCGCGGTCTCCTGGACCAGGACCGTCACCGTGGCCGCCAGCGCCGCGGACGCGGTCACGAGGGCGGCGAGCGTCAGAAGCAGTCGGGATTTCATTATTTCTCCGTCAGGGCGTGGGAGCCGTCCCAGTCGGCGGGAGGGGCTTCCCTTATATAGTGCTCGCAGCGTTCGATATAGTTCTCGCAAGCATGATCCTCGCCGTGGCGCGAAACGACGCTTTCGAAAATCTTGATCGCCTCGGCGAACTTGCGCGTCCGGAACAGCGGCAAGCCCGACTCGAAGAGCCTAGCTTTTTCAAGAAGCGCCTTGTCCGCCTCGCCCTTGAGGCCCAGAAGCTCGTAAACCCGGATCGCCTGGCTCTTGCCCTTGACCTTCACGAAGTCCAGCTCGCGGACCTCGATCGCGTCGCCGGCGCCTTGGCGCGTGGACTCGGAGATCAGGATGTAGGTGCCGTAGGCCTTGTTCGCGCCCTCGAGGCGCGAGGCGAGGTTCACGGTGTCGCCGATGGCGGTGTAGCTGAAGCGCTTGGGCGAGCCCATGTTGCCGATGATCGCGGGGCCCGTGTTGAGGCCGATGCGGTTTTTGACGGGGGGGTAGCCCAGGCGCGCGAACTCGTCACGAAGCGCTGCGAGCTTCTTCTGGTTGGTGAGAGCGACCTTGCACGCGATCAGGGCGTGGTTCTCGCACGGCAGGGGCGCGCCCCAGAACGACATGATCGCATCGCCGATGTACTTGTCGAGCGTGCCGCCGGACTCGAGGACGGTCTCGGTCATCTCGCCCAGGTAACGGTTCATGAGCTGGGTCAGCTTCTCGGGCGTCAGGATTTCGGAGAAGCTGGTGAACCCCTGAATATCGGAGAAGTAGAAGGTCGCCTCGCGGCGCTCGCCGCCGAGCGCGAGCGCCTCGGGGCGCTCCGCGATCTGGCGTACGACCTCGGGGGACAGATAGAAGGAGAACGCGCCCTGGATGTAGCGCTTCTGCCGGCCCTCGACGGCGTAGCTCCACGCCGAGGCGGCGGCGAAGCCGAGCCACAGCGCGAACTGCGGCGCGGCCATGTCGAGCCAGAGGCCCCGGCGGAACGCCGCGCACGGGACGGCGACGAGCAGCGCCGTCGAGACGAGCATCACGGCGAGCGTCCACCCCTGGTGCGAGGCGAGGCGCGACGCCGCGCCGGCCAGGAGCAGCGCCAGCAGCACGAGCAGCAGCGCCGCGGAGAACGGCCCGCGCGTGAGGTAATCGCCGTTGATCAGGTTGTCCGCGGCGGCCGCCACGACCTCGGTACCGGGCATCACGGCCGCCACGGGCGTCGGGTGGTTGTCGAGCAGGCCCGCGGCGCTCATGCCGACGAAGACGAGCTTGTCTTTGAAGAGAGCGGGGTCGAGCACGGGCTTACGCTTGTCCTCGAGCGCCGCCCAGGACAGGATGACGTCGCCGATCGGGTAGGCGTCGTACGTCTTGATGGAGCGGTCCGACGTCATCGACTTGCCGTGAAAGCGGACGAGGAGGCTGCCGCCCGTCAGCTTCGGCGCGAGTTCGTTCAACGATTTTCCCGTCGCGAGCATCGCGGCCGCGGCGGGCAAGGTCGGGTACGCCTTGCCGTTCAGCACGACGGCGAGCGGCACGCGGCGGAAAACGCCGTCGAGGTCGGGGTCGGCCTTCGCGTCGCCGATGAGGCGCGCCGCCGCGAGCAGGGGCGCAATCGGCAGGCGCGCGGACTTACGCTCGAGCGCGCCCGCCGGAGCGGAGATCGCGAAGCGCGCGGGGGGAGCGGCGCTGTGGCGCGGATCGGCGTCCCGGCCGCTCTCCAGCGCGAGGATCACCCGCCCGTTCTCGGCGATCGCCTTCGCGAAGACCGCGTCGTCCTCCGCGGTCGAGGGATTGGTGAACAGCACGTCGAAGACGACGCCTTTGGCCCCCGCCTTCTTCATGAAGCGCAGCAGCGCCTCGTAGATGCCGCGCGGCCAGGGCCAGCCCGTGCCCTCGGCCTCGAAATGATCGATGCTGGCCTGATCGACGGTGACGTGCACGATTGACGGGTCGTGCCGCGCCGGCACGGATAGGCGCTGGAAGCGCCAGTCGAGCGTCTGAAGCTCGATGGCGCGCTCGACGCCCGTGCGCCGGGAGGCGAGGACGAGGATGCCCGTGACGGCCAGCATCGCGGCGAGGGGAAGGAGGGCGCGGAGTCCTTTCGGCACGCGCTCATCGTAGCGAATTTCCCATCTGGACGAACACCCCGCTTTTTGGCATAATGTCCTGGATGGGCGTGTAGCTCAGCTGGGAGAGCGCATCGTTCGCAACGATGAGGTCGCAGGTTCAATCCCTGTCACGTCCACCAATTTCAAACGCCCCCCGAAAGGGGGGCGACTTTTTTTAAGGGGGGCATCGCATGGAATCCTGGCGCGCGCTGTCGAAGCTTCCCCGCCGCATCTGGATACTGGCCGGCTCGGCGCTGATAAACCGCGCCGGGACGATGGCTCTTCCATTTCTGACCTTGTACCTGACGCGGCGGCTCGGATTTTCCTCCGCGCGCGCGGGGGCGATGCTCGGCCTGTACGGCCTCGTCGCTTTCGCCGCCGGGCCCGTCTCGGGCCGGCTGTGCGATCGTTGGGGCACGAACGTGATGATGACGGGCTGCCTCGGCGCGTCGGCGCTGACGATGCTGTGCTTCCCGCTGGCGAGGAGCCCCGCCGCCGTCGCCGTGATGACCGTCTTATGGGCGTTGTCGACCGAAGGCTTCCGGCCCGCGGTCATGACCGCGATCTCCGAGAGCGCGCCGGCGGACATGCGCAAGCAGGCGTACGCCCTCAACCGCCTGGCGGTCAACCTCGGCATGAGTTTGGGCCCCGCCGTGGGAGGCTTCCTCGCCTCGACGTCCTTCCCGCTGATCTGGATCGTGGATGGAGCGACCTCGCTCGCGGCCGTCGCGGTGCTCGTCGCGGCCTTGCCGCCCGCGCCTCGCTCCGCGAAGGAGGCCGGACAGGACGCCGCGCTCTCCGCGCGCGGCCTCACCGATCCTCGGCTTCGTTATTTCCTGCTCGCGGCATTACCGGTCAGCCTCGTGTTCTTCCAGCACGAGGCCGCCTTGCCGGTCTACATGGTGCGTGACCTCGGCTTTTCCGCGTCCTTCTACGGCCTGATGTTCACGGTGAACACGCTGCTGATCATCGCTTTCGAGATTCCGATCAACCACGCGATGGCCGCCTGGCCGCACCGCCGCGCGCTGCCGCTCGGCTGCGCTCTGTTCGCCGCCGGCTTCGGCGCCTATGGCCTCGGCTCGACGGCCGCGAGCCTCATCGCCGCGACCGTGATCTGGTCGTTCGGAGAGATGATCCTGATGCCCTCGATGACGGCTTACGTGACGGATATCTCGCCCGAGGGGCGCCGCGGCGAGTACATGGGCCTGTACATGATGGGCTTCAGCCTGGCGTTCATGGCCGGGCCTTGGGCGGGGCTCGCGACGCTCGATCGGTGGGGCGCCGGCCCGCTGTGGGCCGCGTGCGCCGGGCTCGGATTGCTGTCGGCCGCGCTATTTCGGCGCGCGCCCGAACGTGGCTAGGGCTTCGTCCCGTCCGTGGCCCGCTGCTTGAGCTTCTCCTTAATCTTGCGCAGCTCCTTCTTATAAAGCATGCGCGCTTTCGAGTGCTCTTCGTTGGTCTCGGAGAACATGTGGCCGCCCGTCGTGTCGGCGACGAAATAGAGCGCGGCGGTCTTGGCCGGGGTCAGCACGGCCTTGAACGACTCGAGCCCGGGAGAGCAAATGGGCCCGGGCGGAAGGCCGAAGTGAACGTAGGTGTTGTAGGGCGATTCGAGCTGGAGATCGGCCCGCGTGAGGCCTTTCTTCCACTGGCCGGTGCCGAGCGCGTACTGGACCGTCGGATCGGCCTGCAGACGCATCTTCTTGACGAGCCGGTTGAGGTACACGGCGGCGATGACCGGCCGCTCCTGCTTGAGCACGGCCTCGCGCTCGACGATGGAGGCCAAGGCCAGCGCCTGCTCGAGCGAAAGCTCCGGCTTGGGGCTGGCCGCCGTGTACGCGGCTCCGATCTCGCGGTCGAATTCGGCCTGCATCATCGCGATGGTCCGGTCGGCGCCGTAGCCGGGAGGGAAGTGATACGTGGAGGGAAACAAGCGGCCCTCGAGCCCGCGTTTTTTCACTGCGGCCATGAATTCCCCGGCGTCGACGATGCCGGCCTTCTCGAGCCGCTCGGCGATCTGGCTCGCCATGAAGCCCTCGGGGATCGTGATCTTCAGGTCGTCGGTGAGGCCGAGCGTGAGCTTGCGCGCGACGACCGTCGGCCACTCGTGGCGGCGCAGCGTGTACGTGCCGGGCTTTAAATGCCGGTCGAACCCGGTGATCTTGAGGAGGACCCGGAAGACGAACACCGACTGCACCGCGCCTTTTGCACCCAATAACTCGGCCGTCTGCCTGGCGCCGAGGCCCTCCGGGACGTCGACGCGCATCGGCGCCCCGGGCTTGACGGCCCAGGCCCCGACGAGCGCAAGCCCCAGCGCGGCGGCCGCGGCAAGGAGGGTGTTGCGGCTCACGCGGACTTCTTCTCCGTGCGGCGCAGCGCGGCGCGCACGCGCGCGAGCAGCTCCGGGCCTTGGAACGGCTTGACCACGAAGTCGTCCACGCCGAAGTGCAGGGCCTCGAGCTCCTCGTCGGCGGTCTGCTTGACGGTCAGCATGATCACCGGCAAGTCCTTGAGCGCCGCCTCGGCGCGCATCGCGCGGCAGAACCGCTCGCCGTCCATGCGCGGCATCATCCAGTCCACGAGCACGATCTCGGACGGCTTCTCCTTGAGCATGCGCAGGCCCTCCTCGCCGTCCTTGGCGAGGCGCACGTCCATGCCGGCGCTGCGCAGCACCTCGGAGATGATGATCCGGTAATCTTCCTCGTCGTCGATGACCAATACTTGAGTCGCCATACTGCCTCCCGCGGTTATGCCGCGACCTTCAGCGAAAAGCTGATTCTCGTGCCCTGACCTGGCGTCGACTTCACTTCGATCTTGCCGCCGTGCTGATCTACGATCGACTTCACGATATAGAGTCCGAGGCCCGTTCCCTTATGACCCGCGACCCCCTCGTTGATGTTCCGTCCCTGGGTGAACGGCTGAAATAGGCTCTCGCGGTCGACCGCGTCCATGCCGCGTCCCGTGTCGCCGACCGTGACCTCGATCCAGCGCGCGCCGCCGTCGCGAAACTGCTCGCCCGTAATCCAGATCTGTCCGCCCTGTGCCGTGAACTTGAGGCCGTTGGCGACCAGGTTCACGAGCACCTGCCGGACCCGGTCCGCGTCGCCGAGGACGGCCGGCAGCGCCGACAGGCGATTGGAGATCGCCACGCCCTGCTGCAGCGCCTTCGCCTCGAAGAACTGGCAGACTTCGTTGGCCACGACCGGCAGTTCCATCGGCCGGAGGACGCATTCCATCTTGCCCTTCTCGATCTTCGCGACGTCGAGCAAATCGTTGATGAAGCCCGACAGGCGGCGGACGGTGACCGCGATGCGCTCGAGGAACTCCTTCGACTGCGCGTAGCCCTCGGGCGTGCCGGTCGCGACCTTCTCGCGGATCAGCTGCAGAAAGCTCTCGATGGCGCCGAGGGGCGAGCGCAGCTCGTGCGTCACGGACGAGACGAAGTTGCGCTTGATCGTGTCGAACTCCTCGAGGCGCCCCGACATGCCGTTGAACGCCCGCACGAGGCCGCCGAGTTCGTCATCCGACTCCCACGCCAGCTTCGCGCCGAGCTTGCCGCCGCCGATCTCGCCGGCGAGGCGGCTCAGCTCGATGATCGGCTTCGTGAGGCCGCGCGCGATCAGGAACGACACGAGCAGGCCGATGAAGCTGGTCCCGGCGAAGACGGCGAGCATGATCTTGCCGAGGCGCCTGTTCGCGTCCCAGAAGGGCCGCTCGAGGACCTCGTAGTCCAATGTCAGCTCGACCTCGACCGACCGCTGTGGATCCGAGGGATCGGTGGTCGCAAAGCGCGTCCGGCGGGACTGCCCGCTGAGACGGCCGGTTCCGACCGTCGCGGTCCGCTCGCGCCCCTTGCCCGGCCACCGTATCTGCGCCTGCGAGATCGCGGGATACTGGGCCTGGAGGAACTTCATGTAGCTCAAGAGCGCCACGTCGTCCTTCTGGATCAAGGAGTCCGACGCGGCGCGCTCGACCGCGGTCTGAATCAACGCCGCCGACTGGCGAAGGTCGCGATCCTGGAACTGCTTGCGCACCGCCAGCACGCCCCAGCCGAGCAGGGCCATGGAAAAGACCTGCAGCAGGAACGTGCTGACGATGAGCCTCGTGCGGATCGTCACTTCTTCTCTCCTCCCTGAATGATCTCCGACTGCACGCGGTCGAGTGCGCGGCGCGCCGAGGTGTTGTTCGGCTCGGACTCGATGATGCGGCGGAAGGCCGCGGCGGCCTCGCTCAGCTTGCCCTGCGCGTAGAGGTCCACGCCGGTCTCGTACAGCCGCTCGATCTCGACCGGCGTCAGGCCGGTCGACTTCACTTCAGGCGCCTTGACCGTCGGCGCCGCGTCGCGCCGGCCGCGCTCAATGAGCGCCTGCAGCGCGTCGATGTAGCTCTTGATCTGTTTGCGCGAGTCCGAATCGGTCTCGAGCTTGTACGCCGAACGCAGGGCCTTCAGGGCCTCGGCGTTGTGCTTGAGCGCGTAGTGCGCCGCGCCCAGACGCTTGTAGGCGAGCGCGTTGGACGGGTCGAGCTCGAGCACCTGGTCCGCCAGCTTCACGACGCGCTCGAAGTCGCGCTCGCGGAGTGCTACCTCCATCAGCGCCATCGTGCCGCCGACGACCTTCTCGGCGCCCATCGTCGGAGCCTTGCCCGGCTCCGCCGCGATAGCGCCCTCGCGCGCCAAGCCGCTCTTGGCCTCGACGGCCTTCGCGAGCTTCTCGATGCGCTCGTCGGTCGGGTTCAGGCTGCCCGCGTACGCGAGCTTGCGCAACGACGCTTTCGCGTCGCCCGCCACGAAGTCGAGCGCGCCCTCGTAGACGGCCGCCTGCGCCGCGTCGGTCTGGTAGTCCTTGACCGTCGGGAAGACCTCGGCCACGGTCGTCATGCGCTCGAAGCTCTGCTGGAGCCGGGTGTCCTTCGGCTTCAGAGACAGCGCCTGCGACAGCTTGTCCGCGGCCTCGCCGTAGCGTCCGGCGCTCGCGTCGAGCTTCGCCTGGCGGAGGAACTCATCGATCGCCGTGCGCTTGTACAGCGCCAGGTCCTCGAGCTGATAGCGGAAGTCGGGCGTGCCGACGGCCGCGAGGTCGCGGAGGTTCTCGAGGATCGCCTCGCCGAACGAGGCCTCGGCCTGCTTCGCGCGGCCGAAGCGCAGGGTGAGCCCCAGGCGATGAGAGCCGGAGGTGGCGGTCAGGCCGCCGAGCGGCAGCGCAAAGCCGTAGTCGAACTGCATCCGGCTGATCTTGTAGGACAGGCCGAACGTCATCTGCCGGTAGTCGCGGCTGCCGGTGGACAGGGAGCCCCGCACGCCGAAGGAACCGTGCAGCAGGGTCGGGAGCCACTTCTCCGCGGCGACCGCGAGAATCTTATCGGTCGAGCCGTCCGGGGCGCTCTGCAGGCGCACGTCGCCCGTCAAGGTCGAGAACGGCGTCTTATAGGCGCCGCCGAGCTTGACGTTTCGTCCGAGCTTGTCGGTGTCCGAGAAGCCGACGTTCGGCTCCATCAGGTGCTGGATCGTCAGGCCGGCGGTCCAGCGCGGCTTGACGCGCCAGAGGAAGCCCAGGTCCGCGTCGATGTTGCTCTTCGACGCGTGCTGGAGCACCGGGTCGGGCGTGCCGGTGGCAATGCCCGTGTTCGAGATGCCGCTCGCGGCCTCGGCCGTGCCGCCGACGGAGCGGTTCAGGTACTTCAGCGTCCCGCCGAGGTAGTACCGGTCGGGCTCGGTGCGGGCGAAGAGCCCGCGGCCGTAGGAGGCCATGAGCTGGCTCTCGCGGTACAGCCCGCCTACCGTGAAGTAGTTCCAGCCCGCGCCGAACGTGCCCTTGCGCCCGCCTTCGATCGGATGGGCGTAGGCGATGAACGAGTTCGACGGGTTCGAGCCGTCCGAAAGCCCCGTCAGGAGCTTCGAGTAGGTCGTGCCGAACTCGGAACGGTCGAGGGTGGCGAGGCCGGCGGGGTTGTAGTACACGGAGTAGACGTCGTCGGCGACGGCCGTGTAGGCTTGGCCGAGCCCCGACACGCGCGCTCCGACGCCCACGTCCTCGTAGGCGGCCATTGCAGCCGTAGGGTAGCAAGCTGAGAGCAGGACGGTCAACGCGACGATGCGGCGATTATTGATATTCATGGTCTTATCTCACCACCAGGAAAGTGCCCGCATAGGTCCTGCCTTCCGCCTCGATCCGGTAGACGTAGATGCCGCCGCGCACCGTGCCCTCGGTCGTCCGCCCGTCCCAGCTGATGAGTTGCGGCAGGGAGCCGCCCGCGCAGGCCGTCCCCACGGAACTCACCTTCGCGCCCATCGACGCGACCTCCGCGCCGAGAAGCGTGTAGATCCGCCCCGTGACGCCGGAGTCGGAGAAATTGTCGAAGCAGAGAAAGAAGCGGTCGTTGACGCCGTCGCCGTTGGGCGTCACGACGCGAGACAGCGGGCCGAAGAAGCGGAAGCCCCCGTTTTGCGCGCGGATTTGAGCGACCCCGAGGAGGGCCAACAGGGCCGCCGCCAGAGCGGCCGTGATCATCTTCTTCGCGTTCATGTTCCTTCTCCTTTGCATCTTCATCAGCGCGCCACCACGACGGTGCCCGTGAAGGTCTTGCCGTCGCCTTCGATCTTGTACACGTACACGCCGCTCGCCGCGGCGCGGCCGTTCATCTTCCCGTCCCACGCCACGGTGTTCGGCACGAGGCCGGGCTGCATGTCCGCCACGAACGAGCCCGTCACGTCGTAAATCCGGCCGCGGACCTGGGCGTTGCGGGGGCCCGGGTCGTACGTGAAGATGACGGAGTCGTTCAGCCCGTCGCCGTTGGGCGTGATCACGCGGCCCGAGATATTCGACAGGTCGAACACCGCGCCGTCGGCGCGCAGCAGCGCGCGCACCTGGTAGATGCCCAGGTTCGGCGACTCGATCATCACGGTCTGCGCGTTCACGTCGACGTTGCCGTACAGCTTCTTGAAGTCGCCGCCGTTGTACCAGTACATGCCGACGTTCTTGGGCGAGACGGAGGCCGCCGCGGCGGCGGCGGCGGAAGCCGCCACGGACTGCCCGGTGAGGGGGGCGGAGCTCGGGACGACGGAGCCGCCGACCGTGTCGTAATGCAGGATGACGCGCGCGGCCTTGGGCAAAGTGAAGCCGGCGAGCTCGGTCACGCCGTTCAGGAACGCGCGCCACTCGGCCGACTGGAAGATCGCGCCGCCGGTGTCCTGCGGGCGGCGCGTCTTGGCGATGCGGATGTCGCCGCCAAGGCCGTTGGTCGCGGCGTTGAGCATCGCGCCGCTGGTGGGGTCCATCACCATGACGGTGTCGCACTGGTCGAGGAAGAAGCGGCGCTCGCCGAAGCCCGACATGGTCAGCACGTTCGACGAGACGCCGAGCGAGTTGTACGCCTGGATGTGATAGTAGTAGGCGGTGCCGCCGGTCGGGTTCACGAGGTTGACCGTGGTGAACGGCACGCTCGTCACGTGGACGAAGTCGAGCACGCAGGACTCGGTCGAACGGAAGATCGTGTAGCCGATCAGCTCGTCGACGGACGGAGTCGTCGTGCTCAGGAACGGCGTGCCGTCGGCGAAGCGCGTGACCGGCGACCACGACAGGGTGACGTTGAGCGGGCCCGCCGTCGCCGTGACGCCGAGAGGCTCCATCGGCAGGATCGTGAACGGAACGACGCCGACAGTCGAGGTCGCCACGCTGTCGTTGCCGCGCAGGTCGCGCGCGATCAGGCGGTAGTAGTCGGTGACCATCGCGGGCAGCGGCGCGTCGAGATAGCCCGTGCCGGTCGTGGTCGTCACGGTCACGAAGGTGACCAGGTCGGTCGACCGCTCGAGGCGGTAGAACGCGAAGTCCAGGCCCTTGCCCGCCGGCGTCAGGTCGGTCCACGAGAGCGTCGCGCGGCGCAGGCCCGCGACGCCGGCCAGGCCGACCGGAGTGGACGGCGGCAGGCTGCGCGGCAAAGTCGCGGCCTGGAACGTGCCCGTGGACTTCGTGTCGATCGGCGAGATTTGTCCCATCAGGTCGATCGACTTGATCGAGAAGTACCAGGTCGTCGCCGGGAACAGGCCGCCGATGGTACGGGTCTCGGTCGTGCCCGCCGACAGCGCGGGGGAGAAAGCGGCGGAGGACGCCGCCGCGGTCCAGGTCGTCGTGCTGCCGACCGACGACGCCGAGAACGTCGCGTAGCGCACCTCGTACGAGGCGATCGCGACGAGGTTCGCGTTGGCGGGCGCGGTCCAGACCAACGTCACGTCGCCCTCGAGAGCCCCGGGCAGGGCCGTCAGGTCGGAGACGGGGTTGGGAGGGTTCGGTACGAACAGCGGCACCGCGCTCGTATTGAGGTTGCGGCCCTCGGCGGGGACGCGCAGCCACGCGCTCGTCGCGGTCGGCGTGGAGCCGTCCACCAGACGCACCGCGAAGTAATAGGTGACGAACGGCGTCAGGCCGAAATCGTTGACGTTGATGATCCCGCCGCCGCCGGCATAGGACGGGATCGTGATCGTCGAGATCGCCTGGAGGTCCTGCGCCGCCGCGTAATCCGTGGCCCCGTTGATGAAGCCGAGCGTCGACACCTTGATCTGGTACGAGACGGGCGCGGTGACCGACGAGACGAAAGGCTCGGTCCAGGTCAGGTTCACGCCGGTGCCAAGCGGACCCGAAGCCGCGACGAGGTCGGTGACCGCCCCGAGGCCCTTCGCACGGACGTTGACCTGCGCGCCCGACGCCAGCGTGTCGAGCTCGGACGTGCCGGAGGTGTTCACGGTCTCGACGCCGAAGAAGTACTTCACGCCGGGGTTCAAAGCGAGCACCGTCGTCTCGACGGCGCCGGGGGGCGCGACCGCCAGGATCACCGTCGAGCTGGACAGGGCCGCCGCGCGCCACGTCTGCGTGCCGCCGCCCACGCTCGCGACCGAGAACGTCGCGTAGAACACGCGGTAGGAGACGAGCAGCGGCGGGAACGGAGCGGTCCACGCGAGCGAGACCTGGCCGTTTCCGGGGCCGGTCAGGCCCGTCAGGTCGGTGATCGGGGCCGGGACGAGCGTCTTCGCCACGGCGGAGTTGTTCGTGTTCCAGCCGTTCGTGCGCGTCCACAGTCCGGCGGCGCTGAGCGCGTCCACGACGCGCACGGCGAAGTAGTGGAGCACGCCGGGCGTGAGCCCCGTGATCACGACGGCCGCCTGGCCGCCGCCCGCGCCGGGCGCCGGCAGCGGCGAGGACGAGAAAGCGGTCAGCGGCTTCGCCGCGAGGAAGGCGGCATTGTCGTTGATGTTCGCGAACGAGGACACGCGCACGTCGTACGTCAAAGGAGGGGTCGCGCCGGGATGGAACGGCTCGGTCCAGGTGAGGTTGATCTCACCGACCGCCGTGCCGGTCTGGGCCGCGAGCGTGCTCACGCCGCCGATCACCTGGATGTTGACACCGACATGGAGCGCCGCGGGATTCGCCGCCGCGGCGGGGGAAGCCGGAAGCAAGGCGGCGGCCGCCAGGACGGCCGCGAGAGCGGCCGTCCCGAGCGGGCGCACGCCGCCGGAGACCCTCATCGCGAGGGCCTCGAGGCGCGCCTTAACTTCCAAATATTCCTTTCTCATTCGAGAACGAGGGCAGGGCTATCGAATACGGCTGTCCTCCTCATCCTGCGTCCGAACGTACAACGTCCACCAAGTCCTGCCGCGGGCGCCACCGCCTTCGGCGTCGACGGCCACCACGAACGCCCAGCGGCGGCCCCGGTATCGCTTCTGCCGGGGAATGTCGAGCGTAAACGACGCCTCCGCCACTTCTCCCGGCTTCACGCGAAGCGCGGGTCCCGTCTTGAGCCACTGCGGATTCGGGGCCGGCGTATAGCCGTCCTCGAGCCTCACCGACTCGTCCCATGCGCGCACCGGCCTCACGCGCACGTTCAGCGCCGTCTCACCCGCGTTGGCCAGCTTCAGCCCCCGGAACGTCTCCGAACGCGCCGCCGCTCGCGCCCCGAGAGGAACGCCCTCGAGATGAGCTTTGGCCGGAGACACGCTGAAGCCCGCGACGGGCTCCCTCGGGATCTCCGGAGGATCTCCTTCGCCGACCGACAGCGTCACGCCCGTACGCAGCGTCAGGACGCTTCCGCCGGAGCCGCGGCCCTTGAGCAGGCAGTCGAACTGATACTGCCCGCCGGCGAGCCCGCCCGGAATCGCGACCTTGACGTCCAGCTCCGACTTCCCGCCGGGCTCGAGCGGACGGCTCGGGCCCTTCGCGGCGACCTGCTTGCCGACGTCCGGCAGCGGATCGTATCCGTCCCTCAGCCTGTCGGCCGGAGGATCCGCCACGGAAACCTCGAGCATGAACGCCTCGGCTCCCGTGTTCTCCACCGACAACGGCCCCGTCTCGCCGACGACGGGGACCTTCCCGGGGCGCACGTCTCCCAGGTTTATCTCCGCCGCCGAGCTTCGCAGGCTCAGGGCATGGCAAGGCCCAGCCCTCGAAAGGGCCAGGCTCAAGACGCTCAAAATCAGCGTCGCGCGTTGACTCAACGTTGCTCCATCGGTCTCCCGGTTTTAGAACGCCGTCACGATGACGGGGACGACCTGCGTTCCCGTAAACGACGTCGACAGCGGCATCGTCAACTGCCAGCACAGCGCGCGTGCGCGGCCGGCCGTCATGCGGTTGGTCACGGCGTTGTCGGGCTTCGCCGGGTTGCCGCCCGCGCCGACGATCGTGTCCGCCAGGATCGTCTGCGTGTACAGCGTCTGCGTCGCCGACGTCAGCGCCGGAGCCACGTTCGTG
>JBBQVX010000047.1:0-25726 GCA_038211115.1 Elusimicrobiota bacterium | reverse complement strand
TGACTTCCTGCTCGATGCCCCGAAGCGCCAGCTTCAGGTCGTCCGGGCTCGACGCGGCGGCCAGGACCTCGGCCTCGGTCGCGAGGCCGGCCTTGAACAGCTTGACGAGAGACTGGTTGAAAGTGATCATCCCGTAGAACTGCCCCTTCTGCAGGGCCTGGATGATCTCGACGGACTTGTTGTCCTCGATCTGCTTGCGCACGTGCGGCGTGTTGATCAGGATTTCGACGGAGGGCACGCGTCCGCCCTTCGTGGACGGCAGCAGGCGCTGGCTCACGATCGCGCGCAGGCTTTCCGCGAGCTGCACGCGGATCAGCGGCTGCTGGTGCGGCGGGAAAAGGTCGACGATGCGGCCGATGGTCTGGATCGCGTCGGTCGTGTGCAGCGTGCCGAACACGAGGTGGCCCGTCAGCGCCGCGGTCAGCGCGGCCTGCGTCGTCTCGAGGTCGCGCATCTCGCCGATCAGGATCACGTCCGGATCCTGGCGCATCGCCATCTTGAGGCCTTCCGTGTAGGTCGCCGTGTCCTCGCCGATCTCGCGCTGCGTGAGAATCGCCTTCTTGTCCTTGTGCACGAACTCGATCGGGTCCTCGATCGTGATGATGTGCTCGGCGCGGTTCTCGTTGATGTAGTCGATCATCGCGGCCAAGGTCGAAGACTTGCCGGCGCCCGTGATGCCGGTGACGAGCACGAGGCCGCGGCTGTTGTCGGAGATCTTCTTGAGCGTCGCGACCGGCAGGCGCAGCTCCTGCAGCGTCGGAATCTGCGTCGTGATGAAGCGCACCGCGAGGCACAGGCGCTGGCGCTGCTTATACGCGTTGACGCGGAAGCGCGCGACCTCGCCAGCCTGGAACGAGAAATCGCACTCGCCCTTCTCCTCGAAAATGCGCTGCGCGCGGGCCGGCGCGACCTGCTTGAGCATCGCCTCGACCTGCTCCGTCGTGATGATGTCCGGCGCGGCCTGGACCAGCTCGCCGTCGATGCGCAGGTACGCGGGCCCGCCGGATCGGACGTGAAGGTCGGAACCGTGCTTGTTGACGAGGACCTGGAGAAGCTCTTGAAGCGTCATTAGCGCAGTTTCCTCACTTTCATGCGAAGGTAGGCCGGCTTAGTCCAGCGGTCGGTCTCATTGAGATTCTTGAGCAGCTGCGCGTCCGACGGCTCCTCGGAGACCGGCGCGGGCCGCAGGCCGGCCGCGCGGCCGCCGGCGGCCCGGAACGCGCCGCGAGAGCGCTTCGACGGGAAGCCCGTCGCGATCACGGTCACGCGGATCGCGTCACCGAGCGACTCGTTGTACACGTTGCCCATCTTGAAATTCACTTCGGGGCTCGCGGTGCCCTGGATCGTCGCCACGATTTCCTCGATCTCCGAGGTCTTCAGCGTCTGCTGGCGGCCCGCGATGTTGACGATGAGACCCTTCGCGCCGTCGATGACGACGTTCTCGAGCAGCGGCGAGCTCATCGCCTCGCGCGCGGCGCTCATCGCGCGGCCGGGGCCCGACGCCTCGCCGATGCCGATCAGCGCCTCGCCCGCGTCCTTCATGACGGCGCGCAGGTCGTTCATGTCGAGGTTGATCAGGCCGGGGACGGTGATCAGGTCCGAGATCGACTGCACCGACTTGCGCAGGACGTCGTCGGCCAGACGGAAAGCGGTGTCGTGGTTGCTGTCGGGGTCGATCACGTCGAACAGGCGCTGGTTCGGAATCACGAGCAAGGTGTCGACCGACTGGCGCATCTCCTGGATGCCCTGCTCGGCGATCGCCGCGCGGCGCAGGCCCTCGAACTCGAACGGGCGCGTCACGATGCCGACGGTCAGCGCGCCGAGCTCCTTGGCCAGACGCGCGACGACGGGTCCGCCGCCGGTGCCGGTGCCGCCGCCCATGCCGGTCGTCACGAACACCATGTCCGCGCCCTGGAGAACCTCGCGCAGCTGGCCCTCGCTCTCGAGCGCGGCCGCGCGCCCTTTCGACGAGTCGCCGCCGACGCCGAGCCCGCGCGCGGATTGCTCGCCGAGCTGGATGTTGACGTGCGCCTGGCACTTGCGCAGGACCTGCGCGTCCGAGTTCGCGGCAATGAGCTCCGTGCCCGCCAGGCCGGCCTCGACCATCCGGTTGATCGCGTTGCAGCCCGCGCCGCCGACGCCGACGACCTTGATGATCGTGCGCTTCTCGTCGAAGTCTTCCGCGAGCTGGATTCGCATTAGAACAGCTCCTGGAGCACCGCGGAGATCTTGCGCATCCACAGCGGCTTCTGCCGCTTGACCGAGCGCACGTCGGTGGCGCCCCATCGAGGTGACGCGCCGTACAGCAGCAGGCCGAGGGCGGTCGAGTACACGGGCGACAGCCACTTCTCGTCCGTCGTGTGGACGAGGTCGGGGTGCGGCACGCCGTGGCGCACGGGCAGGCCGAGGATCTGATGCGCGGCCTCGACCGTGCCGCGCATGAGGGAGCCGCCGCCGGTCAGGATCGCGCCGCCCGGCATGACGACGTCGGCGTACGACGAGTTCTCGAGGTCCTCGGCGACGACCTGGAAGATTTCTTCGACGCGGGGCAGGATGATGCCCATCATCGTGCTCGTCTTGATCTTGAGCGGGGTGCGGCCGTCGATGCCGTGGCAGTCGACGTCGGCGTCGCCGTTCAAGAGCGACGGATGAGCGATGCCGTGTTCGATCTTGATGCGGTCCGCCGTCGCGATCGAGGTCTTCAGGCCGACCGCGAGGTCGCGCGTGATGAAGTCCGAGCCGATCGCGATCTCCTTCGAATATTTGATCGCGCCCTCGCAGTACACGCCGATCGAGAGCGACTGGCCGCCGAGGTCGATGAGAACCGAGCCGAGCTCCTTCTCCTCGGGCGTCACGAGCAACTCGCCGGCGGCGAGCAGGCCGTACACGGGCTCGACGACCTGGAAGCCCGCCTGGCCGACCGTCTTCATGATGTTGTTGAGGTGCGCGCTCGACGCGGTGACGATGTGGACGTCGACCTCGAGCAGGGACGCCTCCATACCGACGGGATGGGGCACGCCGCGCTGGCGGTCGAGCGCGAAGCCCTGCGGCACGACGTGCAGGATCTCCCGGTCGGAGGACAGAGGGATCGCCTTCGCGCTTCCGACGACGGAGTCGACGTCGGCCGCCGTGATCTCGCGGTCGGTGCGCGCGATGTTGAACGCTCCGCGGTTATTGAACGACTGGAGATGGCTGCCGCGCACGCCGAGCCACACCTGAGAGACGGTGGCGCCCACGGCCGCCTCGGCTTCCTCGACCGCGCGCGTCGCCGCGGCGGCCGCCTCGAGAATGTTGATGACGACGCCGCCCTTCACGCCGCGGCACACGACGGACGCGCCGCCGAGGACCTTGACCGTGCCGGTCGCGGTGTCGGGCGAGCCGATCAGGCAGGTGATGCGGCCGCTGCCGACGTCGAGACCCGCCACAAGTTCCTGCTTCGTCTGCCTTTTCATGTTATCTCAGATTCCCCACGCGCGCCGTCGACGGCTTCAGCAGAACTTTCCCGTCCTCGAACCAGCGCAGGTCCGCCGAGAAGGCGCCGGGCTCCTTCGTGCGGGCGTCGGCCACCGCTTCCGACAGGCGCGAGAGCTTCTCGCGCGTCCACTCGAGGCGGCCCCACTGGACTTTCGTCCCGTCGGCGAGGCTCGCTTCCCAGCCGTTCTCCGGAGAGCCGTAGGACATCCCGGCCAACGCCGCCGGGAAGGCGCCGGGCGCAGCGAGGATCGGCCACTCGCGCGCGAGCGCGGACAACTCGGCGGGAGACGCGCCGGAGACCTCGACCGAAGGGCCCGTCAGCGTGAAGGCGCCCTCGGGCGCCGCGAACACGACGCCGTCATCGGAGAGGAAGCCGGCGGATTTGCCGCGGCGCGTCGCGGCCGCGACCGCGCGGCGGACGACGAGCGTCAAGGTCGCCGTTTTCTCCGTCCAGTTGCGGCGGACCTGGATGTCCGACAAGGACGGATACTTCGCCTTGATCGCCTCGGCCTTGTCGCCGGCCGAGCCGGGGAGCGCGTCGGCCGAGGCCTGCGCGAGCGCGCGCAGCGGCTCGGGGCCCTCGACGAGGACGGCGTCGTCGGCGCGCGGCGCGGAGACGACCGGAAGGCTGAAGTCGGCCGCGAGCTTCTTGACCGTGACGAACGCGATTGCGCCGAGCGCCGCGACGACCGCGATCGCGGCGAACGAGCGCACGCGGCGCGCGCGAGCCTTGGGCCGAGCGACGACTCGGAAGCGGCGCCTGCTCTGGGCGGAGAAGTTATTCACCGACGACCCTCATCTCGAGCTCGAGCTTCACGCCGCGCTCCGCGCGGACCCGCTCCGAGATGAGGTCGACGAGAGCGAGGACATCGGAGGCCTTGGCCCCTGCGAAGTTCTCGATGAAGTTTGCGTGCATCGGGGAAACGCGCGCGCCGCCGACGGCATAGCCTTTCAAGCCCAATTGCTCGATCATTTGCGCCGCGAAACGACCGGGAGGGTTTTTGAAGGTGGATCCCACATTATAGGTATGGATGGGCTGGGTCTGAAGGCGCTTCTGCTGCTGACGGGCGACGACGGCCATTATATCAGCTTTGACACCGCGCTTCAACCGAAGGAGCGCCGATAAAACGAGCGTTTTTCCGAGATTACTAGAACGATAATCGAACTTCAGGCTCGCGCGCGCCGCCACGCTCGAAATTCCGTCATGGCCGATCGTCTCGACCTCCTCCACGAACGGCCCGATCTCGCCTTCGCGAGTGCCCGCGTTCATGACGAGCGCGCCGCCCACGCAGCCCGGCACGCCCACGATCGGCTCGAGCCCCGACAAGCCTTTCTCCGCGCAGCTGACGACGAGCTGCGGCACGCGCGCCGCCGCGCCCGCGCGGACGAGCTCCGGCCCCGGAAACTCGATCTTCTCGAAATCGCCGCCGAGCGCGAGCGTGAGACCGCGTACGCCGCCGTCGCGCACGAGGAGGTTCGAGCCCCAGCCGAGAAAAAAAACCGGGACGCCGGCCGCGCTCGCGGTCTTCAGCGCCGCCGCGGCCTCGGCGCGCGTGCGCGCCGTGACGAAGGCGTCCGCGGGGCCGCCGATCTTGAAGCTCACGTGCTTCGCGAGCGGCTCGTTTCGAAGAGGCGAAAGACCCGCGCGCTCGAGCTCTCCGATCCAATCCATGGTCTATTTTTACCAATTAAATGCGTAACACGCTTATGCTATTCTGCCCGCCATGGACGGAGCTTGGGTCGACCGCCTCGAACGACGGCTCGGATTTCTGGCCGTTCCCGGGCTGCCGGGCCTCCTCACCGCGATGACCGCGGTCGCCGCGCTGCTTTCCAACGCGAAGCCCGAGTTCGTCGCCGCCCTCAACCTCGATCCGGACGCGCTTCTCCGCGGCCAGGTCTGGCGCGCGGTCACCTTCCTGATCATCCCGCCCGAGTCGAGCCTTCTGTGGATGCTGCTGTGGCTCGCGATGATCTTCGCCGTCCTCACCGCGCTCGAGTCGGCGTGGGGCGAGTTCAAGCTCACGCTCTTCATCGCGATCGGGGCGATGATGTCGACCGCGGCCGCGTTGCTCACCGGCGCCCCCGGCGACAACGGGCCCATCCACCTCTCGAACTTCCTCGCGTTCGCGCGTCTGGCGCCGGACCGCGAGGTCCTGGTGATGTTCGTCATCCCGGTCAAGCTCCGATGGATCGCCGCGGTCGCCGCGGCGCTGACCGCGATCCAACTCCTCGGCGGAGACAACGCGTCGCGCGCGCGCCTGCTCGCGGGCCTGTCCTCTTATCTTCTCTATTTCGGCCCGGGCCATTGGCAGGACGTCAAATTCGCCTGGCGCCGGCGCGGCCTGTGAAGTCGGCGCTCCTCCTGGCCGCGCTGCTCGCGGGCGCGCCCGCCCGCGCCGCTTCGGTCAAGCTGTTCGCGTTCGACGCCAAAGGCGCCGCGCTCGACGCGACGGGCTTGGCGAAACGCCTGATCCGCGCCGACGAAAAGACGCCGGATCTCGAGAAGCTCCCGCTCTGGGCCCATTCGATCGACGGCAAGGTTCCCCCCCAGCGAGTGAAGCTCTCGCAGCAGGGCAAGCTCGTTCTCGGCACATGGGAGAAGGCCGAGCGCGTGCGCTTCGAGCTCATCTGGCCCGTCGACGAGGACGGCTACAACGCGGTCGCCGCGGATAAGGGCGGCCCCGGCTTCGGCGACGGCGAGCTCGTCTTCCTCGACGAGGAGATCGCGGTCACGCAGTACGCACGCTTCAAGGAGTCCTGGAAGCGCCGCCTCAGCGACTGGCAGCCGCTGTACAAGCCGGGCAAAAAAGCCAAGGACCTCGCGGAGGCCGCAAAGGATGCGATGGCCGGCGCCGCGGGGCAGAAGGAGACGCCCGCGCGCGTCAAAGCCTATCAGAAGGCGTTGCAGAGCACCGCGCTCGCGTGGGAGAAGATGCTCTTCGAGCACGGGCTCCAGCACGCGCTCGACGAGCACCGCGCTCCGGGTCTGCGCTTCGGCCTCACCCTCGACGAGAACCTGCTCAAGCGCCTCGACGATCTGGACTGGGTCGCCGAGGCCGTGCGCCGCTCCGGCGCGGACTGGGTGCGCGTCGTGTTCCGGCCGAACTCCTCCGACTTTCTGTACGGCTCGCTGCGCTCGTTCAACGAATACGACGGCGTCGTCGAGGAACTCGCGCGCAACAAGATCAAGGTCATGGGCTGCGTGCTCGACGCGACCGCGTGGCCGAAGACGATGACGCCGGAACTATACGCCGAGCGCGTGAAGAACCTCGTCCTCCACTATCGCGGCAAGATCTCGAGCTGGGAGGTCGGCACCGAGCTCAACGGCGACTGGCTCGGCGGCGTCAGCGCGCCGTTCACGTCGGAGCAGGTGTACCGCACCTACACGGCGGGCGTGAATAAGGTCAAGGAGCTCGACCCCGGGCTCGAGACGGTCGCCACGCTCTACGCGTGGGAGGAGACCGCGCCCGACCGGGAGCACGCGCTGTCGGCGTGGCTGCCGGTCCAGGTCAAACGCGGCTTCGGCCGCAATCTCGACGTCGTCGGCCTCAGCATCCAGCCCGAGGAAAATCCTCTCGGCATGGGCTTCGAGCGCGCCTTCGACGGCGTCGGCGACGCGATGCCCGCCCAGAAGCTGATGGTCTCGAGCCTCGGCTACGTCGAGAAAGAAGAGCTCAAGGGCTATTGGTGGCTCGCGCCCGACGACGCGGACGGCGCGCGCAAGGACATCGCGATCCTCTACACGACCGCCTCCTGCGCGATGCCGCGCTCGCTGTGCGGCGGCTTCTGGTGGCAGACGCTCGACCAGATGCTCCCGCCGGGCCGCCACAAGGCCACCGACCTTTATAAGGTCTGGCGGCGCACGCTCGAGCAGCTCGGCCGCCGCCAAGAGAAAGACTGACCGGGCCCGCGGGCTCCCTACTGTTGCAGGGCGGCAAGGGGGCCGTCTTGCTCAGGGAAACCAGCGCGAGCTTAAACAGAAAGACGAATTCGGTCACGGCCCATCCGACCATACCGCTATAATCCACGGAAGCATGCCAAACGCTTACGATCAGTTCCCCTACGACGGCGGCGCCTGCGCCGCGAGCCACCCCGACAACCTATCCGCTATCGCCCTCCTGTTCGGGCTGAGCCCGGCGAAGGTCGACTCCTGCCGCGTCCTCGAGCTCGGCTGCGGCACCGGCGCCAATCTACTTCCAATGGCGGCGGCGCTGCCCGGCAGCCGCTTCGTCGGCGTCGATCTCTCGAGGGTGCAGATCGACGGCGGGCTCGCGGAGAGCGCTTCACTCGGACTCGACAATCTCACTTTGATGACGGGCGATTTAGCCGGACTCGCGGAGCTTGGGAGCTTCGACTACGTCATCGCCCAAGGGGTCTTCTCATGGGTGCCGCGGGCGGTCCAGGAGGCGCTCCTACGCGTGACACGCGAGTGCCTCGCCGAGGACGGCGTCGCCTACGTCTCCTACGACGCGCTCCCCGGCGCCTATCCGCGCTTGGCGGTCCGCGATCTACTGGCCTTCGGCGCTCGCCGGGAAACGGCGCCGGGCAAGCGCGTGGAGGCCGCGCGCCGCTTCGCCGCCCTCGCGGCGCGGCGGCTCGAGGACCGCGCCCCCAACTCGGCGGCGATCCGCAGGCTCATCGGCGAGCTGGGCGGAATGTCCGACGCCTATGTCCTGCACGACTACCTTTCCGAGTGCCACGATGCGTCGACGCTCACGGATTTCGCCTCCCGCGCGGACGCTCACCGGCTCCGGTACATGGGCGACGCGCAGTTCCACACGATGTTCGCTTCGGACGCGAGTGGGCTTCCCCCGGAGCTCGGCGCCTGGGCGGAGGATCAGGTCGAGGCGGAGCAGCTCCTCGATTTCATCGGGCAGCGTCCCTTCCGCACCTCGCTGCTCTGCCGCGCCGAACGCCGGGTCGACCGGAAGCTCACCTGGGAGCGCCTCGAGGATCTCTTCCTGACCACTTATGCCGAGCCGCGCGGCCGCGAAGACGAGCACTGGCTGTTTCGCGTGCCGAGCCGGGAGCTGTTCGGAACGCCCTCGCCGCTGGTAGCCGCGGCGCTTCAGCGCCTCATCGACGCCCGTCCCCGTCCGCTGCCGTTCAGCGAGCTGTGCGATCAGGCGCGGGCGAGCGTGGACGGGAAGAAGCGCGCGACCGCAGAGGACCGAAAGGCCATCGGCACCGACCTGCTCGCGGCGGCGGCCGCCTCGCAGGTCGAGCTAGGAACGTGGGATCGCGGCCTCGCCACGAAGATCGAGGAGAAGCCGCGAGCCTTCTCCTTCGCCCGCCGGCAGGCGCAGCGCGGCGGGACGGCGGCGGTCAACCTCTGGCACCGTGCCGTTCCACTCGACCCCGGCCAGCGCGCGGTGCTACCGCTGCTCGACGGCCGGCGGACGCGGGCCCAGATTCTCTCGGCGCTGAAGAAAGCTCGTCCGGAAACCGATGGTCCATGGCTCGAGGCGCAGCTTTCGTCGCTGGAAAAAGCGGCGATGCTCGGGCGGGAATAGTCGGATCCCGGTCAGTCGGGCGCCGATCTTAGGTATAATGGACTCTCTTGGCGAGCCGGTAGCTCAGGGGTAGAGCATGTGCCTTTTAAGCATGGGGTCGTGGGTTCGATTCCCACCCGGCTCAAGTTTTCGACTTTTTCGCCTCCATCGTCTAACGGTTAGGACGCGGCCCTTTCAAGGCTGAAACAGGGGTTCGATTCCCCTTGGGGGCATGTTTTTTTGACGATCAACACCGACCCGCAGGCCTGCATCACGCTCGACCTCGAGCCTGACTTCGGCGGGCGCGTGCCCGTCGACTACGCCGCCTGGCGGCCCGAGCGCGTCGCGCGGCTGCTGGAAATTCTCGAGCGCGGCGGCGCCCCGCTGACCGTCTTCGTCGTCGCGGACTCGCTCGAGCGCCGCCCCGAGATCATCACGCGGCTCCAGCGCGGCGGCGCTGAGTTCCAGCTGCACTCGTACTCCCACGACCTCGACGAGCCGGACTCGCAGGAGGAGATCCACCGCGGCCGCGAAGCCTTCGAGCGCTTCTTCGGGCACAAGCCCGAGGGCTACCGCGCACCCGAGGGCCGCATATCCCCGGAAGGCTGGGGGCGTCTCGCGCGCGAGGGTTTTCTCTTCGACGCCAGCGTCGTTCCGTCGTTCTGGCCGCGTCCGCGCTACCTGCGCCATCCGCGCCGCCCCTTCCGGACGCCCGAAGGCCTCCTCGAGCTGCCGTACGCCGTCGTGTCGCCGCTGCGCGTGCCCATGTCGCTGAGTTGGATGAAGCTCCTGGGCTGGCCGCTCTTCGACGCCTTATCGGCGCGCTGCGAGTGGCCGCAGGCCTTGGTGTTCGGCTCCCATCTGCACGACCTCGGACTCGTGCCGTCGGTCGAGCGCCTCGGCGAGCCGTGGCGTCGGCTGTACGCGCGCAACGCCGAGGCGGGCTTCCCCATCCTGGAACATTTTCTCGCGGCGCTGCGCGCACGCGGCTACCGCTTCACGACGATGGGCGCCTTGGCACGCGGGCTCGCGCGCGTCAGTTCTTAAGCTTGATCTTGCGACGCCGCTCTCCCAGATGGAAGACGGCGCGATCTACGAGAGTCTGGACGGTGTAGACCTTGGTGTTGCCCTCGGCGTCCTTCTCCATCGTCTCCCGCACCGGCGCGAGGCCGCCGGGGCCGAGATCATAGATCGGGAAGAAGTCGACGCGGTGCGGCTGGTCGTCGAGCGGAAGCAGCGCGACCGCCTTCGTCATGCCGGGCTTGACGGACGTCTGCAGCGCGAGCCGCACGGGCCGGCCGTCGATCAGCGCGTCGACGTAGCCGCCGGCCACCGGATAGCCGTCCCGTTCCGTGGAGAAGTAGTCGATGACGACGTCGACGTCGTCTCGCTTTTCCTCCGGATCGAGCGGCAGATTTTTCTCGAGGTAGCCTTCGTTGAGATAGAACGGCCCCGCCCGCTCCCCCTCCGCTCCTTCCCCCTCGGCCCGCGGCGCGCGCGCGGCCGCCGCGGGTGGAGCGGGAGCGGGCGGCGTGGTCGCGGCCTTCGGCGCCGGAGCCCCCGCGGCCGGACGCGCGACGACGGAAGCCGCGGGCACGGACGCGGGCGCGGGTACGGGCACCGGCACCGGCACGGGCGCGGGCACCGGACGTAAAGCCCCCCAGCCCAGTGCCACGATCACAGACAGCGCGGCGGCGATCGCCCAAGGATTTTTTTTACGGTCCGGCGCTTCCCCGGGCCGGCGCGTGTAGCCGCCGCTCACGGCAGCTCGGCCGCCCGGCGGAAGGCGTCCTCGGCGCGCTCGTGGTCGCCCACGGACAGAGCGGTCCGTCCCAGCAGCTCGAGCGCGGCTTTCTGCGTGGACCGCGCGCCGAGCGAGGCCTCCAGAAGCGGAATCGCCTCGGCGGGCCGGCCCTGCGCGACGCGGATCTGCGCGAGCTTCCTGCAGCCCGCGCGGCGGACGTCGGGCGGCGCCTCGAGGCCCAGCGCCGGCTGAATCAGCGCCTCCGCGCGGGAGAACATCCTCCAATTCGCGTAATGCGCCGACAAGCGCAGCGCCGCGTACGGCTCTCGCGGCGCCTCCGCGGTGGCCGCCAAGGCCAGTACGAAGTCCGAGCGCCAGCGAATCTGCTGATCCAGGCTCAGCGCCGCCAAAGTCAGGGCCAGGGAAACCGTCGCGGCCCAGAAAAGCTTGGCCGGCTTGACGGGTGCTAGAAACGCGGCGAGCAGGGACAGGCCGACCATCGACGCGTACAGCAGGCGGTCGGCCGTTAAAGTCGCAAACGGAACGAGATTGGACACCGGCGCCAGCGCGGCGAAAAACCAAAACCCGCCGAAGCCCGCGACGGCGCGCCGCGAAAGCCCGCGCGCGGACGCCGCGAACAGCGCGCAGCAGGCCGCGAGCATCGCGACCGATTCGGCCGGGAACCAGGGGCCCATGAGGAAGCCGTAGGGCTCGCGAAGGTGGGCCGGCCAGAGCGCGATGCGGACGTATTCGAACAGGGCGTGGCTCGCGAGCTGAAAATGAGCGTTCCATGAGTCGCCCCACGGCCCGCGCTGGTTGACGTGGCCCAGGACCGCCGTGCGCGCCGCGAGGAAGGCCGCCGCGAGCACGAGATACGGGCCCCAGCGGCGCAGCCGCGCCTTCCAGGAAGCCCCGGGCGTCTTCCGGAGGAAATCCCACGCGGGAAGGACGAGGACGAAGAACACCGTGCTCTCCTTGCATAGCAGGCCCGCGGCGAAGGCCGCCCACGAGAACCGGAAGAGCGAGCGGTCGTAGAGCAGGAGCGCCGAGAGGACGAAGAAGATCGACAGCAGTCCGCCGCGCGCGCCGAGGTAGGCCACGCTCTGCGCCTGCACCGGGTGGAGGCAGAAGACGAGCGCCGCGAGCCAGGGCCGCGGGCCCTTCTCGTCGAGGCGCCGGGCCAGGAGGAAGACCAGTCCGACGTTGAGCGCGTGAAGGACGACGTCGTGCAGGTGGAACCAGAACGGAGAAGGCCCGGCGATCAGATAGTTGAGGGCGTGCGAGACGCCCGAGAGCGGCCGGTAGAGGATCTTCGACATGCCCGGATCCGCGGACAGGCTGTACGCGCTGTAAAAAAAACTCGGCCAACGCGCCGGATGCCGGAGCGTCTGATTGAGCACGACGTAGGCGGCGTCGTCGAGGACGAAGCCGTTCCAGAGGCAAGGCAGATACGCCGCGCACGAAAGCGCGAACAGCGCGCCGCATTCGCGGCGCGGGAAATTCCTCACCGCGCGTCCGTGAAGCGCTTGAACGCCGGCTCCCGCGAGACGGCCTCGGCCAGCGCGCGCGCGATCAGCTCGTGGCCGGCGCTCGACGGGTGGAACGGGTCGGAATGCAGGACCTGCTCGCCGAACTTCTGCACCGGCAGATACACCCTCCGGCCCGCGTCCGCAGCGTAAAACCGGAATTTTCGCGGCCAGTAATTCTCCAGCCCCTCCCAGCGGCCGGGTGAGCCGCCCGCCGTATAAAGATAAACGGCCTCCGACTCCGGCTTAAAGCGCGCGGCCAGCGACCAGATCCCGTCACGCGCCTTCTGGTCCCCGTGAGTCCCGTCGTCGAACATCGGAATCGTTCCGGGAACGAAGGAGCCCAGCGCCGCCTCGCCGCCCATGATGAAGACGGGCCGCGCCGCGTCCGGCCCGCGCCGGTCGACGCGAAAAACCGCCTCCACGGAATCCTTCGGCGCGCGCGGGCGCGCGCCGCCCGCGAGGCCGGCCTCCCGCTCGGCGCGCGCCTCGAGGCGCAGCGTCTCGCGCCGCAGCAGCGCCGAGGCGTCGAGCAGCGGCAGCCCGCGCTCGCGCGCGAGGATTTCCAGCACGGCCAAGGTGCAGTGCTTCCCCTCGGGAACGTTGTTGTAGAGCAGCATCAGCGGCACGCCGCGGGCGCCCGCCTCACGCGCGAGCGCGTCCATGTCGCGATAATAGGCGCTCGTCCTCAACTCGCCGCGCTCGCAGGCCTGCGGCGGCGCGTTCTCCGCCGCGGTCCACGGATTGAAGAGAATCCCCTGCAACGCCGACGCGATGCCGCCGCGCGGCTTGACCGCGTAGGAGAGCAGGCGGCAGACCTGCGAGAGCCCGCACGCGCTTCCCGCGGCGCGCCGGAGCCGGTCGAGGCGGCTTTCGGGCGCGGCATGGAACTTGTACTCGTCGTTCTGCGCGTAAGCCGCGATCACGAGGTCGGGCTTCAGCGCCAGGACGCGGGCCGGCAGGCGGCGGCGCCCGATCTCCGCCGAGGCGCCGATGCTGCCGTAGTTGACGACCTCGACCGGCTTGCCGGGACGGCGCTCGCGGAGCAAGGCCTCGAGCCTCCGCGGGAAGGCGTCCTTCTCGTCGACGTTGACGCCGACGGTCCATGAGTCGCCCATGACCACGACGCGGAAGGTCCCCTCCGGCCGCAGCGCGGGCAACTCGCGATCGCGCAGGCCCAAGGAGTTCGTGCGCAGCTCCCAGACGGGCCGGGAGCGGGCCCAGTCCGGCATGTCCGCGCCGAGACGGTTGAACAGCACGTCCACGTCCTCGAGGCGGCCGATCGGCCCGAACAGATTGAGGTAGCGCCGCTCGGCGTTCGGCTTCATCCAGGGGCCGAGCGAGCCGTCGCGGCGGATGATCGTCGCGGCTTTAAGCCACGGCGGGACCGGCCAATAGACGGTCTCGTAGAGGACGGGGATGCGGTCGAGGCGGCCGACGAGCACCTTGTAGGCGCCGGACAGCCCCGCCTCCAAGACCAGCAACGCCGCCGCCGCGAAGAGAAGCCGCTTCACCCGGCCATCTTATCATTTCGAGAATATCGCGCCGGAATCCATGCCGTCGAGCTGCGCCTTGAGAGGCGCCAGCGATTTGGCCGGGGCCTTGGGCGCCGGCCGCTTGCGGATCTCCAAGGTGGCGTCGAGGCCGAAGTGATCGGAGACGTTCTGCCCACCGGGCGTCTTCCAGCGGACGACCTCGATCTTCACGGGCACGAGAACGTTTTCGGAGGAGGGGCTCAGGATCTTCCGGCTCTCGGGAAGGAGCATGTAGTCGATGCGCTCGCGGTAATCGCACGGCTCGGCGGTGTTGTTCTGCTTGCAGTCGTAGGTGTAGCCGTCGCCCGACCCGAACTCGAGCCACAGGTCGCGCGGATGGCCCATCGCGTCCATGACGTTGCCGTAGCCGCCGTTGCCCGAGTACGGGGGCTTCTGCTTGGCGCTCGTCGGCCCGCCGGTGTTGAAGTCGCCGACGATCAAAACGGGATTGCCGCTCGCGCCCTTCTCCGGCAGGCCGCTGAACAGCTCCACGTCGGAGCCGAAGTCGGTGGCCGCCTCCCAACGGCAGTCGTCGCTGCAGCCGTCGCTGCCGGCCTCGAGATGCGCGTCCCACAAATCGAGCCGCACGCCGGGCGAAATCTCGATGCGGGCCATCGCGTAGCCGCTGAGCGGGAAGTCCTTGCTGTTGACGAAGCGATTCTGGTACGCGTCGACGATGCGGTGCCGCGTGAAGATCGAGACCCCGCCGGCGACCTGGAGGGCGTCGGTCGTCGAGGGCAGATGCTGGATCGAGCGCCCGGCGCCCGCGTAGCGGCCGTCGGCCTCCATCGCCTTGGTCAGGACGTCGGGGTCGCAGGTCGCGATGTTGCGCGGAACCTTCCAGTGCTCCTGGAAAGCGACGACGTCGAAAGCGGGGGACGCGGCGAGAATCTGGGCGGCGAGGGCCTTATAGCGCTGCTCGCAGTCCTTCTCGTCGCGGCCGTAGATATTCTGGACCAGGACCCGCACGGACGTCGGCGGCTCGGCGCGCACCGTAGCGCAGAGGAGCAGGGCCAGGATCGCGAAACGCGGCATACGTCTAGAATACCCTTCCCGGCGCGGGCATGGGAGGGTCGAAGGGCCTACCCTGGTAAAACCGCGCTACCCGCTTATAATAAGGAGATGGGACCCCTCTCCCTCCTGACGGTCCTTTGTCTCGCCTCCCCCGTCCGCGCGCAACGAGTGGAGAAGGTCGAACTCAACCTGCAGCCGCCCGGAAGCCAGTGGAGCGCCCCGACTCTGCTCCAGACGCCGCAGAGCCTGTCCTTGCTGCCCGTCTCCCTGCTGACCGTGCCCGCCCTGACGCCCTCTCCCCTCCTAGCGCCCGCGCCGTACGCGCCCGCGCGAATCGACCCCGCGACTTTGCGCGTGGTGCCGTCGCCGCAGGTCTTGGGGCCCGTGAACCAGATCGATCCCGCGCGCGGCGTCCTCAAAAACCTCTCCGTCCCGACGCCGGGCGCGAAGAACGAGGCCGGCGGCGACGTCGAGAGCGGGCGCCTGCGCTTCGACGGATCCGTTCAAACCCGAGATCCCGCGACCGCGGACGTCGTCCCGGCCTGGCCGGGCAAGACCGGCGACGTCGTGCGCGTCGCGGGCGTGGGCTACGTCCTCGGAGAGAAGCTCGGCGAGGGGACCGGCGCGAAGGTCTATCGCGTCGCGGGCCAGCCGGAGCTCGCGATCAAGCTCGTGAATCCGGGCCTCAAGAGCGCGGCGGCGTACGGTTACGAGCCGGAGGACGCGGCGCTGCTCGAGAAGGCGAGCGTCTCGCAGTCGCGCGTGCTCGCGCGCAGCGAGGACGGCCTCGTCCTCGTCAAGGAGTACGTCGCCGGCCCCACCGCCAAGCAGCTGCTCGACGGGGCCGGGCTGGACGAGGCGCAGGCCTCGGCGCTCGGACGCTTCGCAGCACCGCTCGTGAAAGCGGGCCTCTCGGCCGATCTCAAGCCGGCGAACCTCGTCTGGGGCGCCGCCGAAAAACGCTGGACCTTGATCGATTCGGGCGGCGTGCGCAAGGACTCCGCGGCGGACATCCTCGGGTACTTCTTCATCGAGGACTGGCGGGACAAGCCCGTCGCGGGCGCTCCGTTCCTCTCCGCGGTCCGCTCCGCCCTAGGCGCCGGCTCCGCCGAGTGGCGCAAGCTCGCGGCGGACGGCCCCGGCGACCCGCTGCTGGAGGACGCCTTCACGGCGCTGTCCGCGGCCGACGCCGCGAGGCCGTCCGACCACATCCCCTATCCGCCCCGCTCCGGCGACGTCGCGCGCATCGACGGCAAGGAGTACGCACTCGGCGCGAAGTTCTCCGCCGGCGAGAACGCGTTCGTCTTCGCCGTGAAGGACCAGCCGGGAGTGATCGTCAAGATCCTCAAGGACGGCGCGCAGCTGTTCGAGGCGGCCGAGTTGCCCGGGCTCGCCTTGCTCGCCAAGACCGACCTGCCGCACTCCAAGCTCGTGGCCTCCGCGTTTCACGGGCGCGCGATGGTCAAGGAGTTCGTCCCCGGTGAGACGGTCAAGGACATCCGCGAGCGCGGCGGCTCTCTGAGCGCGGAGCAGAAGCAGGGCTTGGCCGACTTCGTCGTCGCCCTCATCAAGAGCGGCCACGGGGCCGACCTCAACGCCGGAAACCTCGTCTGGCGTGAAGACGAGCGGCGGTGGTCCCTCATCGACGCCGGCCTCTTCAAGAAGGAGAAGCCCTGGCAGGCGATGGGCTCCTTGTTCTACCGCGATCAGCCCGGCGACTACCTCGGCGCGGACGCGCTCGCGTTCATCGAGGCGGTGAAGCGGGGCCTCGGCGCGGACTCGGAGGCGTGGAAGAATATCGCGGGCCAGTCCGGTAAGTACCCTCCCGTGCTCAAGAAAGGACTCAAGACCCTGGCCGACGCCGTTCCCCTCGCCGAGGCCCTGCCCCTGCACCCGGCTCCGGGAGAGCGCGTCGTCATCGCCGGGGTCGCGTACGTTCTCGGCGGCCAGATCGGCGCCGGCCATGGCTCCAACGGGTCCGTCTTCCGGGTGAAAGAACGGCCGGGCCTCATCATCAAGTTCCCGATCGCCGGTTCCGAGGCCAACGTCCGCGAGGCCGCGAACCTGAAGCTCCTCGACACGAAGAAGATCGCGCACACGGGCCTCGTGGCCGCGAGCGCGGACGGCTCGGTGCTGGTGAAGACCTTCGCCGAAGGCGAGACGGGGCGAACGATCCTCGACCGCGGCCCGCTGAGCTCGCTTCAGCTCGATGCGCTCGCCGATTTCGCCGCCGACCTCGTGCGCGCCGGCATCTCCCCCGACGTCAAGCCCGCCAATCTCGTCTGGGACGCGGCCGGCGCGCGCTGGATCCTCATCGACGGCGGCAATCTGGGTCCCGCGGGCCCGGAGGAAATCATCGAGTGGATGCTCCATCCCTCCCAGCTGCCGGGCCACGCGAGCGTCGACCGCGCCTCCTTCCTGAAAATGCTGCGCGCCCGCCTGGCGCGATAAAAACCGCTCGTGCTATGATCACCTCATGCACGCCGCGCTGTCCGTTCTCCTCGCCGTCTGCGCCGTCCTCGTCGCGCTGAGCCTCTACGCCGCGCACCGTATCCTGACCGGCAACGACTGCATTCCGCTGACCGTCGATCCCGGCCGGTTCGGCCTGGCCTTCGAGCCCGTCAGCTGCCGCACGAGCGACGGCCTGACGCTCAAGGGCTGGTTCGCGCCCGCGAAGACGCCGAGCGCGCGCACGATCCTCTTCTGCCACGGCTGGAGCGCGAACAAAGGCGAGATACTCAAGGCCACCTACGGCCTGGCCGAGCGCGGCTTCAACCTGCTCTATTTCGATTTCCGGCACTGCGGCGAAAGCGAGGGGAAGCTCCTGAGCGTAGGCTACTGGGAGGCGCTCGACTTCGACGCGATCGTCGCGTTCCTGCGCGCCTTACGGCCGCGCGACCGCTACGGCGTCTACGGCATGTCGATGGGCGGAATGGTGGCCTTTGCCGGCGCCGCGCGCCACGGCGTGTTCGACGCGGCGGTCGTCGAGTGCACGTTCCGCTCCCACGACGACGCCGTCGGCCGCTACCTGCGGTTTCAAAGCGGCGTCCCCTGGTTCCCGCTCGTGCCGATGATCCAGTTCTGCCTCCGCGTCCGCATCGGCGGCGACCTCCAGGCCGGCAGCCCCGAGAGCCTGGCCCCGGCCTTCAAGATTCCCGTGCTCGGCATCAGCGGCGCGCAGGACCGCATGTCCCCGCCCGAGATCATCGCGGCGCTGCTAGCACCCGTGCCGTCTCCGCACGAGCAGTGGGTCGTGCCCGGCGGCCGTCACGCGCGCTGCTACGAAGCGGCCGGCCCCGCGTACGTCGAGCGCCTGGCCCGCTTCTACGACGCGCACATCCCCGCCGCGAATTAACGGCGATTCGCCAGCACGGCGAGCAGAAGGGGCATGAAGACGAGCACGCCGACCGACGCCCAGTCGATCCGCCCCTCGGAGCGCCACACGGTCAGCCCGTAACGACCGTGAGACCACAGCTGCTGGGCCGCGAGCGCCACGTAGCCGGGAAGCCATGCTCGGCGCCAGCGGAGCACCCCGGCCGCGGCGAGCGCATTCACGGCGACGAAGAGCGCATGGCGCCACGGCGGCGCGGGCTCCGCCCACGAAGGGCGGAGGAGCCCGGCGGCGTGATAGACGGCGGCGGCCAGGAACGGCACGGCGAGAGCGCGCGCGAGCATGACTCCAGCTTAGAAAAGTTAGAATCGAAAGCACAGCCATGGGCAACGTCCTGCTGATCAACCCCTCGTACTCGGCGGCCTCCTACGGCTCGTCGAAGAGCGCGATCACCAACCCCATCTATCCGACCCTCGGGCTGACGACTATCGCGGGCGAGGCGCTGCGCCGCGGGCGGACGGTGGACATCCTCGACATGAGCTGGCGGCCGTACGACTGGCGCCTCGTCAAGTCGGAGATCCTCAGGCTCAAGCCGGACATCGTGGGCATCACGGCGACGTCGCCGCTGATGAACCAGCTGCGCGACATCTCGGTCCTCTGCAAGGACATCTCGAAGGACATCCTGGTCGCGGGCGGCGGCGCGCACGTCTCGGCGATGCCGCTCGAAAGCATGCGAGAGTCGCTGCTCGACGTCGCCCTCGCCGGTGAGAGCGACCTGACTTTCGGCGAGCTCTGCGACGGGCGCGATCCGAAGACGATCGCCGGCCTCTACCGCCGCGACGGCGGCGAGATCGTCTACACGGGCCCGCGTCCGCTGATCGACGACCTCGACTCGCTCGCGATGCCCGCCTGGCACTTATTCAAACCGAGCGAGTATCGCGACCGCGTCAGCCGCATCCTCGTGCGCCGGCCTCCGGGGACGATCGCCGAATTCTCGCGCGGCTGCGTCTTCAAATGCGATTTCTGCGCGTCGAAGATGACGATGGCCCTCGGCCACAGGAAGAAGTCGCCCGAGCGCTGCGCCGAGGAAGCGAAGCACCTGCACCGCTTGGGCTGGCGGGAGTTCATGCTCGCCGACGACATCTTCACCTCGGACAAGGCATGGGCGATGGACGTATCGCGGGCGCTCTCGCGCACCGGCGTCGAGATGGCGTGGACCTGCAACAACGGGATACGCGTGGAGTCCGCGGACGACGGGCTCTTCCAGGCGATGCGCGCGGCGGGCTGCTATCGCGTCTCCTTCGGCTTCGAGTCCGGCAACGACGCCGTGCTGCGGGCGTTCGGCAAGGGCGGCAGCGCCACGCTCGAGCAGGGCCGCGTCGCGGTGAGCAAGGCGCGGGCCGCCGGCATCGACACGAACGGCTTCTTCCTCCTGGGCCTGTCCGCCGACGACGAATCGACGATGCGCGACACGGTCGCTTACGCGAAATCTCTGGAGCTGGACACGATGCTCTTCGGCATCGCCATCGCCTTCCCGGGCACCCAGATGTTCAACGAGTACGCCGCGGAAGGCCTCGTCCGGTCGTTCGATTGGGACGAGTACCACGCGCGCACCTCGCAGCCGCTCTTCGCGCACCGGCGCCTCTCGCACGAGGCGGTGCAAAGCCGGCTCGCGTCGGCCTACCGCGAGGCCGTCCTAGGCGATCCCCGCTTCCTGCTGCGCCGGCTCAAGCGCGGGCTGAGGACGGGAGAATTCCTCTGGGACGCGTACTACGGGATGAAGTTCGCGCTGCTGCCGGCGTCGAGCCCCGCCGCGAGCCACGAGTATTACGCGCGCGAGCGCTGGCCTAGGCACGATTTCCGGAAAAATCCGCTCCGTCCCGTCGCGTATCAGTCCGCGAAGTACGTCACTCCCGGTCGATCGCCTCGCTGATCAGCCGGTTGATCCGCCCGACCCACTGGTAGTGGTTCTGGTGGAAGAAGTAGACGACCTCCTGAACCGGAGCCGCGAGCGCCGTGACCGCGTACCGGCGGGCTACCGCGTCGGCGTCGTTCTTCGCGATGTCCTGGAGCAGCCGCGCGTCCTCCTCGAACATCCGCGTCGAGAGCATCATGATCGCGACGTAGCGCGCTTCGCCGGCGCCTTTTAAGGCCGTGTCGCGCGCGTACGAACGCACGTCGGAGTCGGTCATCTCGGAGTACAGGCTCTTCGCCGCCTCGCGCCGGACCGCCGCGCTCGAGTCGCGCTTGGCGAGGTCGAGGAGAGCGCTCCGGACGTCGGCGTCGCCGCCCGCGTACATCAGCGACCAGATCGCGGCGAGCCGGACCGTCTCGACGCTCTCCCGCTTCGCCGCATCGAGGGCATCGCGCCGCACGTCCGCGTCGTACTGCGTCTGCCAGTAGAGGGCCTTCCAGCACATCGCGCGCACGGCCGCGGGACCCGACGAGTCCTTCGCGTGCTTGCGCAGGGCGTCGCGCACGTCCGAGTCCGCGACCGCCGCGGACAGCGCGCGGGCGGCCTCGGCGCGGACGCCCGCGTCCTCGCTCGTGTAGCCTAGATGCGCGAGCGCCGTGCCGCGCGCCTTGTCGCTGTACTGGACGTAGCGCTTGAGGCCCTTGAACGCCTGGATCCGGACCTCGGGCTTGTCGTCGTTGAGCGCGTCGAGCATGTCCTGCTCCTCGCTGCTCACCGATAACGAGGCTCCGGCCAGGATCGAGAGGCGCCCGGCGTCGAGGGCGGAGGAGAACGCGGCGTCGGGTGCGGCGTGGGCGCGACCGGCGAGAAGGACGAGGAGCGAGAGGCAAAGGGTTGTCTTCATGCGCGTATTTTAGCGCAATCTCGACCCGGATTAACCTAAGTTAACGACGTCCGGGGGTCGCCCGCGTAGAATAAAGAGGAAGTCGGCGCGTTCCGCCGGGAGGCCTCATGAAGAATATCGCGATCGCCGCTCTTTTGCTCGCCGTGTCCCCGAACGTCCGCGCCGGCGACCTCGACCGCGCCGCCGGGCTCAGCCGCGCCGCCGCCGGCGCGGGCTCGCTCGAGCAGGCCCGCGACCTGTCCTTCGCGGCGCTCGAATTCACGCCCAAGCACGACGGTTCCGTCGAGGGCGCTTCGGTCGTCGACGTCTCGGGAGCCTCGAGCAAGCAAGCCCCGACGATGAGCGTCTCGCTCGCGCGCCGCGCCGCCGTGCGAGTGCCGTCTCCCGCGCGGGACTCCTCCCGCGGCTCCGGGAACGGCACCGGCTTCATCATCGCCGGACTGCTGGCGCCCGTCATCGGCGCGGCGGCCGGAGCGTTGCTCGGAGGCGGCGTCGGCGCGGTCGCCGGCGTCCTGATCGGCGCCGTCGTGGGCGTCGTGCTCCTGCTCGTCGGCGTCGCGCGCGCGCTGCGGCACGTCTTCAATCCGTAGCGCGGTTCAGAGGTCGGCGCGGCGCGCGATCACGCGGACGAACGGAGACTGCTCCGTCGGGGTCGAGCACGCCCCACCCCCGGACTCGCAGCACTCCTTGTCCGCGTAGCAGCGCCTGGCCGCCTGATTGAGCCAGAGGCGCGTACCCCCCGCGCCCGACTCGCACCAGTAGTCGCGCAGCACGGGTGCTGCGAGCTCGCCGGCTTGAGGGCCCGAGGCAAAGACCGTGACGGGATTGTGCGTGTGCTGCCGCGGAGTGCCGGTGGTGCAGATCCGAACCGCCGGCACCACGATCTGTATCCCCGGCACGGGCGCCTTGGGCGCGTTCGGCGCATTGGGCGCCTGAGCCGGCTGGGAAACGGCCGCGGCCATGATATTGGGCGGAGCCACCATCACCTTCGGCGTCGGGGGCGCCGGCTTGTCCGCCGCCGGTTTGGGGGCCGCCGGCTTCACGGCCGCGGGCGGATCCGGAGCCAGCGGCGGCGCGAGCTTCGCCACGGCCGAGGTGGTCGCCGGCCCGGTGGTCTCGACGTGCCGGAGCTCAAAGCCCTGGCGCGGCACCAGCCCGCGCCGGAAATCGCGCGGCGCCGCCGGCTGCGGCGCGGGCGCGGTCGGCGCCTTCGGCGCCGCGGGCGGGGCCGCGACGGGCGCGGGCACCGCAGCGAGCGCCGGAGCGGCGGCGGTCGACGGCGCGGGATCGTCCGGCGCCGCCGCCGGATCGGCGATCACGATCTCGGTCTTGATCATGTCCAGGGAGCTCAAGCGCGTCTCCGTCTTCGGGAGAGGCGCGGCCTCGGGTTCGGGCGCCGGCGAGGCGGCGGGCGCGGGAACCGGAGCCGGTGCCGTCTCGAGGCCCGGCCGGGGATGTGTCCGCCGCCAGATATCGGCGGTGAGTCCGGCCCCCGCCAATACGGCCGCCAGGATGACGCCGTAGCTTCCGCGAACCGCCATCACGCAAGCATACCCCCGGCCTCGCACGAGCGCAAGCCCGCGATAAGCTAATATGGAGCCCGGTGCGCCCTCTCTACGCCGCTCTCCTCCTCGCCGTCTGTGCGCACGGCGGCCCGATCATGACCAAGATAAAGCCCGTTCGCGCAGGACGAATCGAAGCGCGAGTCCGCGTCTCTCAAAGCGTCCCCGCGGGTCCCCTCGAGATCCTCTCCGAGGAGATCATCGCGCTCTCCGCGAAGGAGGCCGGCGGCGAAAAAATCCTCTGGAGCTACCTCCCCTCGACTCTGCCCAAGCAGCCGGCGAGCCGGCAGACGGGCGAGTTCACTCCCGTCTGCCTCCGCTTCACGGCTCTGGCCGTCCGGGGCGGCGTTTTGACCGCGGCGTACCGCCAGGGATTCATCCGCGCCGATGCCCATGGGATCACCAGGCTGGAGGGCGACTTCGAGGACTACCAGAACTGGGCCGCCGAGATCGACCTCAAGACGGGAAAAGAGCTCTCCGTTAAAAGAGACGCGAACCATGGGGTATAATGACGGCCACATGCCCGCCCCCCTGAAGATCGCGGTTTGCGGAGCGTCCGGACGCACGGGCTCGCGCGTCGCTGCGCTGGCCGCCGTGGACCCGCGCTTTCACCTGCTCGCGCGTGTCGGACGCGCCCAGGCGAGCGCGTTCGAGGATGAAGTCGGCGCCTGCGGCGCCGTGATCGACTTCACGACGCCGGAATCCTGCGTGAAGTTCGCCGCCGCATGCGGCCGCGCGAAAGTCCCGTTCGTGACCGGCACGACGGGCCTCTCCGACGTCCAGCGCGCCCAGGTCGCCGCCGCCGCGCGCAAGACCGCGGTGTTCATGGCCCCCAATTTCAGCCACGGCGTGACGCTGCTCCTCCATCTCGCCGAGGCCGCCGCGCGGCATCTTCCCGAGTACGACGCCGCGATCATCGAGACGCACCACAAGACGAAGAAAGACGCCCCCTCGGGCACGGCGCTGCGTCTGGCGCGGGCGGTCTCCGAAGGCCGCCGCTCGGACGCCGCGGTGCCGACGGCCGCGGTCCGCGTCGGGGGCGTCGTCGGCGACCACAGCCTCGTCCTGGCCGGACCCTACGAGCGGCTCACGCTCTCCCATGCCGCGCAGTCGCGCGACGCGTTCGCGCTCGGCGCGCTCGAGGCGGCGCTGTGGTGCGCGCGCAAGCGCCCGGGCCTCTACGACATGCTCGACCTGATGGGGTTGAGGTGAAGCCCCCCGCCCTCTGGAAGTCATGGCTCGAGCTCTTCGAGGAAGAAGCCCCGGAGACGCCGCGCTACGATCCGGTCCACCTCGCCGTCGTGCTCGTCGCCTGCCAGGCCGCCGTCGGCGTCCTCTTCTGGCTCCTGTGGACCGCGATGGTCTATGAGGGCGGCTTCGGCGCGGGCGAAGGCCGGGGCGGCAACATCCTCGCGCTGCTGCTTCTCGCCGCGATCGTCGAAGCCCTGCGCCGCGCGGACCGCCGGCACGCGCGCAAAGCGAAGTGAAGAGAAGGGCCCTTCTCCTGCTCGGCGCGAACCTCGGAGACCGGGCAGCCTCCCTGCGCCGAGCCGTCGCGGGACTCGACCAGCTCGAAGGCGGACGCGTCCTCAAGGTCTCGCGCCTGTACGAGACCGCGCCCGTGGGGCCGAGCGACGAGCCCTACCTGAACCAGGCCGTCGCGCTCGAGACGACGCGCACCGCGACCGGCCTCCTCATCGAGGCCAAGCGCCTCGAAGCCGCGGCGGGACGCCGGCCCGGCATCCGCTGGGGCGCGCGCGCCCTCGACGTGGACCTCGTCGAGCTCGGCTCCGAGCGGACGCGCACGCCGTGGCTGATCGTGCCGCATCCCGCGATGGCCGGACGGGCCTTCGCGGCGGCGCCGCTGGCGGACGTGGCCCCCTCATGGAAGTCCCGTCTGGCCGCTATGAAGCCGGACCCCCGAATTGTTAAACTGTGGCGAAATGGCCGATAAGCCCAAGACGCCCGCGCCGAAAGCCGTGACGACGAGCACCTTGCTCGACATGAAGCGCAAGGGCGTCAAGATCGCGATGCTGACGGCCTACGATTACCCGACCGCGCGCATGGCCGAAGAGGCAGGCGTCGACGTGATCCTCGTCGGCGACTCCGTCGGCATGACGAAGCTCGGCTACGAAAGCACCTTGCCCGTGACCATCGACGAGATGGTCCACCACGTGAAGGCGGTCAAGCGCGGGACGTCGCGCGCGCTCCTCCTGGCCGACATGCCCTATCTCTCCTACGAGGTCGACCTCAAGGAAGCCGTGCGCAACGCCGGCCGCCTCTTAAAGGAAGGCGGCGCTCACGCCGTCAAAGTCGAGGGCGGCATGGAAGTCGCCGCGACGATCAAGGAATTCCTCAAGATCAACGTCCCCGTCTTCGGCCATCTAGGACTCACTCCGCAGGCGGTCAATCGTCTGGGCGGCTACAAGGTCCAGGGCCGCAGCCCCGAGGCCGCCGAGAAAATCCTGACCGAGGCGAGGATCCTCGAGGGCGCGGGCGTGTGCGCGGTCGTGCTCGAGTGCGTGCCGTCCGACCTCGCGAAGGAGATCACGAAGCGCCTCCAGATTCCGACGATCGGCATCGGCGCGGGCCCGCACTGCGACGGTCAGGTGCTGGTCAGCGACGACATGCTCGGGCTCTCGGAAGCGGGGCCCACGAAATTCGTCAAGCGCTACGCCGAGCTGCGCGCGGAGTCGCTGAGAGCGTTCTCCGACTACTGCCGCGAAGTCCGCGACGGCTCGTTCCCCGGCCCCGAACACTCCTTCACTTCCCAAAAATGATCTGGCTGGCCGCGACTTTCGCCCTCGCCGCCTTTACGTACGCGCTCTGCTGGTGGGGCGCCGGCGTCGTCCTGCATCCGCCCGCGATGTCGCCGATGTGGATTTTTCCCGAGCAGTTCGGCCTGCGCTACGAGAAGATCTCGTTTAAGACGCGCGACGGCCTCGAGCTCAAGGGCTGGTTCATCCCCTCGACGACCGGGGACGAGCGAACCTTGCTGATGTGCCACGGCTGGGGCGACAACAAGGGCGAGCTGCTGAAGCAGACCTATTTCCTCAACGAGAACGGCGGCTTCAACCTCATGTACTTCGACTTCCGCTCGCACGGCGAGAGCGAGGGCGAGATCACGACGATCGGCGGGCTCGAGACGATCGATTTCGACGCGGCGGCCGCCTGGCTGAGGGAGGCGAAGCCGGAGCACGCGGCCTCGGCCGGCGTGTTCGGCGTCTCG
>JBBQVX010000046.1:0-25781 GCA_038211115.1 Elusimicrobiota bacterium | reverse complement strand
CCTGGTCGCCGGGCTGGAGGAGGGCCGCGGCGTCGAGCTCGCTCTCGGCCTCGACGTAGTTGCGGCGCTGCAGCAGGAACCGGACCTTGCGCAGGTGCAGCGGCACGTTGGCGCCCAGCGCGAGCAGCCGGTCCATCTCCTCGATCGCCTCGACGACCGAGCCCGCGTCCGAGAGCGCCTGGGCGCGCTCCAGCGACGGGGCTGCGGCCTTCGCCGTCTTCACGGGAACCGGACGCTTCATGCGGGATCCATGCGTGGCCGCGATTATAGCTTTTCCCTTTGTTACTATATCCGCACATGCGAGTGCGTTCGTTCGAACCGGGCGACGAAGCCTCCTGGGACCGCTACGTGCTCGACCGGCGCGGCCATTTCGGGCTCAGCCTGGCCTGGAAAGAGATCATGTCCGCCGGGCACGGCTGCCGGGCGCGCTACTTCACGGTCGAGGACGGCGGAGAGCGGCGAGGCGTCATGCCCCTGTTCCAGAAGGAGAACGGCGGCCGCGCTCTGTTCTCCGCGCCCGGAGGGCTCCTGGCGGACGACGACGCGGCGGCGGCGGCGCTGCTCGCGCGCGCGCGCGAACTCGTCGCCGAGGAAGGCCTCGACTATCTCGAGCTCCGGGACCAGGCGCGCGCGTGGCCCGGCCTGGCGACGAACGAGGAGAACGTGACGATGGTCCTGCCGCTCGCACGCGGCCCGAAGGAGCAGCTGGCCGAGTTCAGCTCGCACGTGCGCAACCGGATCGCCAAGGGCGAGAGCGCGGGGCTGACGGCCCGCTGGGGCCGGGACCAGCTCGGCCGCTTTCACGCGTTGTTCGTCGAGGGCATGCGCGATCTCGGCACGCCGGTCCGAGGGATCGAGCATTTCAGCCGGCTCGCGGGAATCCTCGGCGACAAGGCCGACGTCCTGATCGTGGAACGCGCCGGGGAAGCCGTCGGAGGGCTGCTCTGCGTCGAGCACGCCGGGACGCTGTCCGTTCCGTGGACCTGCTCGCTGCGGCGGCACTTCGCGTCCTGCCCCAACCACGTCCTCTATTGGGAGGCCGCCAAGCGGGCGATCTCCCGAGGGCTCGAACGCGTCGACTTCGGGCGCGCGCAGGCCGGCTCGAGCGTCTTCCAATTCAAGAAGAAGTGGGGCGCCCTTCCCGTCCCCCTCTACTATCAGTACGTCCTCGGAAAGGCGGCGGAGATGCCGACGGTCGCGGGGCAGAAGGCGCGCTACCGCAGCGCGGCGGCGATCTGGAAGAGCCTGCCGCTGTTCGCGGCGCGCGCGCTCGGCGACGCCGCCAGGAGGAGGTTCCCTGAAGCGTTCTAAGCTCCGCAAGAGCCGCGTCCCGCTCCTCCTCGCGGCGACGGCGCTCCTCCTCCTCGGCGCGTATCGCTACGCGCACAACGTCCTCCCGGGCGACCCCGACACGGAGGAGGCCGAGGCGCTGATCCACGCGGTCCAGCCGCAGCACGGTGAGCTGAAGTTCCACATGCCGCTCGCTTCGGTGCTAGCACTTGGGCTGACCGACCACGACATCTCTCCCGCGCTGAGGCGGCCGCATTTCCGCGTCGCGCTCACCGCGCTGATGTCGTTCTCCGCGAGCTGCTTGATGGTCGGCCCCGCGGCGGCGGCCGTCGCGGTCCTGCTGACCGCGCTCACCCACACGTTCACGGCCCCCGAGCAGTCCGTCTACGCGCTGCTGATCCTCCTCGCCGCCGGCGTCATGGCCTGGCGCGCCCGGGCACCGAGCCCCGCGAAGACCGTCCTGCTGGCGTGCGCGCTCGGCGCGACCTTGCTCGACCGCTCGCCCCTGATGCTGTTCCCCCTCGTGCTGGCGTTGTTTGAGTGGGCGTCCGCGCGCCGGGCCGGGACGCGCCCGGACGCCCGGCAGCTGCTGATCCTCTGCCTGGTCCCCTACCTGTTTCTGCTTCCGTGGATGCAGATGAACTGGCGGGCCTACGGCCGCGTGACCGTGATGGAGCGCGACGCCGCCGAGTACAACATGGTTTACGGCGCTAAGGGCATGGTCCGGTCGATCGACGCGGACTGGACCTCGCTACTGCCCGACCGAGTCGAAACGGGCACGACGACCGTCTTCGCGTGGTGGCTGCGCGAGGTCGCCGCCCATCCCCTGACGCAAGCCGTCGCCGTGCTGAAGCGGCTGGCCTTCGCGC
Organism: Elusimicrobiota bacterium; assembly: GCA_038211115.1. Classification (GTDB taxonomy): domain Bacteria; phylum Elusimicrobiota; class Elusimicrobia; order UBA1565; family UBA9628; genus GWA2-66-18. The sequence goes on along the minus strand of JBBQVX010000046.1, from coordinate 23,622 downwards.
TCTCGCAGGATCCGTTCCTCTATCCTCTCGCCCTCGGCGGGCTGTGGCTCCGCCGCCGCCGCCGCGACTTCCGGGAGCTGGCGCTCCTGTGCGGCTACTTCCTCCTCGTCCACTGCCTCTTCACCGTGCACAAGGAGTATTTCATCCCTCTGCGCGCGCCGCTGAGCCTGCTCGCGGCCGGATTGGCCGCCCGCGGCGAGCCGAAACCCGAAGGCGACGCCGGACTGTTCTCGGAACGCGTCCTGGTCGCGCTGCTCGCCGTCACGCTGCTGCTCTGCGCGCGGGCGGAGGCGATCGCCCACGAGTACGGCCGGCTGGCGCTGCTGCGCCCTCCCGGCTCGGATCAGGCGCTGGCCGAGGCGCTCGAGAAAGCGCCGGACGACGCCTGGCTCACGTTCGAGCGCGGACAGCGGCGGCTGCGGAGCGGCCGGACCGCCGAGGCGATCGCGGACCTCGAGAAAGCCTCCGCCCTCCGGATCGACTCGCCGGAGTGGGCGCTTCAGCTGGCGTGGGCCCGCATGCTCGGAGGCGACCCCGCCCCCCTGCTCGCGTGGCGCGCGGTCCCGGGGCGGGACGTGCACATCGAGCTGCGGGCCTCTTTGCTCCGGGCGCAGGCCTACCTGCGGATGGGGCGGCTCGAGGCGGCCCGCCGGGAGCTCGCGGACGCGGCGGCCTTCTACCGGGCCCGCGTCGTGCACGCCCAGGGCCCGGAGCGGCCCGATGAAGCGGCGCTGCTGGCCGACCTGCGCGCCCTGCCGGTCAGCTTCCGGATCTACCTGCCGCCTTTCCCTCCGGAAGACCGCGGCCGGCTGCTGGCGGAGCTCGCGCGGCTGCCCGCGCGGACCGGGGCGGGACGGAAGAAAGACTAGGAGCGGAACTCTCCTTTCATATGCTCCCACTCCTCCCTGGCGAGCGCGCTCTCCTGCAGGAGGTTCTTGGTGATCAAGGTCAGGCGCGACGTCCGGATCGAGACGTAGAGTCCGAGTCCCGTCAAGCCGAGAATCGCCGGGGAGAAGTCGCTCTTGGCGAGCAGCACGAAGCTCGGCAAAATCCAGAGCCAGGCGAAACGTTCCATAAGGATCCGCCGCTGCACGAGGACGAGTGCCGCGAGCGGCAGCGCCAGGGCAAGGTCCACCGCGAGCAGGAGCGTGATCACGAGGCGGTCTTCTCCGTCCCGCGCGTCAGCGCGGCGAGGATGCCGATTCCCACCTCGAGGGCGTAGCCGGGCAGCCCGGCGGGCGTGTGCATCGAGCGCCCGTATCGGCGGAGGCTCATGCGCGCGGGAAGCTCGACGAAAGACAGACCGCTGCGCCACATCGTGAGCAGCAGGCTGACGTCGGGATAATTCAGAGGAACGACGTCGCGCGCGCAGAGCTCAAGCGCGCGGCGGTTCAGTGCGAGGAAGCCGGAGGTCGGGTCCGTGATCCTGCGGCCCGTCGCCGCGAGCAGGAGCGCCCGATACCCGACGACGACCAGGCGGCGCAGCGGGCCCATCTCCGGCGCGGCGCCGCCGAGGAAGCGAGAGCCGATCGCGCAGTCCGCCCGGCCCTCGACCACGGCGCGCCGCAGGGCCACGGCGTCCTCCGGGCGGTGTTGGCCGTCGGCGTCCAACTGGACGACGACGTCGTAGCCGTTGCGTACGGCGAATTTGTAGCCGGTCTGGCAGGCGGTCGCGTAGCCGAGCCGGACCGCGTGGCTGACCGCGCGCGCGCCGCCCGCGCGGGCGAGGAGCGCGGTTCCGTCGCTCGAGCCGTCGTCGACGACCAGCACGTCCCAGTCCTGCCCCAAGGCCCTCAGCCCGGACAAAACCCCAGGCAAGGTGCGCGCTTCATCATGGGCCGGCACGACGACCAAGGTGCGCATGATCCTCATTCTAACAAATGGCGGCGACGGCTGGATTGTCCGCGCTCCTCGAGGTATACTATCGACATGAGCCGCCGAACCTCATTCCCCGCCGCGGCCGTGCTCGTTTCGACCGCCGTTTCCCTGTTCCTGCCGGTTCGCGCCCGCGCCGACGCCGGCCTCTGCGGCTCGGGTCCGGAGGCGGGGAAGGAGGTCGAGTGGGTGGCGCTCTCCAGCGGTTCGTTTCAGATGGGCGCCGGCGCGCACACGCGCGTCGAGGTCGACGTCGACGAGGGGCCGGCGCACCCCGTGGCGGTCCGGCCCTTTTTCATCGCCAAGACCGAGGTGACCGTCGCGCAGTACCTCGCCTGCGTCAAGGCCGGGGCCTGCACGAAGCCGGGCTGCGAGCAGGCCTGCGCCGATCACCCCGTCGTCTGCGTGAATTGGGACCAAGCGAACGCCTTCTCGCGCTGGGTCGGCGGCCGCCTCCCGACCGAGGCGGAATGGGAGTTCGCGGCCCGCGGCGGCGGACGGGACGTCGAGTTCCCGTGGGGCGACGAGCCCACGACCTGCGCCCGGGCGGTCATCTCCGATCCCGCCTGCCCGCGGAGCACCTGGACTCTGCCGGTCTGCTCCAAAACACCGGGTAACACTCCGCAGGGCCTCTGCGACATGGCGGGCAACGTCTGGGAATGGACCCAGGACGGGTATCACGGGACTTATCAGGGCGCTCCGAGCGACGGCAAGGCGTGGGAGAATCCCGCCAGCGCGGACCGCGTGATCCGCGGCGGCCATTGCCACGCGTCCATCACGGTCTCGCCGGTGAGCGACCGCGACGACTACCGGCAGGGCGCGGGCGCCGGCGACATCGGCTTCCGCCCGGCCCGGACCGCGCCGCCGTCGTCCAAACCAGCGGGGGCGGAGGCCGGCTTCCGTGCGGTGGACCGCCTGCTGAGCCAGGCCGAGGCCGGAATCCTCTCCGCGGAGAAGAGCGGCAAGCCGCTGGAAGCGGAGGAATGCCGCAAGGCCTCCGTCGACCTCCTCCTGCAGAAGATCGCGGCCCGTCCCGAGCCCGACCGGACGACCCTCGCGAAGCAAGTCTACTACGACGCGTTGTACCATTATGGACAGAAGGCATTCCTGCTCAAAGACGGGGCCCGCTGCTCTCTCTTTCAGCGCGGCGCCTTGTTCGGCTTCAGCGACGGCAAGGGCGGAGACAACGTCTGCACGGACTTGTACGCCGAGGCCGTCATCGCCGAAGGCGCGGTCGCTCGCCCCGCCGACTTCGCAGCGCTGTGCCGCCAGCTGGCGCCCCTCTCCCACCGTGGCGGCCGGGACTACATGCACGAGTGCGAGATCGCGGCCGAGTTCGTGCGTGGCGCCGACACCGCGACTGCGTGCGCGACGGCTCCCCCCGAGAACGCGAATCAATGTCCCCTCCTTGAGATGTGGACCGGCGAGGACTGCGGCCGCTACCCGCATCATCTGCAGTGGCTGTGTACCGAGGTCGCGGTCTCCCGGCGGGCGCGCGCGTCCGGAGACCTGAAGGTGTGCGGCGACTCCGAGCTGTGCGCGATGCTGCTCAGCGCCGGAGAGAGCATCGTCGAGGCCCGCGCGGCGCGCATCCGCGGCAGACTCTGCCACCGCCTGACCTCGTCGGCGGCCGATCTGCTGGAGGTCTTCGCGGTCGAGGCGCAGCTCCGCGAGGCGGCAGCCCTGCTCGCCCCCCTCGGGTCCGGCGCGCCCGTCGACCTCCGCCGGCGCGAGCTCGCACGGCTGACGGCCGAGTCGGCGGCGCTCATCAAGAAATGAGGAACGCCGCCCTCGTCGCCCTGCTCGCGTTCGCCGCGGCGCCGGTCTCGGCCAAGCCGTCCGGCCTATCCTCGAAGAACACCGCCGACCTCTCCGACCGGTGCGGGAAGGAGCGTCTCTACTTCGACCTCTCCATCGGGCAATGGTCGATGTTCGACCGCGTCAAGGACGGCGATACTGACGCCAAGGCCATCGCGATCGTGCTCGAGAACTACTCGCCGGACTCCCCCTCGCTGTCGACGTATTTCTGGAAGACGGCCGGCTACTACGCGCGGCGCGCCGAGCTCCAGTCCAAGTTCGAGACCGCCATCTTCAAGCTTCCCGCCGAGAAGCGCGACAAGGGCCTGCGCAACTACGCCTACCTCCTGCTCTACCTGGGCGAGTTCAAGAAGATCACCGAGTTCTTCGGCCCCAAGGGCCGCGGCGAGATGCCCGAGGACGGCATCGTCGCCTTCGTGCTGGCGCAGTCATACTTCCGCCTCGGGCTCTACCGCGAATCCATGCCGTACACGATCAAGGCCTCCGTGCTGATGCCCGAGAAGGTCCTGGACACCCGCTGGCAGATCATGCTCACCGAGCTCGGCCTGTACGGCGATCAGCTCGAGAAGAAGTACTCGCACGACTATTACGATCTGCGCCATATCAAGACGCTGTTCCCGAACCGCGACTGGAACGCGCTCCCGTTCGAGGACGTCACGGACAAGCAGGGCATCGCGCGCTGGAGCGGCACGGGGAGCGTAAGCTTCGCGGACCTCGACGGCGACGGCTACGACGACCTCGTCATGCAGTATAAAGGCTTCCCGGCGCGGATCTACCGGAACAACAAGGGTCACTTCGAGTTGATCCCCGATGAGCAGGCGCCCGTCAAGTGGTGCGATCAGCTCTACGAGACCGTGGCCGATTTCGACAACGACGGCCTGCCCGACCTCCAGCGCCAGTGTTGCGGCTTCAACGGCCCCGGGCCGAACAGCCTCCTCAAGAACCTCGGCGGCTTCCGCTTCAAGGACGTGACCGCCGAGGCCAAGCTCGACAACCACCTTTCCGGAATGCTCAACGCGTGGGGCGATTACGATCTCGACGGCCGGCTCGACCTGTTGATGACCGACCACTGGGGCCCCGTCCGTCTCTACCACGGCAACGCGGATGGGACCTTCACGGACGTCACCAAGAAGAGCGGCGTCATCACGCAGGGCTCCCCGGCCCGCGGCGGCCCCGATGAGAAGGACATCAACGAGCAGGAGCTGGAGCAGGCGGGTGCCATCGGCTGCGCGTTCGGCGACTACGACGGCGACGGCTACGATGACATCTCCTGCAACGGCTGGAACTGGACGAAGCTCTTCCATAACAAGGGCGACGGGACCTTTACCGACGTCACGCTGAAGGCCGGCCTCGGAGACGGCAAGGGCGTCAAGGGCTACAACGCGATGTGGGTCGACTACGACAACGACGGCCGCCTCGACCTCTACACCGGCCGCTACGTCGCCAACTCAAGCGCCCAAGGGGACTTCGGCCCCCGCTGCACCTGCAGCAATCTGCTCTCGGAGGCCGGCTTCTCCGAGCGCGAGTGGAAGGGCGCCGGGACGTTCTTCCGCAACAACGGAGACGGGACCTTCACCGACATGGTCGAGACGACGAAGTTCCTGCCGATCGGCGTCATGGGCGTCGACGCGGCCGACTGGAACAATGACGGCTACGCGGACATCGTCATGGGCACCGGCGGGCCGTACATGCAGCAGGCCGAGCCGTACCTGTTCTACGAGGGCAGCGCCGGCGGGACCTTCACGCTGAAGACGCCCTTCACGATGGGCGCGCTCTGGGGCAAGGGCCACGGCGCCGCGTTCGGCGACTACGATCACGACGGGAACCTGGATCTCTACCTAAATAACGGCGGCGCACTCCCCGGGGACAACTGGCCGAGCCTGCTCCTGCACAACCGCGGCGGCAGCGGCAACCACTGGCTCGAGGTCAAGCTCAAAGGCGGGCCCGGAACGAACTCGATGGCCGTGGGCGCGCAAGTCGAGCTGTGGGCGGGCCCGCTGCGCCAACTGCAGGAGCTCGCGGCCGGCGGCCGCTTCGGGGCCACCAACACCTTCTCACTGCACTTCGGCCTGGCCAAGAACGCCAAGGTGGACCGGTTGGTCGTGCGCTGGCCGAACCGCAAGAAGACCGTCACGAACCTCAAGGACGTCGCCGCCGACCAGGCCATCGAGATCAGCGAGAAGGACGGCTCGTACAAGCGGCTCTGGGGGACGGCTCCTTAGTGCCGTCGGCGCGCCCCAAGCTGGAGGCCGTCCTCGACCCCGCGATCGAGCTTCTCGGCGCGGTCGACCGCCTAGGCTCCGGCGTGCCGGAGCCGGCCTGCGCGGCTTTCCGGAAGCATCCCGCGGTGAGGCTCAACGCGCGGATGCACGCGTCCGATCCGGATTACTTTCAGCGCAAGGATCTTCTACTCAAGCGCTCCGCGCCGCCGGACATGACGTTCGATCCGGCGATGGCGGTCACCGGCGTGAGCGAGGCCGAGCGAAGCGGCGCCTGGGAGCCGTGGCTCGCGGCGATGCGAGACTTCGCGAGGGACGCGAAGTTCTCCTCGGTCTTTTCCGCGGCGGCGCGCCGTGCGTCGCCCGCGCTGCGCGCGCTACGCGCGCGCATCAAGAAGGCGGACCACGTCCGGACGCTCGAAAGCTACGCCGGCCTCCCCTTTCGTGGCCACTACCGAATCGTCGTCTCCCCGGCGGGCGCGGGCCGCGGCCTCAACCGCGTCTGGGTCCGCGACGACGGACTCCACGAGATCGTCAGCGTCATGAGTTCCTTCGACGACGACGGACTCGACGCGGTCGTGTGGCACGAGCTCGGCCACGGCGTGCTGGACATGACGGCGAACCTCTACGACCACGAGCACCGGGACACGCCGTTGCCGCTCGGCCCCGGCTTCGGGCACAACTGCCGCAATTGGCTCCACGGCATGCGGGAGCACTTCGTACGCGCGGTGATGATCCGCCTCATCGCCCTGGAGCGCGGAGAGAAGGCCGCCGCGCGGCAGTACGAGGCCGAGGAGTTCAGCGCGAAGCCGCATCTCGGCGCCTTCCTCGAGCGCCTGCGCGAGTACGAGGCCTCCCGCCGCGACTACCCGACCTTGGCCGACTTCTATCCGCGCCTCGCCGAGGCCTTTCCGCACCCGGCGCCAGCCGACGCGCCGCCCGGCGCCGGGCCCTTCCAGACCGCCGCGCAACGCGCGCGGGCCCTCGCCCACCTCGACCGGATGCTGGAGAGGTCCCGCGACGAGCGGCTGCTACGGCGCCGCGACGCCCTGCTCGACATTATGGGAAAATCCCCGGCATGAAACCGTCAGGGCGCTCAGGCCTCGAGCCCAGGCATTTCGCGGGCGTCGCGATCGTCGCCGCGATGCTCGGCGCCGGCGAGCTGAAGCCGTCGTCTTGGCGGCCCCAGCCCGCGCCGAAGGCGCCCGGCGAGCTCGCGTTCTCGCTCGAGGAGATCTCCGAGCCCGCGGGGCTGAGCAACACGCACGAGAGGCTCGCCGTCCACCCCTCGCTGTCGAACATCGCGCCCTGGATCAAGGCGATGGGCGGCGCCTCCGCAGCCGTCGTGGACTTCGACGGCGACGGCTGGCCCGATGTGTACGTGACCAACTCCGCCCCCGGCTCCAAGAACCGCCTCTTCCGCAACAAGGGCGACGGGACCTTCGTCGACGTCGCGGCGCGGGCGGGCCTGGCCGACGTCAACCGCGACGCGGGCTCGCTGCGCGCGCTGTTCTTCGACTTCGACGACGACGGCGACAAGGACCTGCTCCTGACGACGACCTACTGTCCTCGCCTGTTCCGCAACGACGGCAAGGGCGTCTTCACGGACGTGACCGCCGGCTCCGGACTCGACCACTGCGCCTACGCGTCGGCGGCCAACGCCGTCGACTACGACGGCGATGGGCGGCTCGACCTCGTCATCGCCGATTACTACAAGCCCGTCGACCTGCTCTCCCCCCGCACCACGAAGTTCATGCCGAACAGCTTCTCCTTCGCCGACAACGGCGGCGGGATCGCGGTTTACCGCAACCTCGGCGGCGGGCGCTTCGCCGCCGTGCCCGGCGCGCTCGGGATCAAAGGACGCGGCTGGACCCTGGCGCTCGGCGTCTACGACCTGCGCGGCACCGGGCGCCCCGATCTCTACTTCTCGACCGACTTCGGCTACGATTTCGCCTATCTCAACGAGGGCGGCGGACGCTTCCGCGACGTCTCACCGGCGCTGACGACCAACTACGGCAACCACGGGATGAACGCCGAGGCCGCCGACGTCGACAACGACGGCCGCGCCGCGGTCTACAGCACGAGCATCTACGAGCCCGGCCGCATCCTCGGCGAGAACACGCTCTGGGGAGCGGACGCCTCCGGAGGCTTCCGAAATCTCGCGCGCGAGCGCGGCGTCAACCGCTGCCTGTGGTCCTGGGGCGCCAAGTTCCTGGATCTCGACAACGACGGCTGGCAGGACCTGATCGTGACCAACGGCTTCATCTCGGCCGATCCGAAGAAGAGCTTCTGGGGCTTCCACGCCGCGATGGACCGTTCCACCGGCCGCTTCACCGAGGACGCGCTGATGTGGCCCCCGGTCGGGCAGGCCTCGGTCGGCGGCTACCAGCGCAAGTGCATGTACCGGAACGCGGGAGGCGGACGCTTCGAGGACATCAGCGCCGCGACGCCCTTCGGCCAGGACGCATCCGACGGGCGGGCGCTCGCCGTGATCGACTACCTCAACAACGGCAGCCTCGCCTTCGTCGAGGCCAACTACGCCCAGCCCCTCCGCTTCTACCGCACCGTGCAGAAGAACTCGAACCGCTGGATCGGCTTCGCGCTGACGGGAACGAAGGGCGGCCGCGACGCCTGGGGCTCGCGGCTGACCGTGCGCCTGCGCGACGGCCGGACGCTGAGCCGGCAGCTGCAGCCCGCCAACGCCTATCTGAGCCAGAGCGACGCGCGCCTCCACTTCGGCCTTGGCGCGGCCGCGGAACTCGAGGCGGTGACGGTCCGCTGGCCCGGCGGGCGGGAAGAATCGCTCGATCCCGCCGCGCTGTCGATGGGCCGCTACAACGCGGTCCGGGAGCCCGCACGATGACCGTGAAGAAGGCCTTGATCTATCCCGGCTGGGACGACCCCCGGTGGCTGCAGCTCGGCTTTCTGCTCAGCTTCGTGTGCTTCGCCCTGTCCGCGCCGAGCTTTGGACGGACCCCGGTCCAGTTCGCGGCGGGCATGGCGGCGTGCCTGCTCCTCGACTCGGCCTTGATCTATTTCTACCGCGGACTGCTGCTGCTCCCGGTCAGCGGCCTGATCACCTCGATGGGCCTGCTGCTGCTCGTCGACACCGCCTCCTTGTGGCCCTACCCGCTGGTCGGGGCGCTGGCCATCCTCTCGAAGCATCTCATCCGCATCGACGGCAAGCACATCTTCAATCCGCTTAATTTCGGGATCATGGCCGCCCTGATCTTCCTCCCGGGAGAAGTGACCGTCGTCTCCGGACGCTGGGGCGGCTCGCTGGCCAGCCTGCTGATCGTCGCCTGCCTCGGGACCTACGTCGTCTACCGGGCGAAACGGCTCGACCTGGCCGTCGCCTACACGCTGACGTTCGTCGCCGGCTCCGTCTTCCGGCACAACTGGTACGGGACGCCCTATTCACCGCTCCTGGGACCGATGACGGGCGCCGCCTTCCAGCTGTACATCTTCTTCATGATCTCCGACCCGATGGCGACGCCCGAGTCCCCTCGCGGGCGCTGGATCTTCGGCCTGGCGCTGGGATTGATCGATCTCGTCCTCCGCGTGCGCGGCAACATCCACGCGCCGCTGTACGCGCTGTTCATCCTGTCGGGAACGTTGCCGGTGTTCCGGCGCCTCTTCGCTCCGGCGTCGCCCGAGCGGATCTGGAAGACGCGTCAGATTCCGGTCTGGGGCAATTCATGAATAAAACCTTTCTCTTGGCCCTGGTCCTGCTGTCGGGTGCACGCGACGGCTTCTGCGAGCCGCGCGACTTCTCCCGCCGTCTGATCGCGCACCCCGAGGACTTCGCCGAGCGCTGCCCCAAGGCGCTCAATTTCGCTGACTTCGGAGGCGGAGGCAAGGCGCCCCTGAAAGCTGATGAGGCCATGGCCGATCCCGACCTCAAGGCCCTGAGCACGATCTTCGGCCTGGACGCGAAAAACTGCCTTCGAGAGTTCACCGTCTTCACGAACGAAACCGACTACTACGCCCGTCGAGCGGAGGTCCGGCGAAAGGCGTCCGACGCGCTCGCCGCGCTCGTCGGCTCGGCGCGGCTGAAGGCGGAAAACAACTATTCGTCGCTCCTCGTCTCCTTGGGCGAGTTCCAGGAGGTCATCGACGACTTCGGCCCGAAGTCGGGGCGGCGCGCCGCGACCGAGAAGGAAGGACGCATCCAGTTCAACCTAGCCCAGTCGTACTTCCGCGGCGGCCGCTACCGCGAGGCGCGGCCGTACGCCGAAGCGGCGCGTTCTCTCCTGCCCGAGGACGAGCTCGACACTCTCTGGCAGATGATGCTGGTCGACCTCGGCGACTACGGCCGCGACTTCCCCCGCCGGCACTCCAAGGCGTACACGCTCACGCACGTAAAGAAGCTCTTCCCGAACGAGGATCCGTCGAGGCTGCCGTTCGAGGACGCGACCGCGCAGACGGATATCCGGCGCTGGGGCGGGACTGGTGGCGCAGCCTTCGCCGATTTCGATGGGGACGGCTGGGACGACCTCCTGTTTACGCCGAAATACTTCCCTCCGCAGCTCTACAAGAACGACCATGGCCGGTTCCGCTCGACGCCCCGCAAGAATCTGGGCAACGGCCTCTGCACTCCGCTCGTGGCGACCGTCGCCGATTACGATAACGATGGCAAGCTCGACATCTTCCGGGCGTGCTGCAACTTCGACGGCCCGGGTCCCGCGATCCTCCACAAGAACGAGGGCGGCCTTCTCTTTCAGGACGTGACCCGCGAGGCGAAGCTCGACTACAAAGGTGTCTCCGGCATGCACAACGCCTGGGGGGACTACGACCTGGACGGCAACCTCGACGTGGCGGTCGCCGACATGTTCGGAGCAACGCGGCTCTACCATAACGACGGCGACGGGACTTTCACCGAGACGACGAAGTCGGCGGGCATCCTGACCCCGGGCGGAGGCGGCGACTTCGGTGCCGTCACGACGGCGTTCGGCGACTACGACGCCGACGGCTATCCCGACCTGTTCGCGCAAGGCTGGGGCTGGAAGAAGCTCTACCACAACAACGGTGACGGGACGTTCACCGACGTGACGCTCAAGGCGGGCATCGATTCCGGCGAAGGCCGGAAGGGCTACAACGCTTTCTTCTTCGACTACGACAACGACGGCCGCCTGGACATCCTCGCGAGCCAGTACGTGACGAGTTCCGGCATCCGGTGGGGCTACGGAATGATGTGCCTCTGCAGCAACCTGTTGAAGCCCGGCGGCTACTCCGAACGCGAGTGGGCCGCTGCCGCGACCATCTACCGCAACAACGGCGACGGAACCTTCACGAACATGCACGAAAAAACGCGCTTCATCCCCCTCGGAGTGATGGGCATCGCGCACGGCGATTGGAACAACGACGGGTATGAGGACGTCGTGATGGGCACGGGCGGCCCCTTTACGCAGCAGATCGAACCGACCATGTTCTATCAGAACAACGGCGACGGCACCTTCTCGAACCTGACGACCTTCACCGACTTCGGCCTCTGGGGCAAAGGGCACGGCCTTGCGTTCGCGGATTACGATCACGATGGGAACTTGGACTTGTTCTTGGCCATGGGCGGGCTCTCCATCGGCGACGCCTGGCCCAGCATGCTCCTGCACAACAAGGGCAACGAGCGCCATTGGCTCGAGGTCGCGCTCAAGGGCGCGCCCGGCACAAACGTCTTCGGCGTCGGCGCCCAAGTCCGGGTGTACACGAAGGACCGCCAACAGCTGATGGAACTCTCCTCCGGAGGGAACTTCTCCGGCTCCAGCACCTTCCGCCTCCATTTCGGGCTGGCCTCGAGCGCTAAGGTCGACCGGCTCGAGGTGACGTGGCCGAATAAAAGCCACGCGAAGACGGTGCTGCGAGACGTCTCGGCCGATCAGGCGATCGAGATCGAGCAGACCGGCGGAACCTATCGCCGCCTGTGGAACGCGCCGCGCACGGCGCTGTTGGCGCCCAAGTAATAAGGCGGCGGAGCTTCGCGTCATGCGAGGCTCATTTTAATACAATGCCGGAGCGATGCGCGAAGAAGCCGCCGACGACGACTGGAGCCGCGCCGCGCGCGGCTTCGAGAAGATCAGCTCCGGCCTCTACGCCGGCGCGACCGCTCCCTTCTTCGCGTTCGCGGGGCTCAAGCCCGGCATGAGCGTCCTCGATGCCGCCTGCGGTCCAGGAACCTCCACTCGCCTGGCCGCGGCGAGGCTCGGCGCGGCCGGCACCGTCCTCGGCGTCGACCATTCGCCGGCGATGCTCGCCTTGGCTAAGCGCGCCTCGCGTCGTGACGCGCGCGTCGGCTTCGCGCTCGCCGACGCCGAACGCCTGGAGCTTCCGTCCGCCTGCTTCGACGCCGTCGTCTGCCATCTGGGGCTCATGTTGTTCGCGCGGCCGGCGAAGGCCCTACGCGAGCTCGTCCGCGTCGCACGCCCGGGGGCGCCCGTCTCCTGCCTCGTCCTCGGCGCCGCCTCGCGCATGCCGTTCACGAGCATGGTCTCGGGCGCCGCCGGCCCGGGACTGCACGCGTTCGGCGAACCGCGAGCGCTTCGGGCGGCGCTCGAGAAGGCCGGCCTGCGCGCGGTCGCGACGCGCCGCCTGCGCGGGCGCTTGCGCGTGGCGTCGAAGCGCGCCTACTGGACCCTCGTCGCCGAGGGCTTCGGCCGGATCGGCCCGCTGATCCGCGCGCTCCCTCTCGCCCAGCGCCGGGCGTTCAAGCGCGAGGTATACGCGCGCGCGGCGGCGTTCGAGAACCGGCGAGGAAGCCTCGCCATCCCGTACGAGTTCACGCTCGCGCGGGGCCGCAAGCCCGCGCGCTAAGCGTCGAGGCCTTTCGCGAGCGCGGACGCGACCTCGGCGGCGCCCGCCTTACCGGTCAGCGCCGAGACGGACGTCTTCACGCCGAGTTCCCGCTCGACCTGGGCGGCCACATCGACGGCGTTCAGCGAGTCCAGGCCGAGGTCGGCGAGCGGCGTCCTCGCGTCGAGCGCACCGCCCGCCCCGGGAAGGGCCTTGGCGAGCAGGCCGAGCAGATACTCCTCGATGTACGCGCGGCGTTCCTCGCCACGGCGAGCCAGCGCGGCGCGACGGGCCGCCGGAGCGGGGTGCTCCGCCGGTGCCGACGCCGTAGTCCGGGAAGCCGGCCCCGAGGGCGACGGGGCCGTGGGCAGGACGAGGACATGGGCGGGCGCGTCCGGAGAGAGCAGGCACTCGAAGAGGTCGAGCGCGCGCTCGGGCTCGAGCAGGGGCGAAGACGACGCGCCCGGCGTCCTGCGCGCGAGCTCGGCGGCCATGCCAAAGCGCGCCCAGCCACCCCACCCGATGCTGACGGCGGGCAGACCGCGTGCGCGGCGCGCGGCGGCGAACGCGTCGAGAGAGGCGTTCGCCGCCGCGTAGTTGCCCTGGCCGGCGCGCCCAAGAACCGCGGCGGCCGAGGAGAACAGCACGAAAAACTCGAGCGGCTCGCCGGCCAGCAGGCGCTCGAGGTTGCGCGCGCCGGCGGCCTTGGGCGCCATCACGGCGCCCAGGCGCCGCTCGTCGAGCTTCAGCAGGACGGCGTCGTCAAGGACTCCGGCGGCGTGGACGACGCCGCGCACCGGCCGCTTCGCGCGCGCGAGCGCTGCCGACAGCTCCTTCTCGTCCGCCGCGTCGGCGCGAGCGGCCTCGACCTCGACGCCGGCCGTGCGCAGCGCACCGAGCGCGCGCTCCGCTTCGGCCGTCGGCGCCCCGCGGCCGATGAGGAGCAGGTGTTTGGCGCCGCGCGCCGCGAGGCGAGCAGCGACCGCCAGTCCGAGCGCACCGAGCCCCCCCGTGATCACGTACGTCCCATCGGCGCTCAAGGCCGGGCGGAAGGGCGCCGGCTCGGCGCGCGGGGCGACGCGGGCCGCGAAGCGGCTTTCGCCGCGCAGGACGAGCTGATCCTCCGTCCCGTCGGCCAGGAGCTCGTCCGCGAGAGCCTCCTCCGTCGCGCCGCCCTCCAGGTCGACGAGCGCGCAGCGAAGCTCGGGCAGCTCGGCTTGGATCACGCGCCCAAGGCCGCGGACCGCGGCCTGATCGGGAGCGCTCCCGGCGCCGCGCGTGACGAGCCAAAGCCGGGGCGCATCCGAGAGCCCCGCCCGGGCCAAATCCTGGACGAGGGCGAGCGCGCCGGTGACGCTTGCGCGCACGTCGACGACGCCGCGCCATGCTCCGGCCCGGTAGGAGGGCGCGGCGGACGCGCGCGCGCCGCGCGCGGCCAGCGCGGCCGCCAGCGCCGCGGCCACCGCCCCTTCTCCGACGACGAGCCAGTCACCGCCGCCAGCCGCAGCGGCCGGACGGGCGCGCGGCTCCCAGACGAGTTCGTACAGACCGCCTGACGGAGCCCCGGCGCGCTCGAAGCGCTCCCGCCGCCACGGATAGCCGGGCAAGGAGACGCAGCGCCCCGGCGCATGGAGCTCCTTCCACGGGGCTTCCCCGCCGCTGGCCCAGCGCTCGGCCAGGGCGGAGAGGCGCGGATCGCGCGCCGGCGCGCGCGCGGCCGGGTTCGCCAGCCGCTCGATGAGCTCGGCGCGCGTGCCGAACGCGACGGCCAGGCGGAAGTCGTGATGCGTGCGCCTCGCGGCCGCGGTCCAGCAGAGGTCGCGCAGGGATATCCCGGGGTCCGAGGACAGGCGGTCCGCGAGGGCCCGCGCCGCCGCCTCGACCGCGTCCGCCGCGCGCGCCGACAACGGGAGAATCCTCTCACCCTCGGCCTCACCGGCCTCCGGTGCGCGCGCGAGCGGCGCCTCCTCGAGCACGGCGTGGGCGATCGCGCCGGAGATGCCGAACGAGCTGACGGCCGCACGGCGCGGCGTCCCGCCGCGCGGCCAAGCGGCCGGCTTCGTCGGCGCGACGAGCCGCGTGCCGTCCCACGGCGCCTTCGGGTTCAGCGTCTCGAGGTGGAGCAACGGCGCCACGGCTCCGCGCTCGAGTTGCAGGATCGCCTTGATCAGGCCGGCGACGCCGGCGGCCGACTCGAGATGCCCGATGTTCGTCTTCGCCGAGCCGACGAGACAGGGGCCGCCCGCGCCGGGAGCGCCGTAGACGTCGGCGATCGCCTCCATCTCGATCGGATCTCCGAGCGGGGTGCCCGTCGCGTGCGCCTCGACGCATCCGACGCTCCCGGCGTCGACGCCGCCGTCCGCCAGCGCCGCCCGCATCAGGTCGCGTTGGGCCGCGCCGTTGGGCACGGTGTAGCCGAAGCTGCGCCCGCCGTGACGGAAGGCCGTGCCGCGTACGACGGCCCGGATCGGATCGCCGTCGCGCAGCGCTGATGAGAGCGTCTTGAGGACGACGACGCCTCCGCCCTCGCCGCGCACGAAGCCGTCGGCCCCGGCATCCAGCGAACGCGAGCGGCCGCGCGGAGACATGGCGCCCGCCTTGGAGAACGCGATCGAGAACGCCGGATCGAGGATGAGGTTGACGCCGCCGGCCAGCGCGAGCGGGCATTCGCCGTCGCGCAGGCTTCGGCACGCGGCGTGCACCGCGGCCAGCGACGACGCGCAGGCGGCGTCGAGCGCGACGCTCGGGCCGCGCAGGTCCAGGAAGTACGACAGCCGCCCCGCGATCGAGTAGAACAAGGTGCCGGCGAGGTCGAAAGCGCCGATTTCCGCCGGGCGGGCGAACGTCGCGAGCGCGTGGTCGAAGTGCGTGACGCCCATGAAGACGCCCGCGCCGGTGCCGGCGACGCCGTCCAGGGTCTGCCCCGCGTCCTCGAGCGCCTCCCAGCCCAGCTCGAGCGCCAGCCGCTGCTGCGGGTCCATGCGGCGGGCCTCCCGAGGCGAGATGCCGAAGAAGGCCGCGTCGAAGCCGTCGACGTCGTCGAGGAAGCCGCCCCAGCGAGTGGACATCTTTCCGGGCGCCGAGGAGTCCGCGTCGTAGAGCGCGTCCACGTCCCAGCGGCCGCGCGGAACCTCGGTGATCGCGTCGACGCCGCCGGAGAGCAGTCGCCAGAACGCGTCGACGTCGCGCGCGCCGGGGAAGCGCCCGGCCATGCCCACGACGGCGATCGGCTCGTTCTTCATGAGGCCTTGAGCGTCGCGCGCTGGAGCTTGCCGAGCGGCGTCCTCGGCAGGGCGTCGACCCAGGCGAACTGCCCCGGGATCTTGTACTGCTCGAGGCTGCGGCGCAGGAACGCGGAGAGCTCCGCGGGCTCGGGCCGCGGGGCGCCGTCCGCGGCGACGAGGAAGGCCTTCACGGACTCGCCGCTCAGGCCCGCCGGATCGACGACGCCGACGCAGGCGCAGTCGAGGACGCCCGGATGCCGCTTGAGCGCGTTCTCGACCTCGAGAGGCGAGACCTTCAGGCCGCCGACGTTGATCAGGTCGTCGCGGCGCCCGGTCAGGTGCAGGTAGCCGTCGGCGTCGAGCGCGCCGAGGTCGTTCGTGACGAGCCAGCCGTCGACGAGAACCTCGCGCGTGCGCTCCACCTCCCCATAGTAGCCCTTCATCACGTGCTCGCCGCGCACGCGAACCTGGCCGTCGATCACGGAGATCTCGACGCCCGGGACGGGGCGGCCCACGGACGCGCGCTTATCCGGCGCCGCGCGCAGGTCGACGAAGGCGATCGTCGAAGTCGTCTCCGTCAGTCCGTAAGAGTTGTAGAGCCGCGTCCCGGGCAGAAGCGCGAGCAGACGGGCCTTCAGCTCGTCGGAGAGCGGCGCGGTCGCGGTCTCGAGGTAGGCCAGCCGTCCCGCGTGCTCTCCCAGGGCGTCGCCCGTGAGGCGAAACAGCACGGCGAGCCCGGCCGGCACGCAGCACAGGGCGTTGGCGCCGGAGCGCTCGAAGGCGCCGAGCACCTCGTCGGGCAGAAAGCCGCTGGCGAGAAGCACGGTCCCACCAGCGAGCAGCGTGGCGCGCAGGCGGCCCAGGGCGAAGCCGTGGTTGAGCGGCAGTGGAATCAGCACGCGGTCATCCGGCGACGCACCGACGGCGGCGTTGCGTCCGCGCGCGAAGGCGAGGATATTGCGGTGGGTCTGCATCACGCCCTTCGCCGAGCCGGTCGTTCCCGTCGTGAAGAGCACGTCCGCGACGTCGTCAGGGTCGACGTCGGCGAGCGCGTCGCGCTCCGGGGCGCGCGAGTCCAGCTCGGAGAGCGCGAGCACCAGCCGCGGCCGTATGCGCTCGACGATCTGGGCGAGCCCCGCAGCCGGCAGCCGCGAGTCGATGGGCACGGACGCGGCGCCGAGCGCGTGGCAGGCAAGATAGCCGTAGACGAACTCGGGGGCCGCCGCCGCCGGAAGGACGACGCGATCGCCGGGGACGACGCCCCGGCTCGCGAGGAGGCCGGCCGTCGCGCGAACCCGGGAGGCGAGTTCTCCATAGGAGACGGCGCGTCCTCCGAAGACGAGCGCGTCGCGGCCCGGCTCCCGCAGAGCCGCGTCGAAGACCGCCGAGGCGAGTGGAGAGCGCATCAGAACCCTGTCACGCCACGGGCGCGCAGCGCGTCCTTGATGTCGGAGAGACGCTTGACCTTGGCGATGTCGCGCACGTCAAAGCGCAGGGCGTAGGCCGTCTCGACCGCCGTCAGGACGCGGACGTGGCCGAGAGAGTCCCACCCGGGAAGGAGCCCGGGGCCGTCGGCGTCCGTCACCGCGGCGCCGCTCTCCAGGGACAGGGCCCGCCGCACCACTTCCTCGAGCTTCATACCTCTATTTTAGCCCTGGAACAGCGCCGGGGCAAGGCTTCGCGCGCGCTGCAGGGCCCGGCGGGCCTCCGCCGCGCGCCCGCGCCGCTCGCTGCAGATCCCGGACGCGATCCACGTCCAGACGTGGCGCCGATCGGCCTTCAGCGCGGCCTTGAAGGCGGACTGGGCCTCGGCGCATCGACCCAGCGCGCAGAGCGCGCGTCCGCGCCAGCATTGGGAATCGGCCCACGCGGGATAGAGCCTCACGGATTCCAAGAGCAGCGGCAACGCCGCGGCGGCTTCGCCCCGGGCCAAGCGGAGCTCCCCCGCCCACGCGCGGGCCCAGAAGCAGTCCGGATCGAGCGCGACGGCGCGGTCGAGGGCGGCTCGCGCGTCGCGCCAGCGCTCCTCGCGCCGCGCGAGCGCGCCGCGCCACGCGAAGGTCCAGGACGGCGCCGGAGCCCACGCCGCGTCCGGCGGGGGAGCGGGCGGCGCGCCGGCGGCGACGGCGTCGCCGAACGCGCCGAGATGGCGAAGAAGCTCGGCCTGGAACGCGGCGGAGCGCGGATGGAGCGCCAGCGCCTCCGCGCACAGCATCGCCGCGTCCGCCCCGCGCCCGTCCTCGGCGAGGCGACGGGCCTCCGTCAGAGGGACCGCGAGGTCCGCGCGAGCCTTCTCCTGGCGGCCGAGGCGCTCGTAGGCCGCCGAGCGGCCCAGGCGCGGGCGCCAGCCCCGCTCGAGCTCCAACGCCTTCGAGAAATCCGAGACGGCCTCGGCCCAGCGTCCGAGGCGAAGTCCGGCCTCCCCTTTCGACTGCCAGATGCGAGCCGCCAGCGGGCCCGCAGCGGCGGCGCGGCTTAAGTCCGACCAAGCGGCGCGGACCTTGCCGAGCCGAAGCCTCAGACGCCCGCGCTCGGCCAGCGCCGGCGGATAGCTTGGGTCGAGGGCGACGCCCCGGTCGAACGCCGCGAGCGCCTCCTTCGGGCGGCCGAGACGCAGCAGAGCCTGCCCGAGCCAGACGCGCGGCCAACCGAGGCGCGGATTCAGAGCCGCCGCCTTCCTCAAATCCCGCGCCGCGCCGGCGGCGTCCGACAGGCGCAGCTTGGTCTCCCCGCGCCACGCCCAGGCCCACGCGTTCCGCGGACTGGCCTTGATCTCGGCGTCGAGAGCCGCGACGGCGGCGGGCTCCGCCCGGGCGGACCAGGCGTATTTCGAATCGAGCCGGACGGCCGCTTCCAGGTCGCCGAGCGCGGCGGCGGTCCGGCCGAGCGCGCGCTGCGTCAGGCTGCGCTCGGCGAAAGTCCAAGCGTAATTCGGATCGAGCGCGGCCGCGAGGTCGAGGTCCTCAAGAGCCCCGGCCGTCCGGCCGAGGGACCGCCGCGCGCCGCCGCGCCACGCGTAGCCCATCTCGTAGTCCGGATCCAGCCGCAGCCCCGCGTCGAAATCCGCGAGCGCGGCCGAGTGCTCGCCGAGGCGCCGCTTCAGCTCGCCGCGCCAGACGCGAAGCCAGCCCGAGCCGGGCGCGAGCCGCACGGCCCGGTCGATCGCCTTCAGCGCCTCGCCGGTCCGGCCGCCGACCATCAACGCGCGGCTCAGGTAAGCTCGCGTGAAGGCGCAGTCGGGCTTCAAGGCCGCCGCGCGTTCGAAGTCGGAGACGGCGCCCGCGAAGTCGTTGATCTCCGGAGAGCGCCGGCAGTCGCCGCTGACGACGAGCATCCAATGCGCGTTCGGGCGCCGCGCCAGGAAGCGCTCGGCCGCGGCGAGCAGGCGCGGCGCGGGCCGGCGGTCCGCCGTCGGAAAAACCTCGGCGAGCATGCCGACGCCCTCATCGAGCAAAGTCTCCGCGCGGCAGTCGGCGAGGAACCCGGCCTCGTCGCCACCGCGCAGGCGCGCGCCGGCCCGCAGGCGATGGAGCCAGCCCTGGCCCGGCTCCCCTTCGAGGGCTTTCGTCGCGGCGGCGGCGGCGGCCCCGAAGCGTCCGGAACGGAATTCCGCGAGCGCCAGGCCCGCCCACGCGAGCGGCGACGCGCGGAGAGCCAGCGCCTCCGCGAAAAAGCGCTTGGCCTCCGCCGCCGGTTGCCGTCCCTCGTAGCGCGCGAGCCCGGCCAAACCGCGCCAGATCCGCCAGACGGGCTCCTCCGGTTCGAGCCGCATCGCCCGCTCGATGTCCGAGAACGAGGAGCCTCGCGTCCAGCGCGACTCCCAGCGCCAAGCCAGCGCCTGCGCGCAGGCGGGGTCCAGGGACAACGCCCGCTCGAATCCCGCCGCGGCTTCGCAGTCGCGTCCGGCGAGGCGGAGACGGCGCGCGCGCCGCGCGGCTTCCGCCGCGCCGGTGACCGTCGACGGCGAAGCGAGAATCCCGCTCTTCGCGGCGAAGGCGCCGAAGATCCGGCGGCGGCGAAGGCCGTGGCGTGAAGAACGCCCGACGTTGAAGACGACCTCGAGCATGCTCGAGACGTCGTCGGGCGCCCTCTCCATGAGCTCGACCGCCGCTAGCGGCCCGCGTTCATTTCGGGCGCTTCGCCGGCGCCGCGCCCACGGGAGCTTTGACGACCGCGGAGTCGAAGGCCGTGCCGACGCGGAGATTCAGGCGCGCCAGTTTTTCCTCGCGCGCGTCGATCCCCTTGGCCGTCTCGATGTCGATCTTCGACAACGCGAGCTCGATGTCCGCCAGGCAGGAGTGCGCGGAGTTGATCGCGGCCGCCGGCACCTTGCGGTTCGCCTCGGTGCCCACCGGATATTCGCACGTGAAGCCGGGGATCGTCACGGCGATCTTCTGGACCGTGTTCGGCACCGTGTTCGTGTTCACGCGCTTCTTCGCCGTCCACTCGCCCTTCAAGAACCACTGCGCGGCGGGAGCCTTCAGCCCGGGCTCCATTTCCGCGAGGACCTGCTTTCCTTCGCCCATCATGACGCGGCAGACGTTCGAGGTCCCGCAACGGGAGATGTCCTTCGCTTTGAAAGCCGTGCTGTACGCGGCCTGGCCCTGGCACTGCTCCCGCTTCGAGCGGCAGTCCTCGGCGTCGCGGCAGCCGGACTTCCCGTCGGTCTGGATTGACGCGCAAAGCGAGGGGTCGCCCTTGAAGCTCGCGTAGTGGGCGCGGCAGAGAGAGAGGCTCGGGATGCAGTTAGGGACCATCTTCGCGCAGGCGTTCGGATCCTTGAAGGTATCCCAGGCCAGAGTGCAGCATTGGGCGCGGCGAGTGCCCTCGTACTGACGCGCCGTCTTCACGTCTTCCGGCCGCATTTCCGCGGACTTGGCGATGGCGTCGGGGGCGTTTCCGCGGCAAACCGCGGAGAACTGCTCGGCGGTCCCCATCAGCGCCGGGAAGAACCCGAGCTGCCGCACGTTGTCGATGCAGGATTCCTGCAGATTCAGCAGCGACAGGGGCTCGCAGCGGGAGGAATCGCCGGCCACGGCCGCGGTGTACGTGTAGTACGCGAGCAGCCGGGATCTCAGGGGCTCGACCGCCGTAGCGCTCTTGACGTCCGCCGGCATCGGCGTGAGCTTCGGGATCATCCGTTCAGCGCCTTCCGTGGGCTGGTTCGTCCGCGCGAGGACGGACTTCTCTTTCGCGAGGCCTTCGATGCACGCGACGACCTGGTCCACGACCGCGGTCGCGTCGGCGATCGGCTTTTCGCATCGCTGCAGCAGCGCCTGCGCGGCCGCCGGGCGGACGTAGGCGGCGATCAGAACCGCCGCGCAAAAGGAAGAAAGGGCTCGTTTGGTCATGATGGCTCCTTATATGAGGCTCCCGCATTATATGCTATTTTTAAAATTATGCGAGGGCGCATCCGGCGACTCGGACTACTGACCGCGCTGACGCTTCTCCGGCCAGCGCTCGCCGCCGCCGCGGACTCCGGCGACGAGCGCGCCGCCTTCTCCGAAGCCCTCGCCAAGATCGACAGCAAATTGCCTTACCCCCGCCAGGCTCGCCGGCCTTCCCCCGCCGAAGTGCGCCTCGGACAGCAGCTCGTCTTCGACCCGCGCCTGTCCTCCAACGACGCCGTGAGCTGCGTCAGTTGCCATCAGCCCGCCCGCGCCTGGACGGACGGCCGCGCGCGCGCGGCCGGATTCAATCATCAGGAAGGCAGGCGCAATACGCCGACCTTACTCGGAATCCATTACAAGAACGATTTCTTCTGGGATGGGCGCGCGCACGGGATCGAGGAAGCCGCGGCCACCGCCATCCGCAATCCGATCGAGATGAATCAGGATCTCAAGACGCTCGTCGGCAAGCTCAACGGCGTTCCGGGCTACGTCGATGAGTTCTCCGAGATCTACGGACTCTCCGGCATCACGGCCGAGCACATCGCCTCCGCGATCGCCGCCTACGTGCGCTCGCTCGACCTCGCGGCGGCCGAAAGCCCCTTCGACGCGGCGTTCAAGGACCCCGCCGCGCTGGCGCCCGCCGCCCGGAAAGGGCTGTTGCTCTTCACCGGGAAGGCGCGCTGCGTCCTCTGCCACGCGACGGCGAATTTCTCCGACGAGAACTTCCACAACGTCGGGCTGAAGCCGCTTCCCGGCATCGTCGACCTGGGCCGCGCCGACGTCCTGCCGCAAGCGGGCTTCCGGCGCGCGTTCAAGACGCCCTCGCTGCGCAACGTCGCGCTGACGGGGCCCTACATGCATGACGGGAGCCTCGAGACGCTGCGCGAGGTCGTGTCTTTCTACGACCGCGGCGGGGACGAAGCCGAGGGCCGGGACGCGTTGCTCGGGCCCCTGCATCTGAGCGAGGACGAGAAGGAGTCCCTGCTGGCGTTTCTCAACGCGCTGACCGCCCCGCTGCCCGCGGTCGTCGTCCCCACTTTGCCTTCGCGGGACGATCCTGCCTCCGTCGAGCAGGCGTGGTCCTGGATCTCCCGGCGCATCGAGATGATCGGCTACGCGCTCGAGCACGGGGACGCCGCGGGCCTCGCCGTCAGCGCCCGCGCCGTGGTCCGGAGCGTCGACGCCGTCCTGCCGCTCGAGGCGGGCCTTCCCCCCGCCGCGGGCGCCTGCCTGCGCGACGTCGCCGCGAAAGCCTCCGAGCTCGCGCGCCTGGCCGA
The DNA here is from genome assembly GCA_038211115.1 of Elusimicrobiota bacterium. Classification (GTDB taxonomy): domain Bacteria; phylum Elusimicrobiota; class Elusimicrobia; order UBA1565; family UBA9628; genus GWA2-66-18. The sequence continues at coordinate 1,036 of JBBQVX010000046.1, read as the reverse complement.
GGCCGCGGCGCCGCCGGCCCCCACCGTCGCGGCGCTCCGGGCGGCGGCGAAGCGCTGCGGCCCCGCGCTCGCGGCGAAGGGCGCGGCAAGCCCCGGAAAAGCCGGCGCGGCCGCGCGCCTGCGCGAGGCGGACGCGGCGCTCGAGCGCGCGAAGGCGGCGCTGGCCTCCGTCCAGGCCGTCGCCTCCTTCGCCGCGGCCTTGCCCGCGTTCCCTCCCGGAGGAGCCCTCGACGCGCTGATGCGCGGCCTCTCCTCCGGAACCTTCACGCCCGACCAGTCGCGCCTCCTCGGGGACTACGCGTCGGAGGACCTCGAGGGGTATTTCCGCGCCCGCGCCTTCGCCGCCCGCGATCCGAAGCTGTGCGCTCCGCTGGCGGTCTTCAAGAAGACCTTCTCCGGGAACGTCGTCGCCGCCGACGAGGCCTGCCGCGAGTGGTACTCGGAGACGCTGTTCGCGCGCGCGCTGATCACGAAGGACCCCCTCTTCCCGGCCGCCTGCGAGGACAACCTCTCGCGACAGCCGCGCATGACGCCCCAGGACGCGCGGCTCTTCTGCGCCGAGGTCGCGCGCAGCCTCGACGATCCGGCGCGGGCCTGCGCGAAGTCGAGCCCACGCTACATCGACCCGCGCCAGGTGGCGTCGTGCGAGAACGGCTTCCGCCGCATCCTCGGGGACGAGAGCCTGTGCCGCGTCGCGGAAAAAGACGGACCCGACGAGGCCGGCGACCGTTGCCGCGGCCTGTCCGCCTTCCGCAAGGCCTGGAAGGAAGGCGGCGCGCGGGCGTGCGGGACCTCGGAGCTCTGCCGCATTCTGGCCGGCGAGGGCGCCGCCGCCGAGGCGCACGCGAAGCGCCTCGAGGCCGTGTTCGGCCGGAGCCCGTCCGCGGACGCCGAGTTCGGCCCGAAAGGCTCCGAGTTCGTGCGCCTTCTCGGGCTCGCCTCCGACGCGCTCGGCCGGGCGGCCCGGGACGCGGCGCCCTCGGACCTCGCCGAGCGGCGTGCGGCCCTCGAGAGCCTGCGCGAAGACTACCGGCGG
>JBBQVX010000045.1:0-26210 GCA_038211115.1 Elusimicrobiota bacterium | reverse complement strand
GGCCGGAAAATAGACCTAGTAGTCGAGCCCAAGATTTTCATCCAATCCGGACTGATTCCTTGATCGTTCTCTCGTGCTGAAACCCCTCTCACTCGCTGCCGTCATGCTCGTCTGCGCCTTGCCCGCGTCCGCGGTCGAGTGGGCGCCCGTCCTCAACGCGTCCTTGTCGGGCGGCCAGTATTTCTTCAAGGGTCAGCGCGGTAACCTCGGCGGCAACGCGGCGGTGACGGCGGCGGGCTTGGTCAAGCTCGACGACCGCTGGAGCCTGCTGCCGATGTACAACGTCGGCTATCGCGGGACCAAGGGCGTCGACGACGGCGTCGGCGCGGGGACCTTGTTCCAGCAGCAGATGGACCACACCCTCTCCGTGACCGGCATCCGCAAGCTCCAGGATTCGACGTGGCGGGTGAAGCCGTCCGTCGGCTACAAGCGCGAGTTCCTGAAAGAGACGCGCGACGAGTCCTGGGGGCACGGCCTCTTCGACTACGAGAAGATCGCGGCCGGCGTCGAGCTCGAAAACGTCTACAAGGAGCCGTTCTCGGCCCGCGCGGGGCTCGACGTGTACCGCGTGAGGTTTCCGAACTACGAGTCCCTCGAGTCGCGCTCGGGCGTGGACCCGTTCGGCGACCCGCTCGGCCGAGAGCTCGCCTCGAAGCACGTCCTCGACACCTGGAACTGGCAGGCGTCCGCGTCCGGCAGCCGCCCGTGGCCCTTCACGGATCCGAAGGTCGTCCTGCAAGGGTCGTACTCCCTGCTCTACAAGGACTTCATCGATCAGCGCATCGTGGTCGCCTCGGGCCAGTTCGAGAACTCGGGCCGGCGCGATTTCCTGCAGTCCTTCGCGGGCTCCGCCGGACACCCCGTCCCGGTGAAGGTGTTCGGGAGCGACGGGCGCCTCGACCTGAGCCTGGGGCTCAACCTGGCCTACAATCGCTCGAACCAGAACACCTTCGATCCGAACTTCGCCAAGTTCTTGAGCGACTCCTACAGCTACTGGGTCATCGGCCTGGGGCCCGGGGCGGCGCTGTCGTGGGGGGACAAGAAGGCGCCCGTCTGGACCTCGATGTCCCTGCGCTGGACGAGGCAGAGCTACCTGGGCCGCCTCGTCCAGGACGAGGTCGGCGTGTACGGGTCGCAGAAGCAGAAGCACGACCGCTGGATCTTCTCGCTCGCGTACGGCTACCCGCTGGCGCCCAAGCTGACGATGACCTTCCGCACGAACGTCCTTTGGGCGTCCTCGAACCAGAAATATCAGAAGAACTACTCGTATACGTACCGGGCGATGAACTACCTGATCGGCGTCGCTTACGAATACTAGGGGGGCAAACACATGGACGGAATCGTTTTGGACGGGATGGGCGAGAAGGAGTACCTGTGGCTCGAGAAGGGGCTGAAGAAGATGGGCTTCTTCTCGAAGCTGTCGCTGAAGCATCTGGCCGGCGTCCTCCCCTACATGGCCCTCGTGCGGTTCGACAAGGGCGCAGTGGTGTGCGAAGAAGGCGACCCCGGCGACGGCTTCTACTTGATCTACGAAGGCGGCGTCGAGGTGACGAAGAAGGGGTGGGACAAGCCCGTCGCCGCCCTGAAATCGGGGGAGTTCTTCGGCGAGATGTCCCTGCTGTTCCGCCAGCCCCGCACCGCGACGGTGCGCACGACCAAGCCCTCGCGCCTGTTCGCCCTGCACGCCAAGGATTTCGCCCGCATGCTGAAGAAGAACCCGACCGTCGCCCGCACGTTGCGCGCGGTCGCCGAGCTCCGCCGCAAGGAACTCGCCCAGTCGTAGACGTCCCTGTGACGGATATCACGTAGCGCGTACCTTAATAGGGTGTTATACTCAGCCGTAGCGTTCGCACCGTATCACGGAACCCCGAGCCCGTGACCACCGAGAGCATCGAGAGCCGCCGCATTTCGTTCAAGCCGCACGTCGTCCTCGCAGCCCTCGGGCTGGCGCTGGCGCTTCTGCCGTCGGCGACGCACGCGGCGGCCAACCCCATCCCGCTGTTGGCCTCGACGACGCTCGCGTCGGGTGCCACGGGCCAGATGAACGCGGTCGTCTACGGCGGCAATACGGTGTACGCCGTCGGCTTCACGAGCGTAGGCGCCAACGGCCTGGATATCCTGATCTCGCGCTGGAGCCAGACCAGCCTGGGCCTCCTCTCGAGCGCGACCTACAACGGCACCGCCAACGGCGACGACATGGCCCAGGGTGCAGTGCTCGACGGCTCCAACAACCTGTACGTCGTCGGCGTGTCCTCGAAGAACGGCACGGGCTCGCTGCTGTGGATGGGCAAGTTCTCCTCGGCGGCGACGCTGATCAGCAGCGGCACCTACAACATCCCCGTTCCGACGTACATCTCGGGCCCGACGGGCATCGTGATGTCGGGCGGCAATTTGTTCGTCGCCGGCACCGTGCTCCTGGGCGGCAACAGTGAGGTCCTGATCGCGAAGTTCGACACCTCCCTGAACTTCCTGTCGAGCACGACCTTCTTCAACGGCTTCGACGCGAACAACGGCAACGGGATCACCGCCGACTCGAGCGGCGATCTGTACGTCGCGGGCTCGGTCGCGCCGGCGCCGGCGACGTCCTCCGACCTGTGGGTCGGCAAGTTCGCCCCGAACCTCGTCTTCATCGCGAGCCGGACGGTCGCGGGCGGTGGCGGCAACTCGGACCAGGCTTTCGCCCTCAAGATCGACCCCAGCGAGAGCTTCCTGTTCGTCGCGGGCACGCTGAACACCACGGGCGTGATCGGCTCGATCTACCTCTCCAAGCTCAGCTTGGGCCTGGCCCATCTGCAGACTGCGACCTTCCAGGGCTCGGGACCCGGCTATTCCACCGCCTACGGGATAGCGGTCGACAACAACCGCGTCTACCTGGCCGGCGGGACCAACACCGGGGCGCAGGGGCAGAACATCTTCCTGGGCGAGTACAACTACTCGCTGAGCCTGCTGTCGAGCTCCACGCTCAACTCGGGCGGGAGCGCCAACGACCAGGCCCTGGGCCTGGCCCTCGACCTGCCGACCCGCAACGCGTACGTCGTCGGTCAGATCGAGCCCAGCGGCAACCGCCCGTGGCTCGGACGCTACCGCGTGCCCACCTTCACGTCCGGCGTCGAGGTCGTCGCCACGTCGACCGCGCCTGTCTCGATCGACGGCACGAGCGGCGACGTCCCCGTGCTTTACCTGGACATGATCGCGTCTATCTCGCCCGCGACGTTCGGCAGTTTCCAGCTCGGCGTGTTCGGCGATCTTCCGTCGAACCTCGCCTCAGCCGACTTCTGGCTCGACGATGGCGACGGAGTCTTCAACCCGGGCACGGACGTGCGCGTGTCCTCGGTGGGCTTTAGCCCGCCCGGCGGCGGGTTGCCCGCGACCGCCTATCTCCCGGGCGGAAACACCTTGAGCCCAGGCCTGTCGACTCGCTTCTACTTCACCGTGCGCCTCACCGGCGCACCCTCGGGGCGCAAGCTGTCGTTCGGATTCCTCCAGCCGGGCAATTTCGGCGTACCGAACAACGACCTCTCCTTCCCGCTGATCTCGAACCAGTCGCTCGTGCGCGTGAAAGTGTACGCCAACCCGGTCAATGGCGTCAACAACTTCGCGTTTCCGGTGAGCGGCGCCGTCAACAGCGGCGGCCTCGACACGGGGCTGTTCATCCAGGCGGGGCAGCGCGTGTCCGCGAAGACGGAGCCCGGCGACCTGTGGAACGTCTCGGCGTCGACGAACGCCGATGGCCTTCCGCCGAACGAGGGCCTGGGTGCCTTCAACCGCGGCGCACTCGTCGGCCGGATCGGCTCGAGCCCGTGGCTGCTGCTCGGGCAGGTTTCGACGATCACGGCGTCCGCCTCCGGCACGCTGTACGTCGCCGCTAACGACGCCAACTACACAGGCAACACGGGGTTCATCCGCGCGTCCTTCGACGTCCTGCCAGCGACGACCTCGAAGGTCTGGCTCGGCGGCGTCCTCGGCTTCGAGAACAGCGCCGACATCAACGCAAACTGGGTCGGCGGGCGCCCGTTCCCCGGCGAGACCGCGGTCTTCGACTCGTCGGCGTACGATTGCGACTGGAACATCCCGAACGTGGCGCTCGCCTCGCTCTTCGTCTCGACCGCCTACACGCGTACGATCCGACTGACGCCGCCGCCGTACCAGTTCAACGCCCGGCTCACCGTGGACGGCGACGCGACGATCCGCGGCGGCACCTTCGACGTCGGCGTCGCCTCCGGCGGGCAGACCAACGTCCTCTCCGTGAAGGGCCGCCTGGTCGTCCGCGACACGGCGACGTTCGCGCTCAACGGTGCGCTGGAGCTCGGGCTCGGCGCGGAGTTCCAGGCGGGCGCGCGCCTGCAGGGCAGCGGTTCTGCCGAAATCCGCCGCGCGAGCCCGTCCACCGCGTGGTACATGCGCGTCGACAACGCCACGGTGAGCCTGTCAGGCTCGACGAATCTGATGGGCTCGGACTACATCGTGCTCAGCACTCCGACAATCCTGGCGATGGACAACCTGACGTTCGGCAGCTTCAGCTCCTCGACTTCGCCGCTCGTCCGTCTCTACTCGGGCGTCCCGGTGGCCTATGTCTTCAACAACTGGTCGGCGAACCCCCCGGCGCGCACGCCGTACGGGCTCGTGGCCGCGCTGCCGTCGGGCTCAAGCGTGACGTTCAACGCCTCGATCACTCCGTCCGGCACCAGCTTCGGCTCGCCGAGCACCGACGATCCGAATGCGGTCGTGAAGTGGATCCCCGACGGCGGCGGCACGCCGGCGACGATCACCGGGACGCTGTCGTCGCTGCCCGGCGACACGGGCACGTTCCGGGTCATCGCGTCGACCTCGCCCGACGGCGTCGACAACACCAGCATCGGCGGCGGCGGCGCGACCCCGCAGTCGCTGGTGGGAAGCCCCAGCGCCTACGTAATCACCGGCCTGCGGGCGCCGAGCACCTACTACATCTTCGCGTACGTGGACGCCGCGGGCCAGCCCGGCGCCCATTCCCCGCGCGGCGGCTTCGGCCACGTGGGCGAGTTCCGTTCCGAGCCCGTGTTCATTCCGAGCGCCGGTGCCCCGTCGGGCATCAACGTCACGATGAAGCCGTGGGGCGCGGTCGCCGGCGCGGTGACCAACGCTTCGAGCCAGTCCGGGCCGCTGATCGTCGAGACCTGGGAGGGCCCTCCGAACCTCTCGATCAGCACGCGCCAGGCGCGCGGTACGGCCAACCCCGCCTACCTGCTGCCGACGCCGGCGGACTTCGGGAGCGTGCTTCATTCGAGCGCGGTCTTCGCCTTCGTCGACGTGAACAGAAACGGCTCGTGGGAGACCTTCGAGGCTTCCGCGACGATCATGCCCATCAGCGTGACCTCCCTGAGCACGACGACGGTCGGTCTCAGCATCCTCGGCGGCAACCCCGCGCCCGGCGGGACGGTGACCTTGACCACCGCCGCGGTTCATCTGGGCGCGATCGGCGCGGCCGGCTACAACCCGCTCATCCGCTCCCGGTTCATCTCCGCTGGCGGCGCAGCCGAGCTGTCCGCGCTGCGCGTACGCTATCAGGGCGGCCCCCTGCCGAACCCGGGCTCGTCGTTCGGGGTCTGGGCCGACGACGGCGACGGGCTCTTTGATCCGGCCCTGGACAGTCTGCGCGGCTCGGCTCCGATCTTCACCCTCGGCCCCGCCACGTACACGGTCACCTTGGCCCAGCCGGTCTCGCTCCCCGTGGGCACTCCGAAGTTCGTCTTCGTCACCCTCGACGTCAACAACTCCGGTCTCGGCTACGGGACCGGCGGCGTGATGATCGATGCCGCGACGAGCTACACGCTGTCGGCGGGGACCTTCTCGTTCACGCCGAGCTTCCCGCTCCAGACCGGCGCGCTCCCGATCCTGGCCGTCGTGCGCGCGAGCGCCACGGCGACGGACAACCTGCAGGGCGGGACGCCGACGGGCTCATTCGTATTCACGGGCCAGATGATCTCGGTGACGTCCACCGGCTCTTGGCGCACCGGGCCCGGCGACGCTCCGACGGGCCCGGACGGCGCGCCGGGGACGACCGGACTCAACACCGTCCTGCCCGCGGCGAACCGCGGCGAGCTGATCGGACGCGTCTTCAACAGCCCGAACAACACCAGCACCCCGTGGGTCCGAATCGGCGCCTCGACGACGGCCTTCCCGTCTCCGGGCGGCGGAGAGCTGCGCCTGGCAATCAACGACTTCGTCGGCGCCTACTCCGATAATTCCGGAGCGATCCTCGCGGGCTTCGTGACCTCCGGCTCGAGCGTCGGCGCGCTCTCGGGACAGGTGTTCTACTCGACCCCGAACGTCGCGGGCACGTTGACGGTGTTCGCGCGCTTGAACGGCTCGAGCCCGATGGGCCAGACGAGCTTCGGCGTCGCGGCGTCGTCGTCCTATCCTTACTTTATCGGCGGCCTTCCTCCCGGCCAATACGATCTGTCCGTTCAGCACGGATCGAGCTCGGACTACGGCCTGAGCGTGCAGGAGGCGCACGTGTCGGCGGGCGCCACGTCTTACCTCGACGCGACGATGTATAAGGCGACGGGCGCGATCACCGGCCTGATTTCCTACTCCGGCGTGCTCGGCGTCGGCGCGTTCGACGTCGGGGTGGCGACGGTCACTGACTTCACCGGCGAGGTCCATTTCTTCGGCAGCTTCAGCAGCACGGCTCCCGCCGGCGCCTACGCGATCAGCGGCCTGCCGGCCCCGGCCACGTACTACGTCGTCGCCTTCCGCGACGGCGACGCCAACGGCAAGCCGAACGGCTCCGAGCCGCTCGGCTACTTCGGCGTGCCCGGGGCGGGCCTCAGCACGTTCGCCTCTTCGATGACGCCCGTCTACGTCGTCGGCGGCTCGACCATCCCCGGCGTCTCGTTCAGCCTCCAGGACAACGGCGCCATCGAGGGCGCGGCGACGCTGCTACCCGGCGCGACGGGCGCCTTGATCGTCGAGGCCGGTCGCGGCTTGCCGGGCACGCCGGGCTACACGACAGAGAGCCGCATCTTCGTTCCGGTGCCCCCGGGCGGCGCGCCGGCGGGGGGGCTTCCCTATAAGCTCGGCCTGCTGCGCCCGGCCACGGGCTATACCTTCTTCGCCTTCCTCGACAAAAACTCCGACGGCCAGCCGTCGGCCGGCGAGGAGCAGACGACCCGGCTCGCGGCCATCGCGGTGCCCTCCGGCGGCACCGCCCGTCTCGATTTCTCGCTGGCGGCGCTGACGGCGCCCGCGGCCCCCGCGTTCTTTACGGCGACGCCCGGGGCGCCCGGGGCGGTCAGCACGATCACATTCAGCTGGAACCTCTCTCCGGGAGCCACCGGCTATCTACTGCGCCGCGCGAACAACTCGGTCTTCGCCACGCTCGGCGCGAGCGCGAGCGTCTACTTCGACACCCTGCCGAACAACACCTCGTCCCAGATCCGGTCGATCACGGCGTCCAACGGCAACGGCGTCTCGACGACGACCTCGCTATCCAGCCCGGTCTACACGTTCGCGACGATCCCCACGCTTCCGATTTTCGTCGCGGTCACGGCGACCGGCGCCTTCGTCTCGTGGGGCGGTACGAATCCGCCCGGAACGACGTACGACCTGCAACGCGCGACGGCCGCGACGGGCTCGATGGCGCGCGTTTTCCTCGGCACCTCGACCGGCTTCTTCAACGACCTGGCTCCCGCCTCGACCTACTTCTGGACGGTCCTGGCGCTGAACGGCGGCGGGGTCACCTCGAGCCTTAGCCCGGCGGCCTCGACCGTGACCCTGCCGCTCGCTGGCCCGTCGCTGTCGGGCATGCTGAGCTACGCCGGCGCGCAGAAGTCGGCGCTCGGACAGGGCTTCGTGATCGAGGCCTCAACGAGCGCGACGACGTTCTTTCCGCGCGTCTCCTCCGCGGCGCTTCCGGGCGCGGCCCTGCAGCCGTGGTACCTGCCGGTGCCGCCCTCCGGGACCTACTTCGTGCGCGCTTATATCAACCTCGCCGGCAACGGAACTTTGCTCGCGAGCGCCGACCGCGGCCAGACGGGCGCCATCCTCGTCGTGGCGTCGTCGGTCACGGCGAACTTCAGCGTTACGGTCGATACCGTCCCGCCCGGCGCGCCGGCGGGCGTCGTGGCCGTTCCGGGCTTCAACCAGATCGCGCTCTCCTGGGCGCCGCCGACCAAGAACGCGAACGGCTCGAACCTCATCGATCTGGCGGCCTTCGTCGTCTCGCGCGCCACGTCGCCGACGGCCGCGTTCGCGCCTTTGACCCCGCTCGGGCTCTCCTCCTCGACGCTGTCGTTCGTCGACTTATTCCCGTTGCCCGGGATCATCAATTTTTACGTCGTGCGCGCCCGCGACCTCGGCGGCAACCTGTCCGCTCCGTCCGGCACGGTGTCGGCCGCGGCGAGCGCCGGCGGCTCGATTTCGGGACAGATCCGGGACTACTCCCCCGGCGCCGGCGACTACCGCGTGCGCCTCAGCACGCAGCCGTCCTTCTCGGCTCCGAGCGTGGCGGAGCGGGCGCTCTCGAGCTACACGTTCACCGGCCTGCCGGACGGGGTTTACTACCTCCGCGCCTACCGTGACTTAAACGGAAACGGCGTGGAGGACCCGCTCTCGGATCCCGCGGGCGCGTTCGGCGGCCTGAACCTGCCGTTCCCGATCTCGATCGTCAACGGCAACGCAGTGCCCGGCGCGGACGCGACGATCTGCGGGCGCGCGCCTCTGCAGGCGCCCTTCGTCACGGGCCTGCTGCAGAACGGGGTCTGCCCGGCGCTCGACAAAGGCCCCGGATTTACGACCGTCCTCTTCGCGCTCGCCGCGGGCGGCGGCTTGCCGGGCTCCCTTGGCGTCGGCACCCAGATCAACCTGGCCGTCTCCACGGATACCACCTTCGCGACGGATCTTATCCTCCTGGGCCCGGACGGACACGTGTTCGGGCGCGACAACCGCGTGGGCGGCGCCAACCTCACCGTCGCTCTGTCCTCCGCGGGTATCTACCTGGCCGAACTCACGAGCTTTCAGCCGAACGGCTTCGGCGTCTTCAAGCTCAACATCCGTCTCGAGGGCGGCTTCGCCGGCACGGCCGTGGGCTCCGTGACCTACGCGGGCGCTCGGCCGGGCCTCGTCTATACCCAGCTGTTCAACTCGGCGAATCCGCTGGCGCTGCCGATCCTGACGTCGACCGCGTCCGCCGCGGCGTCGACGGGCTTCACCTTCCCCGGCCTGCCGGACGGGACGTACTTCCTTCGCACGTTCCGCGACTCCAACGGCAACGGCGTGCGCGACGCCGGGGAGCCCGCCGGCCAGTACGGCGTCTCCGCCAGCTCGCCCTCGGCGGTCGTGATCGCGGGCGGCTTCGCCCTCGGGGCGCCGTTTATCCTCCCGGCCTCCGATCCGGCCGTCGGGACCGTCCGCGGCGCGGCGCTCTATGAAGGTACGGCTCCGGGCGCCCTGCGCGTCGAGGCCGGGCGCTCCGCCTGCCCGGGCTGCAGCTCGATCGGCGAGATCGTCGCTTTCTCGACCGTCGCTCCGGGCGGGGTCTATACCCTTTCGTTCCTTCCGTCGGCCACCGACTACGTCGTCCGCGCGTTCGTCGACTCGAACGGCAACGGGCAACCCGACGCCCTCGAGTCCGCGATCTCGACGTTTCCGGTCACGGTTTTCGTCAACGCGACCTCGACGATCAGCCTGATCGTGCGGGACGCCGGCGCCGGCGCCTTCGGCACGGCGATCGTCGCCGGCACCGTGACGTATACCGGCGCCTCGACGGGCCCCATCATAATCGGCCTGTCCCACGACCCGCAGTTCCGCAGCGTCGACTATCTGCTCGTGCTCCCCGCTACCGGCTACTTCTCGCGCTCGGGCCTTCAGGGAGACTCGACCTACTACATGGCCGGGTTCATCGACATGAACCTCAACAACAGCCCGGACTACGCGCTCGGCGAGCCCGCGGCCGCCGGCTCGACCGAGGCCTACGTCGGGACGCCGCTGTTCGATAACCCGCCGCCGATCTTCGTGACGAACCACGCCTTGACGACGGTCCAGCTCCTGCTCACGGACCCTCCCGACGGCTCCGTCTTCGGGACCGTACGCTACACCGGGAGCTCATCGGCGCTCAACATCGTCGTGCGCGCGTATCCCGTCGCCCAGATCGGCTTCGCCAAGCCGGCGGAGCAGATCATCACCCGCGTGGGCGGCGTGACCGATTACGCGTACCACCTGAGCTTCCTCCCTGCCAAGGATCATTACATCAACGCGTTCCTCGACGCGAACGGCAACGGGCAGAGCGACAACGGTGAGCCGTTCGGCGGCACTCCGCCCGTCCAGGTCTCGAGCGGCCTCGGCTCCTACCCGACCTACGGCGTGGACGTTGGGGTGCTCGATCCGGGCAGCCTCGGCGGAGCGCTGGCCGCCGGGCGCATCCGCGGCGAGATGGTCTACTTCGGCACGCAGTCCGGCTCGCTGTACGTGCGCTTCTTCAACAACTCGGGCCGCCACGGCTCTCCGTTGTACACCTTGACGGTGCCCGCTCCGGTCCCGGGCTCCGGGGAGTTCCAGTTCGACCGGCCGGGCCTGCCGTTCGGCACCTATTACCTCGACGCGTTCCGCGACCCGACCGGCGTCGGCGTGTACAACCCGTCCGCGCACGCGCACGGCGTCCTCAACTCGGGCAACGGGGTCGAGGTGACTCAGGAGAGGTCCGACCAGCACGTGTTCGGCGGCACGATCTCCGATCCGGGCCAGGGCGGCAGCGTCAACGCCTATACGGGTTCCTTCACGGTCGCCGGCGGGGCGCGCTTCGACGGAGGCGCGACCGATCTTGCGGCGATCGTCAGGATCGACTCGACGACCTCTTACGGACCGCAGCCGATCGTCCTCGGGCTCACGGCGCAGAATGGCGGCGTTGAAGCCTGGGCCGTGCGGTACAGCTCGAACGGCTTGGTCCTGTCCACAGCCGTCATCTCGAGCGGCAAGGACGACCTCCATCTGGGGAGCTTCGCGACGGACAACGCCGGCAGCGTCTTCGTCGACGACCGCATCGAGCAGCCGAACTCGAACGCATCGACGGCGACCCTGACGGAGTACGACGCCAACTGGGCGGTCCTGAACTACAACGAGATTCCGGACTACCAGGGTCTCGAGGGGCTGACCTACAACGGCGGCTACCTCTTCGCGGCCTCCCGCTACATCCCCACGAACCAGCTCCGGGCGCTCAAGATCAACCCGGCGACGCTCGCCATCCAGACCGCCGGCTCGTTCTCCGGGACGTGCTCGAACTGCCAGTCGCGCGTGCAGGGCGTCGCGATGAGCCCCAACGGCTCGTACTTCGTCGTCTACGGCATCGTCAACCAGCAGAACGATGGGGACCGCGGCGTACACTTCCTGCTCAGGTTCAACACGCCCTCGACGATGAATCTGATCACCTCGAAGGACATCACGGCGCTCGGCGGACCGAGCCGCGGCGGCGGTGTCAGCATGGCCGTCGACGACTCCGGCTCGCTCTATCTCGCGTTCGTCGAAAACGGCGACACCGCACGGACCTACAAGTTCGACGTGTCCGGTGCGGTGATCACGCAGACCGCGTCGGCCTCCTACGGCCCGATCCAGGTCCACTTCAGCGGCGGCCTGGGCAACCTGCAGCTCGATCCGGCGAGCGGCCAGCCGTTCGAGGTGTGGGAGAGCACGACCGGCGCCGGCGACTACATGCTGCTGCGCTACGACCAATCGCTGAACCTGACCGCGCAGCGCTTCTTCGACGGCAACAACAACACCGGCGAGGACACCGGCTTCAGCCTGGCGGTCTACAACTCGTCGCAGGTCTTCGTCACGGGCGCCATCAACAACGGCAATAACCTGGACTGGGGCACCGTGCGTCTCAACGGCAATGGGAGCGGCTCGGCGAGCGGCTTCATCGCGCCGGTCGCGATCACGACGGCCAACGCGGTCGACTTCATCTCCGGCGTCGTCTCCTACGGCGGCTCGCTCGTCACCTCGGGCACGGTACGCATGTCGCTGACCTCCGCCTACTCCGACGTGCCGATCCGCTTCGCGACGGCGGCGTTCGGCGGCACCGCGCCATTCCTGTTCAACCATGTACCCGACGGCCTCTACGACGTCCGCGCATTCATCGACCCGAACGGCAGCTTCAGCCCGGAAGCGGGGGAGCCTATCGGCGCGACGACGCTCGTCGGCGTCGAGTTCGCCGCGGGCAACGACCTGACCTTGGCCGACCCGGTCCAGCTGTGCGACCGGCGCGTGGTCGCCTTCGACGTGGACGTCGTGCAGTCCTTCACGGCGGCGGACTGCACTTCCCCGGACCGTGCTGGCGCCCCGCGCCGGCTGTATACCTTCCGCGGCACGCGCGGCCAGCCGGTCACGATCGCCCTGAAAGCGCTGGGCTTCTACGACTCCTATCTCGACCTGTACGGGCCCGACGGGGGCTGGCTCGAGTACAGCGACGATGACGGCGAGGGTGGCAACGCCCTCATCTCGAACTACGTGCTGCCCGAGGACGGCCTGTACACGATCGACGCGCAGGCCTACGCCTCCGGCTCGTTCGGCCAGTTCAAGCTTTCCGTATCGGGCTCGGCGGGCGCCCTCGGCGGCATCGCGGGCCGCGTCGACTACGCGGGCAGCCAGGGCGGCGCCGTCATCGTCGGCCTGTTCGCCTCGCCCGTGTTCTCGAGCGCGACGGCGGCCGGACGCGTGGTGCTGACGAGCACGCGCGCCTTCGCGTTCGGCGACCTCTCGGTGGGCTCGACCTACTATCTCGGGGCCTTCATCGACGTCAACGCCAACCAGGTGCCCGACGCGGGCGAGGACTCCGGCGTCTTCGGCGCCGGCGGCGTCCCGAGCCCCATCTTGCTCGCGGCCGGCCAGGTCGTCTCCGGCGTCGAGATCGCCGTGCTTCCGTCGTCGGCCTCGGCTGCCTCGGCGGCGTATATGACCGGGACCGCCTCGTACGCGGGGACCCGGACCGGCTCGCTCGTGCTCGAGTTCTGGTCGAACAGCCAATTCACGGGCCACCCGATCGCCAGCCGCGTGGTGCCGACGGGCGCCGGCTCGTTCGACGTCGCGGTGCCCGGCGGCGTTCCTTATTACGTGCGCGGCTTCCTCGACGTCAACGGCGACTTCGCGCTGCAGCCCGACGAGCCTCGAGGCGTCTTCGCCCCGCACGGCCAAGGCGCCGAGCAGGTGTTCGCCCCGGTCGGACAGACCTTGGTCGGCATCGACGTGGCGCTGAAGGACCCGGGGCAGACCGCGGGCGGCGCGTTCGCCGGCGAGGGGACGGCGGTGCTGTCCTCGACTTACGCCGTCACGGGCCAGAAGGCGACGCTCGTCGTCGTCTACACGGTCGGTCCGAACGGCGTCGCGGCTACCGGGCAGATCGGCTTCACCGCTCCGCCCGGCTTCTCGTTCCCGGTCTTCTCGGCCGCCGGCTCGAGCGTGACAGTCGCGAGCACGGCCGCGGCCTTCGGCGCGGTGACGTATTCCGGCCCCTCGGCCTTCGTGACGCCGACGAGCCCCCTCGTCCTGGGCCAGCAGGTGGTCTTCGTCTGGTCCAACTTCTACGCGCCCTGCGCGGTCGGAGCCGCGACGGTGACCGTCTCCGCCGTCCAGAACAACACGGCGGCGCCGCAGCCGCTGTTCCTCGGGTCGCCGTCTCTGGCCTTGGTCTCCGGCGCCGCGCAGTACGTCCAGCTCGACGAGCCGTACTTCTCGGTCAAGCAGGGCGAGCTGTCCGACGTCCGCCGCCTCGAGTCGCGCGACGCCTGCGGCGCGCGCGCGGCGGTCGGCTCGCTCGCGACCGTGGATCTCCGGACGAAGCGCTTCAACGGCGTCACGTTCGTGCCCGACGCCGAGGTCGGCGTGACGACGAGCGCCGTGCTCTCGACGGCCGCGGCGGTCTCGGTCGACTTCGAGGTCGGCCAGTCCTCGAAGTCGTTCTACGTGCTCGCGCAGTCGACCGGCTTCAAGAATCTCGAGGTCCACTACAACCTGCTCTACGACGCGACCTACTACTTCGGCGTGAGCGCGGTGCCGGCCAACGCCCTGACCTCGGTGTCCGTGTCCACGGCGTCGGGCGGCGTCGCGTTGTCGAGCGCTTCGGTCGGGCTCGGGGCCAACGGCCAGCCGAACCAGATCTTCGTGAACTTCACGCTCGGCGACCCGCAGCAGTCTTGGCACGTCCTGATCTCGTCGCTGCCCTTCAAGTCCGGCGAGCGCCCGTCCGCGGTCTGGGAGCGTTGGGGCTTCGGCCAGCCGAACGCGGGGGAGATCGCGTGGGACGGCCGCTTCAGCCCGTGGATCAGCGGCGGCGTGCGCGTGCCCAACGGCCTCTACTACGGCCGGGTGGAGCTCGGCGGCGGCGGCGTCAAGGACGACGCGATCCGCCTGACCGTGGCCCTGCCGCAGTTCGCGGGCCGCGTCTTCGATCCGGGCACCGTGCCCAACCCGCCGCTGCCCGGCGCGCAGCTACGCGTCTACGGGCCGGCGGGCTACTTCACGGCGGCGACGGACGGCGATGGCGGCTACGTGCTGCCCGGCCTCGGCGCCGGCTCCTACCGGCTGAACGTGTCTCGCCCGGACTTCGTCGACGGCGCGCTGGACATGGTGTTGAACGGCGCGGGCGCCGCGATCTCCTTCATTCCGCGCACGCCGGGCGTGCTCGTGTCCTCGAACGCGGCGGGCGGCCTCGATCTGTTCATCAGCCGCGCGCCGAAGCTGATCGTCGTCCCGTCGCTCGATCCGTCGGTGGCCGCCTCCGCGGCCGTCCAGTGGGGCTCTCTGCAGGTCCGCCCGTCCACCGCCGCCCAGCAGTCGGCGACTTTCTACGGACCCATGCGCCTCAACGCGGGGACGACCACCTTCGACGACGGCGGGCAGTGGGACAGCTCCACCCAGCAGTTCATCGCGAAGACCCTTCTCGGCTTCAACGTCCCGGTCGGCACCTACACCGTGCTCGCGGACCTGAGCGGCTTCTCGCGCTCGACCGGCAGCGTCTACGTCGGCCCCGACGGCGCGCGGCTCGATCTCCCCGCCTTCCTGCCGAAGGCCGTCATCTCGGGCTTCGTCGGCCGCGGCGCCGGCAACCCCGCGCCTCCCGGCGGCCAGTCGGTCGGCGTCACGGGAATCGCGCTGTCGACGGCCGTCGCGACGACCGGCTTGTCGGCCGGCGCGTTCATCGCGGGAGGCTCGACCTACGCCGCGTACTCGATCAGCGGCTTCGACGCCGGCGCCTATCTCCTGCGCGCCAATACGCAGGGCCTGAGCGCGGTCACCACCGGGCCCATCGTGGTCGCCGGCACGGCGGCGGTGTCGGGCGTGAACTTCCCGGACTTCGGCGCGGGGGCCTCGATCACCGGCGTGATTTCCGCCGTCGCCCCGAACGGCACCCG
Source organism: Elusimicrobiota bacterium (assembly GCA_038211115.1). GTDB lineage: Bacteria > Elusimicrobiota > Elusimicrobia > UBA1565 > UBA9628 > GWA2-66-18. Next base: position 10,836 of record JBBQVX010000045.1, on the reverse strand, counting down.
GATCTTCGTCAACGCCTGGTCGCCGGGCTCGTTCAACTTCGGCTCGACGGTCGTCTACGTCAGCGCCAACGCCGCGAGCTACGCGCTGGGCGGCCTCGACGCGGGCGCCACCTACCAGCTGTACGCGAACATCGAGGCCAACGCCGACTACGACTTGACGGCTCCGACCGGCGGCTTCCCGATCAAGGTCCTTCCGCCCGCGACGCAGAACTTCACCTTGGCGCCGGCTTCCGGCGTCATCTCCGGCCTGATCCTCCTCCGCGCCGGAAGCACGGACTTCACGAACGTCACCTTGACGGGCGTCACGATCGCGTCGCTGCACCCGGATCAGGTCGGCCATTACTTCGTCGAGACCTCGACGGCGCTGCCCAACTTCCTGTGCGCCGACGGCTCCTCGGGCGCCACCGGCTACTGCCCGCCGGGCGTCTCGTCGGCGACGTTTAAGGTCCAGGGCGCCACCACCGAGACGATCGACGTCCGCATGCTGCACACGACGACCGGGCAGTCGTCACGGCATACCGTGTCCAGCGTCAACGGCTCGACCGTTTCCTTCACGTCGGACCTCCGTGGGTCGACGTTCACGATCTCGGGCCGGGTCATCAACCAGATCACCGACACGTTCTTCAACACGAACGAGAAGATCGCACTCAACGCGCCGTTCATCAAGCCGCTGAACTACCCGGCGGGCCTTTCTTCGACGACCGCGCGCGTGACCGCGACCCGGCAGGAGATCGACGCGTTCGGCGTGGCGATCTCGACCGTGTTCGATCCGATCTCGAGCCGCGTCGGCTTCCTCGACGCTTCGGGCGACTACACGATCCCGAACTGCCCGAACGGAGTCTACGTCGTGCGCACGGCGGACCTGCGCTCGTGCGCGACATGCGCGATCATCGCGCCCTCCGTCGGCCGCGTGATCAGCGTCTCGGGGGCGTCGGTCTCGAGCGTGACTTTGACCGTCTCCAACGGCTACTCGGTCTCCGGCAGCATCGCGCTCGACGGCGGCCTGCTGGACGCGCAGGTCTTCGATATCCGGGTCCTCAACCGGCGCCAGGAGATCGTGCGCTCGACCTTCGCCTACCTCGGCGACCTGAACCTCGGCCAGCAGTCCGGCTCGGTCGATTACTCGTTCGCGAACCTCCCGGCCGGCGAGTTCTACACGCTCTCCGTGCGCGGCCTCATCTTCCCGATCAAGTACGCCGGGCGCCCGATCAAGTTCCCGGACCCGGCCTTGTCCCCGGCCGGCCTGCAGTCGAACCTCGTGCGCCAGGACGTGCTGATGCAGCGCGCGGCCTACCTCACGGGCCGCCTCAAGGACGGCGGCACCGGCGAACTGATCACGGCGAACAACGCGGCGCTGCTCGCCCCGAACTTCGCGATCACGGCGACGGCCAACCCGTGGACGGAGGGCGGCTTCGCGGCCGCGGCCTCCTCGGTCGCGGCGCGCCCGATCGAGGCCGACGGCTTCTTCCGCGTGGGGCCGCTCGTGCCGGACGTCTCTTACGACCTGCGCCTGGCGCAGGCGACGTGGGATCCGAACTTCCTCTCCAACGGCAGCCAGAACTACGCGCCCGTCACGATCGGCGGCCTCAAACCCACGCCCGGCGAGATCCGCGACATCGGCGTGATCGCGCTCGGCCAGGGCCAGTCCGTCACGGGCGTCGTGAAATCGACCGCGACCGGCCTCGCGCTGGGCAACATCAAGGTCACGGCCCGCCCGTCCTTCGGCGGCGACGCGCTCGTCGTGCAGACCTTCACCAACTCCCAGGGTCTCTACTCCCTGTGGGTGTCGAGCCTCGTCTCCAACCAGTTCAACCTGATCGCGGCGCCCCGGGACGGCAACCAGGCCAGCGACGGCAAGTACTACGGCACGGTCTCCCTCTCGAACGTCAACCTCCAGACGCAGACCAGCGCGAACTTCCTGCTCACGCCGCTGTCGGTCGTCGTGACGGGCCAGCTCGTCGTGGCCGACTTCGCCACGGGCGGCGCGCTCAGCTATCCGTTCGGCGACAAGCGCGGCTTTCCGGCGGGGGCGGTCAACCTCCAGCCCGTCGGCGTCGTGCCGAACAACCCGCTCGGAGACATCGAGGCCACCACCGATCAGAGCGGCTTCTTCAGCATCCCGGGCCTCTCGACCGGCGTCTACGCGCTGCACGCGACGAGCCTCGGCTACGCGGTCTACAACGCGTCGGTCCAGGTCATCGGGTCGTCGTTCTCGATCTTCACGGGGTCGAACACCGCCGTCGGCCCGCTGACGCTCGCGCGCGGCGCGACGGCGACGGGCCGCATCCTCAAGTCCGACGGCACCGCGCCCAACTCGAACGAGGTCGTCGGCGTCGCGGCCGCGAACTTCGGCGCGGGCGAGTTCGTGGTCGGCAGCGTCGAGACGGACGCCGTCGCCAAGACCGTCAGCGCGTACACGATCTCCGGCTTCAAGCCGGGCGTCAACTACAACATCGTCCTGCTCTCCGGGCTGAAAGGCCGGGAGGTCTCCTTCCCGCCGGAGGGCGCGGGCGTCGTCTTCACCGCGGCCGACTCCTCCACGACGAAGACGATCAACCTCACGTACCGTCCGGCCGCGCTCGACTGCCTCGGCACGGCCAAGGCTCTCGACGCGGCGCGCACGCAGTTCGCCGTGCAGATCGACTGCCTCAAGCCCCTGCGCCAGCAGACGGCCAACGACGACGACCTGACCGCGATCCTGACGCTCTCGACCTTCACGCAGGCCGGGTCGGCGCTCGCGCCGCCGAACGGAACCGGAACGCTGACCGCGCGCCTTCTCTCCAGCGACCGCCGCCGCCTGACCGGGACGTACTCGCTGGCGCCGTCGGAGACCCGCTTCACGATGCGCGTTCGCGCCTCCGCGAGCGAGGTCGACCCCCGCACCGGCGACAACTTCGCGATCGACAAGGTCTTCGACTTCTACGCCGGCCTCGACGCGGCCGCGGACGGCCGGGCGTCGAACATCAACGGCGGCTCGGTCGGTATGAATCCGTCGGCGCAGGACGAGCTGCTCGGACTCGACGAGCGGTCTCGCATCGATCTGCCGCCGGGCGCTTTCGGCGAGGGCTCCGACAGCCTGCCCGACGCGGGCGTCGTCGCCAACCCGACGACGACCGTCAACGTCTCGATGACCAAGGGCCGAGACCAGGCGCTCGCGAAGGCGCTCAGCATCGCCGCGGTCGGCTACGCGCCAGCCGCCCTCGAGGTCGCCGACGTCCCGTCCGCCTTCCCGTCCGAGATGTGGGCCGCGATGAGCAAGTACCGTACGCAGGCCGCCTCCACGACGACGGTCGGCGGTGCGAATCCGATCTCCGCGTTCTACTCGATCTTCCTGCCCGCCGGCATCCGCCACCAGCTCAAGCAGCGCGCGGACCTGACGCTCTCCTACAACCTCGCGACCTCGACGTCGACGACCGACGACAAGATCCAGGTCTGGTTCTACAACGCCGTGCTCGGCCGCTTCGTCCTCGAGAATACGAACCGGCGCCTCGACAGCGTCAACAAGACGGTCACGGTCAGCGTCGACCACTTCTCGACCTTCGTCGTGCTGGACTCGACGCCGACGGCGACCTCGACGGTCTCGTTCGGCGGCGCGGAGATCGCCGTCGCGAACTTCCCGAACCCGGCCGACTGCATCACGCACTCCAACATCGCGCGCAACAGCACGCTGTTCGGCTCGGGCGGCGTTCATGCGCCGTTCGTCGGCACGATGCTGCGGGCGTCGATTCCGCTCAGCGGCACGGCGCAGGACCTTCGCTATAACATCTACACGGTCGCGGGCGAGAAGATCCGCACGATCGAGCAGGGCGTCGTGCCCGCGGGGCAGACCTACTACACGCCCTGGAACTGCGCGAACGACTCCGGCCGGACCGTCGCCAGCGGCGTCTACATCGGCGAGGTCATCCATGGCGGCCGCCGCAAATTCTTCAAGATCGCGATCATCAAGGGGAGCGGCCTGTGAGAAATCACCGAGGCGTCCTGCTGCTGCTGGCGCTGCTCGCCTCCGCCGGCTCCGCGCGCGCCAAATCGTCGGCGGCGGGGACCTCCGGCGCGCAGTTCCTCAAGCTCGGCGCGGGCGCGCGCGCGGGCGCGATGGGCGACGCCTTCACCGCGATCGCCGACGACGCCTTCGCGGCCTACTACAACCCCGCCGGCCTGGTCCGCCTGCAGCGGCCCCAGCTCGGGGGCGCGCATTCCGCGCTGTTCCAGGGCGTCAGCTATCAGAGCCTCGCCGTGGTGATTCCGTTCGGCCGCGCCGAAGGCCGCGAGCGCATCGAGACCGGCGGCAACAAGCACGCGCTCGGCCTCTCGATCTATTACCTCGGCGTGGGAGACATCGAGCGCCGCACCGGCGACTCGACTCTGCCGGTCGGCACCTTCAACTCGGCGGATTCCGCCTACGCGTTCACCTACGCCTACGCGGCGAGCGACCGCCTGAGCCTCGGCGTCACGGGCAAGATCATCAATCAGACGATCGACTCCTACAGCGGCGCCGCGCTCGCGGCCGATCTGGGCGCGCTGTACCGCATGAATCCGCTCTCGGAGAAGCCCGTCAGCCTCGGTGTCTCGATCCGCAACGTCGGCAAGCGCATCGGCTACACGGCGAGCGAGAGCGACCCCCTGCCGACGACGATCACGGCCGCCGCCGCGGTCTCCGTCACCAAGAACGTCCTCGTCGACCTCGACCTCGGCAAGGCTCGCGACGCCGATCCGTACGTCGCGCTGGGCGGCGAGGCCCGCCACGTCCTCACGGAGGGCATCACGGGCGCCTTCCGCGCGGGCTTCACGTCCTCGCGCCGCGACAACGGCGGGCTGGCCGGCGTGACCGCCGGCGGCGGCCTGGCCTTCCAGAAGGCTTCCTTCGACTTCGCCTGGATCCCGTTCGGGGCCCTCGGCGACGCCTTCCGCTTCTCGCTGCTCGTTAAGTTCTAGGGCGTGAAAGCTTCGTAATTCCGCTGTTGATCCGAGGGCCTTTTCCGTCTACACTGGGAACGTGACCGTCTTCGAGGTCTCCAACGAGACGCTGAAGGAGTTTTACGTGTGCGCCTCGGCCGCGTCTCTCGATGAGCTCATGCGGGAGCATTGCGACCGGCCTCCCGCGATGATCGCGCACTGGAAGAAGAATCAGGGAGTGTTCTACAACGAGATCGAAACCCTGCCGGACGCGGAGACGCCGGCCTTCATGCGGAAATACGCGGCCGTGCTGGAGCGCACGGGCTGGAAAGTCTACTGCGCGTTGTAGGCGAGCGGCAGCGGCGCGGACTTGCCGGAGGACCAGCGCAGGCCGCGCTTGAGCTTGAGCGTTTCGCTCCTGCCGCGCGCCACCGAGACCTCGACGTCGGACCCCGGTGCGCCGTAGAGACGGTCGATGGCCTCGGCGAAGTCCATCTTGTCGGTCGAGCGACCGCCGATCGCGTCGAGGCGTTCGCCGACCTTGAGGCCCGCGTTGTCGGCCGAGCGGCCGGCGATCGCGTGCGTGATCTCGAACAGACGGTGACCGCCATCCTCGACGGTCTTGACCCACAGTCCCGGGCCGGTGCGCCAGTAGGACGGCGGCTCGTCCACGACGAGCGGCTCCATCAGGCGCACGCGCAGCCGCGCGTCCGCGTCGAGCACGGGCTCGGGCGCGCGGCGCTTGGCGTCGGGAAGCGGCGCGGCCGACACGAGCGTTCCGCCCGTGCCGACGCGGGCCATGCTCTGATCGCCTGAGACGGCGGAGGCCATGCCCAAAACGGCGTAGGTGCCGCCGCCGGCGAGGTCGAGCGCGTAGAAAGCCAGCCGCACGGTGCGCGTCTGGCCGTCGTCCACAGCGTCGAGAACGCGCGCGCGGAGCTTGGTGCCAGGAGGCACAGCGAGGAAGTCGAGCGTCGCGTCGGCGGTCATGCCGGTCGAGGCCTCGGCGACGACCTCGTCTCCTTTCTTGAGGCCGGCGGGCAGGCCTTTGGGAAAGCGCACCCAGAGCCCCTGGTCGGCCCGTACGGGGACGGTCAGCGGGCCGACGGCCTTCACGACGGCGCGGCCGTCCGCGACGGCCTGGGAGGATCGCTCGGAGGCGAGCGTGCGCTCGTGCTCGGAGAGGTCGCGGGAGCCGCGCGTGTACGTGCGCGAGGGCGGAATCGGGGCGGTTTCGAATGAGCGGATCTCGAGGCCGCGGCGGACGATCATCCCCAGGCGCGTGCCCGGAGTCCAAGCCCTCAGCTGAGCCGCGACGACGGCGCGCGACGCCGCGACGCCGTCCGTGCGCAACAGTTGGTCGCCGGGCTTGAGGCTCGCTTCGTCCGCGCGCGAGCCGGGCCGCACGGAGGAAACGAGGAGGCCGTCGTCCTGGGCGTACAGGTCCGCTCCGAGGCCGAACAGCGCGATCTCGTCGAGCGAGTCGAGTGCCGCCGCGGGGACCGGGGCCGGAGTCGCTGACGCCGCCGTGGCGGCGGGAGCGGAGCGCGGCGTCTTGCCGGGCTTCGCCGTCTTGCGGGCGGGACGCTTGGCGCCGGGACGCGCGGCGCGGACGCTCGCGGCGAGGGCGGGCCGCGCGAAGGCGGCGAGCAGAAGAAGGGAGAGCAGCCGCTTCATTTCGGCGCGGCCTCCTTCGTCTTCGAGGGCACGCGCTTCGCGGGCTTCTTCTTCGCGGAAGGCTTGGCCGGCGCGGGCGCGGCCTTGGGGGCTTCGGCGGCGGGGACCGCGGCGGGCTCGACCGCGGCTTTCTCGGCGGCAGTGGCCGCCTCGAGGCGGCGCGCCCGCTCGGCCCGGATTTCGGAGACGGCGGTGGCGAGCGAGACGTCCGCGGGCAGGCGGGCCGCCGTCTCGTTGTCCGCGGGGGCGGTCAGGGCCTTCGACGCGGCGGCCGTGAGCGAGGCGGCGCGGCGGGACTCGGACGAGAAGCAGTCGGCGTTGAGGGCGCCGAGCCGGGACGTCACGGGCCGCAGAAGCTCGAGACGGCGCGACGGCGCGGTCTCCGCCTCGGCTTTGGTCAGCGCCTGGAGCAGCGACTCGCGCCACGCGATCTGGCGCGTGAGTTCCGCGAAATCGGACTTCGCGCGGCCTTCCTCCTCGGCGACGCGTCCGCAGCGCGCTCCCGGATCGGCCTCGAGAGAGGCGAGCGACTCGGACCAGCGCGCGCGCGCCGCATCGAGGTCGCAGGATTTGCGCTTGGAGCGGGCGTCGGAAGAGGCGCTCAGGAACCAGGCCTGATCGGCGGCGCGCCGCGTGATCGTCGCGCGCAGCGTATGGAGCTCGGGCAGGTCTCGGTCGCAGCCGGGAGGCAGCTGCTGGGCGAGCTTCAGCGCCTGGTCGACGCGGCCGGTCTCGTAACGGCAGAGCTGGGGGGCGGAATCGGTGCGGGCTGCCGCGAGGGCCTCCTCGAGCTTCATGACCGTCTCGGCGTCGGCCTTCGAGGCCTCCTTCGCCTTGCGGGCGCGGGCGGCGAGGTCCTTGTACTGCGGCTTGATCTTGGCCGGCTCGGCGACGAGCGTCTCGAGGGCCTGGTACGCGGCCTCGGCGTCCTTCGCGCGGCAGGAGGCGCGCAGGCCCGCGGCCTCGGATTCCTTGACCAGCGCGAGCTCGAAATCGGGGGCGAGGACCACCTCGACGCGTTCGGCGATCATCGCCGAGCCCGCGCTCGACACGAGCGAGCGCACGCCGAACGCGCGCGTCTCGGCGATCTTGAAGGTGCGCGAGAACGGGTACGGGCCGCCGTTGCGGCGCTTGACGACGTTCGTCCAGACGGAGGGGAAGCCGCGCTCGGTGTCGACGGCGACCGTCTCCTCGACGTCGATCGAGTCGTTCTCGCGAAGGCCGTCGACCCAGTACGCGCCGGAGACGGTCGCCTCGTCTCCGAGCTCGTGCTGGCTCAGGCGCGTCGACTCCTGCAGGTGGAGGCCGGCCGAGAGCAGGCGAACGACGCCGACCGTCGCCGCGGTCCGGCTCGACGCCGCCTCGAGCGCCTCGGGAAGATTCGGGCGCGAGGACAGCGCCTTCGCGACGGCGCGTAAGTCCTCGAGGTCGCGTTTGACGGCCGTCTGTACGAGGAGGCCGGAGGCCGCCGCGCCCGCCTTCGCGGCGGCCCAGCGCCGGCGCTCGTTGACGAGCGTGCGGCGCAGCTGCGCGCGCAGCTCCTCGGAGAGCGTCCCGTTCGCGGCGTCGCGGGCCATGAGCTTCTCGGGCGAGACGGCGCCCTGGGCGGCGGCTTTCGCGGCGAGCAGCTCGGAGGCGTCCTTGTCCGGGCGGGGGCCTGAGAGCAGCTCGTCGAACAGCGGCTTGATCAACGCGGCGGGATTCTCGAGGGCGTCGGCGTGGCCGCGCTCGATCAGCTCCTTGCCCCACGCGGTGTCGAAGACGTTCGGCTTTCCCGGGAGGCCGGAAGGGGGAGCGCTCGCGAGGCGCAGCGCCCAGCGCTCCTCGTGCGCGGCCTCGAGCGCTGCTGCGAGCGCGTGCAGGGACGGCGTCATCATGCCGTCCAGGGAAAGGGCGCGGCAGGCGGCGAGATCGAGCGAAGGGGCCGCCGGTTCCGGCTCATGCCCGAGCGCGTCCGCGGCGGAGGCCAGCGCGAGGCAGGAGGATTTCACTCGGCTCAGCGCGCTGAGCGCCTTCCAGTGGATCGCGGCCAGCCGGCGGGAGCCGGGCTTGCCTTGGAGCACGATGAGGCCGCGCGCGGCGAGCGTCTCGACGCCGGCGTCGCCGAACGAATCGACGAGGAGGGCGAGAGGGCCGGCGGGCGGAGCCGGAGGCGCGTCGGCGGCGAGGAGCGGGGTCGCGAGAAGTGCCGCGAGCGCGGCGGCGAGCATCAGAGGTGGTACTTCGCGCAGGCCAGGCGCAGGTGATCGAGGGCCTTTGCGACTTCCTCGGACGGGCTTCTCTTTTCGAGCGTCTCGAGCAGGACGACGGCCTCGGCCAGGTGCGTGCGGTCTTCCGAGATCATCTTCCGCAGCTCGTCCTGCATGAGCTGGAACTCGCGCGCGAACTCCTGATGTGCGTCCGTCGTCCGGACCCGCACGGGCACGGCGAGGTTGCCGTGGCGCACGCGGCCGATGCCGGCGGAGATCACGCGCAGGGGGCCCGCGAAGCGGTGCGACCAGAACAAGGTGACGAGGCCGCCGGCCAGCAGCGAGATCGCGGACGCGAGCAGCAGCGGCGCGCGCAGGGCGCCCTTGATCCACTCGAGGGAGTGGAAGATCTGGCGGGAGGAGATCGAGGATTCCTGGACCCCGCGGAATACGGAGAACGCGGTCAGGAGCAGGCTCGCGGAGATCAGGAGGACGACGAAGCCGACCATCTGGAGCTGCAGCGGGGCGTCGACCCAGTACTGCGACCTCTTATAGGAGGGCTTCGCGGGGGGCGCTTTTTCGTGCTTCTCGTGACCGTGGCTTTTCTGCGTCATGGAGTGTTTATCGTAACTTTAGAGCGGAACGTTGTCAATCAGGCGGGTCCGGCCCAGATAAGCGGCGACGAGCAGGCGGCCGTCCCAGACGGCGGCGTACTGCACCTTGAGCCCGGTTCCCGCGAGGGCGTGTCGCACCGCGGCGGCGACCGTCTCCGGCCTTGAATGCCGGCGGCGAGCCTCTTTGCGGCCCGCTTCGAGCGCCGCGCGCAGGGCGGGGGCCGCGCGCCGCTCGGCGGGCGACAGATAGGCGTTGCGGCTCGACATCGCGAGGCCGTCGCGCTCGCGCACGATCGGCACGCGCACGACCCTGACCGGGACGTCGAGGTCCCGGACCATGGTTTCGAGCACGCGCACCTGCTGCCAGTCTTTTTCACCGAAGTAGGCGCGGTCGGCGCGGACCTGGTTGAACAGCTTCAGGACGACGGTCGCCACGCCTCGGAAGTGCCCGGGGCGGTATTTGCCCTCGTGGATATCCGAGAGACCCTCCACCTCGACGTGAGCTCCGAAGCCCTTCGGGTACATGACGGCCGCCGAAGGCGCGTAGACGGCGTCGGCCCCGGCCGCGGCGACGAGCCGGCGGTCGGCGGGCAAAGCCCGCGGATAGCGGCCGTAGTCCTCGTTCGGGCCGAATTGGAGAGGATTGACGAAGACGGAGACGATCACTCGGTCGTTCTCCCGAGCGGCTTTCTCCACGAGCGCCGCATGGCCCGGGTGCAGCGCTCCCATCGTCGGCACGAAGCCGACGGTGAGGCCCTGTTTTCGCCAGCCGCCGACGAGGTTCGCGAGCGCCTTCTTCGTGCGGACGACCGGGATCATGGTCATAAATTGCGCGAGAAGAAGCCGATGACGCGCGTGTCGTACTCCATGCCCGCGGCCTCGCGGCACTTGGCGTGCCAGGCGTCCGGCACCATCCACAGCTGCTTGGGCTCGCGCGCGGCCGCAAACACGCTCTTCACGTCCGCCGGGGTCATCAAGCGGTCGTGCTCGCCGCCGATGACGAACAGAGGGCGCGGCGAGATCTTCGGCGCGGCCTTGAGCGGCTTGAACAGATCGATCTCCGGAGCCGGGACGCGCGAGCGCAGGATGATCATCGTCAGCGCGACGAGAGGGTAATACGGAATCCGCATGTGGTTCCACGCCCAGCGCTTGAACACGGTGCGGTAGTCGGCGAACGGGCTCTCGACGACGGCGCAGCGCAGGTCCGGATGCTTGGGCATCGACGCGATGGTCACTGACGCTCCCATGGACAAGCCGAACACGCCGAGACGGCGCGCGAGCTCCGGTTTGCTCGCGCGCAGCCAGTCCATCGCGGCGTCGAAGTCGATCGTCTCGAGGCCGCCGATCGTCGTGATCTCTCCTTCGCTCTCGCCGTGCGAGCGGAAGTCGAAGTACATGAGGTTGAAGCCGCCGCTCTCGTTGAGGAAATAGGTCTGCTTGAGCAGCTCGCCCTTGTTGTCGCC
>JBBQVX010000044.1:0-26277 GCA_038211115.1 Elusimicrobiota bacterium | reverse complement strand
TGAAGCCCTCGGGTGCCGGCTGGCGCAGCGAAGCGGACGGCGCCGCCTTCTTCCTGGCGCCCGGCGGCCGGACGAATCCCGCCGCCGAGCTCGAGGCCGACCTCTCCGCGTTTCTCGAGCCCGAGCCCGCGAAAGGCCAGCATCCGCAGTGCCGCTTTCCCGCGCGCTACCGCTGGCTCAAGGAGAAGCTCGCGTTCGATCCAGCGCGGATGCCCGAGCGCGCCTGCCCCGATTTCGAGGCCTGGCGCGGCGCGATCGATGCCGGGGCGGCGTCGCTCGTCTTCGCGAGCGCGTTCCTCAATAATCCCGCGTCGATGTACGGCCACACGTTTCTGCGCCTTCACCACAAGGGCGGGGGGGACGCCCTGCTCGACTATACGATCAACTTCGCGGCGTCCCCGGACACGAACAACGCCCTCCTTTATACGCTCAAGGGCCTGAACGGCTCTTTCAAGGGAGAGTACTCGCTGCTGCCGTTCTACATGAAGACGCAGGAGTACGGCAGCCTCGAGATGCGCGATCTGTGGGACTATCCGCTCAACCTCACGCAGGCTCAGATCGACGACCTCGTCCGCCACGGCTGGGAGATGGGCAACACCCATTTCAACTACTACTTCTTCACGAAGAACTGCTCGTATCAGCTGCTGACCTTGCTCGAGGCGGCCGACGAGACGCTCGACGTCAGCGGCTCGTTCAAGCTCGGCGTGATCCCCGCCGACACGGTGCGCGTCTTATTGGACCGTCAGGGCTTGGTGGGAACGCCGCAGTACCGCCCGTCCTTCGTCTCCGAGATCAAGGCACGGCGCGCGCGCCTCTCCGCGTCCGAGCTCGCCCTCGCCACGCGGCTCGGACGCGAGGTCTCGGAGGACAAGCTCGCGGGCCTCGGGACGTTGCCGAAGGAGCGCCAGGCGCTCGTGCTCGAGTCGGCGAACGACTATCTGCGCTATCGTAAGGGCTTCTACCTGCAGCAGAGCACGGAGACCTTGACGGCGATCCACTCGCTGCTGCGCGCGCGCGGGCGCCTCGGCCTGCCGCCGGCGGCGGCCGACGTCCCGCGGCCCCTGCCGCTCGAGGCGGGCCACGACACGACGCGCTTAGGCCTCGGATTCGGCGTCTCGGACCGGAGCTCGTTCGAGGAAATCACGCTGCGCCCCGCCCTCCACGATCTTTCGTCGCTCGACCAAGGCTATATCCCCGATGGGCAGCTCGAGATGGCCGCGGGCCGCCTGCGCTTTGACAACAAGGACCGTGAGCTTTACGTCGAGAAATTCGACCTCGTCAGCATCGTCTCGATGTCGCCTTGGGACCCGTGGGTGCGCAAGCCGTCGTGGAAGCTCTCGACCGGCGTCGACCAGGCCAAGGAGCTCGGCTGCTCGGGCGCGTCCTGCATGTACTACGCGCTCAACGCGGGCGGCGGACTCTCGGCGGCGAGCCATGCCTGGCGCCGCGAGCTGTTCTTCGTCATGGGCGAGGCCGACTTCGGCTTCGGCCCGGTCCTGGCGCAGGGCTGGCGCGCGGGCGCCGGCGGCAGCGCGGGCGTCATCGTCGACGCGTCCTCGCGCTGGCGGATCCTGGCCGAGGCGACCTACATCGACTACGCGCAGCGCTCGCCCGCGCGCCAGCGGCTCCGGCTGTCGAATTCGCTGCGCCTGACGCGCGACATGGAACTGCGCGTCACGCTCGACCGCCGCGTCCCGGACCGCGAGGCGGGCGCCATGTTCTACCTCTACTTCTGATGAAAGCCTTCCTGCTCCTGGCGGCCATGGCGCTGTCGGGCTGCACGAACGTGTTCCTGCAGCCCGACAGCGTCCTGCGCTGGCTTCCGGATCCGAAGGAGACCGGCTGGCAGGAGGTGCGCTTCAAGTCGGCCGACGGCACGGAACTGCTCGGACTCTGGTTCCCCTCGCGCGCGACGCCGTCGAAGGGCGTGATCGTGCACTTCCACGGTAACGCCGAGAACATGACGAGCCACTACCTCAACGTCTTCTGGCTGGCGGCCGAGGGCTACGACGTCTTCGTCTTCGACTACCGCGGCTACGGCGGCTCCAAGGGCGAGAAATCGCTGGCCGGCTCGATCGAGGACGGCGCTGCGGCCCTGCGCGTCGCGCGCGGGCGCGCCGGAGGCTCGCGTGAGCGGTTGATCGTACTGGGGCAGAGCCTCGGCGGCGCGATCGCGCTGGCGGCGCTTGACCGCGACGGGGGGGAGGGCGTGCGCGGCGTGATCCTCGATTCGACCTTCGCGTCCTACCGCAAGGTCGCGCGCCTCAAGCTCGGCGGCTTCTGGCTGACCTGGCCGCTGCAGTACCCGCTGTCCGCGCTTCTGATCTCCGACCGCTGGGCGCCCGAGCGCCTGATCCTCAAGCGCAAACCGGTCCCGCTCCTGATGCTCCACGCGACGGGCGACCCGGTGGTTCCGTACTCCCAGGGCCGCCGTCTCTTCGACGTCGCTCCCGGCCCGAAGGAGTTCTGGAAGCTCGACAGCAAGGGCCACACGGAGGCGCTGTACTCCTTGGCCTCCAAGTACCGGCCGCCTCTCCTCGCCTGGCTCGACCGCGTCCTTAATTAGCGCCCGGCGCTTACGGCTTGGCGAGGATGCGCCGGAAGGCGCCGGATTCGGCGGAGCGCGCGGAAAGGTCGGTCTCGACCTTCAATGCGGCGCTGAGGTCCTGGAGCTGGCCGTCGTCGCCGATGTGACCTAAGGCGAGTGCTGCGGCCGTGCGCACGCCGCTGTCCTTGTCCTTCAAGGCCGAGCCGACGGCGGCCACGGCGCGCTCGCCTCCGACGTCCTGGAGCGAGCGCACGGCGCTCAGGCGAATCTGCCATTTCGGCTCGAAGCGCAGGCAGTCTTCGAGCGCGCCGACCACGAAGCCCTTCTTGGTGCGGCCCAGAGCGAGGACGGCGGCGTAGCGTACCCACCACGAGGAGTCCGAGCGCAGCGCGCGCGTTAGGCGCGTGGCGGCTCCGTCGGCGGGCAGGCGCCCGAGCGCCAGGGCCGCCGCGTAGCGGACGGCGGGCATGGGATCGTTGAGGGCCTCGCCGAGCGAGGGCGACGCGACCGCGTCGCCGATGCGGCCGAGGGCCGTGGCGGCGGCCGCGCGGATCTCGGGTTTCTCGTCGAGCCGGAGCATGACGGCCGCGAGTGCTGGGATCGCCGCGACATGATGCGGGATCGCGGCGGAATGGACCGCCGCGAGGCGGTCGGCCGGGTTGGAGGCGCGCAGGCCGCCCATGAGCCACGCGGCCGAGGGGGGCGAGATCAGGGCGTCGCGGAGGTCTTCCTCGGCGGTCAGCGCCTTGAGCGGATCCTCGGCTTCGCCCAGGAGCATGGAGGTCGGAGGGAAGTCCTCGGCGCGGGCGGCGACGGCAGGCGCGAAGGGCGGAAGAGGCGCGCGCAGCGGGCTCGCGGAGGCGAGCGGCGTCAAGAGGACGGCGGCCAAAGCGGCGATCATCGGACCGTTAGTCTAACAGGCCGACCGGTTTTTCGCCAGGGCTTTTTCAGGCGGCGGCGGGTGACTTGTGTTCGCAAGCCTTCGTCTTCGGCTTGCTCATGCCGATCGCGAGCTTGACGCTCGCGCCGAAAGTCTTCAGGGGTTCGCCGAGGGTGTGGGAGACCATCCGCACGCAGCCGAGGGAGCAGCCGGCCTCGCAGGGCTTGTGCACGTTGTTCGTCTGCAGGCGCTCGGGCGTCGTCGTCATGAGATCAAAGGCGACGCCGCGCTGCTGCGCGCACCACTGGATCGTGCCGGCCGCGGTGATGTACAGGAACTTGAAGCCGCCGAGGCACTTCCACGGGCGCGAGAAGTCGCCCGCGAGCATCTCTTTGAGGTGCTCTCCGTAAAAGTTGACGCCCTCGAACACGCCGTACTTGTCGAGCAGCGCGAGATATTTCTCGCCTTTGATGGCGATCTGCCCGCCTTTGCCGTGCATGATGGAGAAGCCGAACGCGAACGGCAGTTCCTTCAGCGTGGCGCGGAACTCGTCGTAGTTGTTGAGGTTTTCCTCGTTGAGAACGGACTGGATCTCGACCTGGAACTTGGCCGTTTCGGCCAGAAGCTTCAGCTTGGGAAGCACCGATTTGAGGGACTTGTCGGACCAGTCGGTGGGGTGCAGCGTGTCGACCGAGACCTGCATGAAATCGAGGCCGGCCTCGTTGAGGTCGAGGATGTTCTTCTTCGTGAGGAGAAAGCCGTTGGTGATGATCGTGGCGAGGTTGGAGCCGCCGCGCTTGGACTTCGTGTGCCGGACGAGCTCGGCGATGTCCGGGTGCATCATCGTCTCGCCGCCGAGGAAATCGTAGACGAGAACGCCCAGCTCATCGAGCTTGTCGATGCGCTTTTTCATCACGTCGAGGGGGATGATCGGCGCGCCCGGCGTGTATTCGTCGCAGTAGGAGCAGGTCAGGTTGCAGTCGTCGGTGACGACGACTTGCGCGTACATGGGCCTGGAATCGACGACCCGTTTCGCGCCCGTTAAGATGAATTTTTTATCGACGGCCATCAGTCATTATATCACTTCGGCCTCGCGTCTGGGACGAGGACGAGGAGGAGAAACGCCGCGGCGGCCAATCCCGCCCCGGCGTTGAACGTGGCCGGGGCTCCGGCTCGGTCCCACAGCAGCCCTGCGAGGCCGCTCGCGGCAAGCATCGAGACGCCGCTCACGAGGTTGAAGAAGCCGAACGCGGTGCCGCGGAGCTCCGGCGGCGCCGCGGCGGCGACCATAGTCGCGAGCAGGCCTTGGGTCAGACCCATGTGCAGGCCCCACAAAGCGACGCCCAGCGCCAGCAGCGGCCTTCCCGCGGCGTGCGCCAAGGCCGCGTCCGCGGCGACGAGCGCCAGCATCCCGGCCGCGAGCAGAGTCCGCTGGTGCCCGCGGTCGGCGAGCTTGCCCGCGGGGTAGGCGGTCGCGGCGTAAACGACGTTCATCAGGATGAAGACGGCGGGCGCCCAGGCGTCGGGCACGCCGAAGTGCCGCGCGCGCAGGACGAGGAACGCCTCGCTGAAGCGCGCGAGCGTGAACACGCCTCCCACCGCGACGACGCGCCAGTAGGCGCCTGAAAGCCGCGACAGGGTCCGCCAATGGATCGGCACGCGCGCCTGGGCGGGTGCTGCGGGCGCCGGTTCGCGCACCCCGACCGTGAGCAGCAGGACGCAGAGGACCGCGGGGATCACGGCGAAGCCGAAGACCGTCTTGAAGTCGCCCGCGAAGGCGAGCATCAGGGCGACGGCGAGGATCGGCCCCAGGAAGGCCCCGACGGTGTCCAAGGACTGCCGCAGGCCGAACGCCGCGCCGCGAATCTCGGGCGGGGTCAAGTCCGCGATCAAGGCGTCGCGAGGGGCGCCTCGGATCCCCTTGCCGACGCGGTCGACGAAGCGGGCGCCGAAAACCCAGCCGATCGACGGAGCCAGCGCGAAGACGGGCTTCGACAGGGCGCCCAGCCCGTAGCCGATGACCGTGAGCGCCTTTCGTTTGCCCAGGTAGTCGCTGAGCGCTCCGGAGAAGACCTTCGTGATGAGGGCCGTCGCCTCGGCCGTCCCTTCGATGAGCCCGACGAGCGCCGCGCTCGCGCCCAAGGACGAGACCATGAAGAGCGGCAGGAGGCTGTGGACGAGCTCCGACGAGGCGTCCATGAGCAGGCTCACGAAGCCCAGCACCCACACGTCACGGGGGATCGGGGGGGACTCTTTCATCGGCCTCGAGCGGCGGCTAGGGCAGGAGCGCGTCGAGCTCGACGCCGACGGCCGCGGCCCATTTCGGGCCCTCGGCGAGGCTGGCCGGGTCCTTCGTCTTCAGCCAGTGGTAGTGGATGCCGTCGCCGCCTTCCTTCGGGTAGGTCGAGATCTTGCGGCTGTCGATCAGCGCGCACTCGCCGCCGCCCGCGGCCTTGACGGAGGCGATCCCGGCTTGGATGATCCCGTACTTGTAGGCGACGCCCGCCGCGTCGAAGCCAGGAGAACGCTTCATGTTCGGCGGGCCGACCCAGATGCAGACGTCGCTCGCCGCGAAGGCGTCCTTGATCAAAGCGACCGTGTTGGCGACTTCCGAGGCCTTCGAGTCCATGCGGTAGTTCGAGCCGTGGGCGATGACCGTGACACGGCGGGTCTTCCCGGTCGAGACGGGCTGGGCCGCCCACAGCTCGCTTAAATGCGGGACCTTCAGCTCATAGCACTTGCGGGTGAGGACTTGGCCCCCGGCCGTCTCGTGGAAGCCGCACGGGGTCGTCCAGCGCGTGAGCGTCCACTGGGCCGGCGATGAGCCGCCCGCGGCGAAGAAGTCCCAATCCGTGTAGGGCCGCGCGCGCAGCCAGGCCTCGATGCCCGTGCCGAAGGAGCCGATGCCGTGCGAGTCGGTGATCACGACGATGCGGTCCCCGGCGGATGCGACGGTCGCGAAGAGCAGCAGCGAGACGGCGGCGAGGGCTCTCATCGGAATAGTTTGCCCGTGGCGCAGGGGCGCGTCAAGGGTCCACTTGCGCCGCGGAGGAGCGCCGTGTATACTAGGCGAGACGCAAGGCGATGGAGTTCGCCATAACCGCCCCGCCGGGGCTGATGACTCCTACCGAAAGGTAGGGGTCTTTTTTTTAGGAGGAACGGCATGACTTGGAGCACATGGCAGGCGTGCGCGCTGGGCTCGGCTCTCTTCGCGGGCCTGACCGCGATTTTCGGCAAGCTCGGCGTCGCCGGGATCGATCCGGACTTCGCGACGATGCTGCGTACGTTCGTGATCCTGGCCCTCTCGTGCGCGATCGTCCTGACGCGCGGCGCCCGCCTGCCCGAAGGCGGGCTCGGACTCCGGAGCGCGGTCTTCATCGTGCTGTCCGCGCTTTGTACGGGGATTTCGTGGCTCTTCTACTATCGCGCGCTTCAGTCGGGACCGGCGTCACGCGTGGCGGCGATCGACAAGCTCAGTGTCGCCTTCGTCCTGGCTTTCGCCGTGCTGTTCCTCGGGGAGCGTCCGAGCCTCCGGACCGGGGTGGGTTGCCTTCTCGTCGCGGCGGGCTCTTGGCTCGCGGCGGGAGGCTGAGATGATCCGGGCCAAGGGCATCGGCGAGCAGGCCCGCGCGGCGGCGTACGCGGTCAAATGGCTGCCTTTGAGCCTCGGCATCGGAATCCCCGTCGGCGCGGCTTCGGCCGTCTTCCTCCGAGCTCTCGACTGGGCGACCGGCGAGCGGCTCGCCCGGCCCTGGCTCGTGTTCCTGCTGCCGGCGGCAGGTGCGGTGAGCGGCTTCGTCTATTCCCGCTTCGGCGGAGCCAGCGAGCGGGGCACCGACCTGCTCGTCGAACGTATCCACGAGCCCGGGGCGGGCGTGCCGCGCCGCATGGCGCCGCTGGTATTCCTGGGCACGATCGTCACGCACCTGTTCGGCGGCTCGGCCGGGCGCGAAGGCACCGCGGTCCAGATGGGGGGAAGTCTCGCGTCGGCCGTCGCGCGCGCCCTCGGCCTCGGGGGGGAGCACTTGCGGGCCGCGCTCTTGGCGGGAGTCGCGGCGGGATTCGGCTCGGTGTTCGGTACGCCGCTCGCGGGCGCCGTGTTCGCGCTCGAGGTCCTTTCCGTCGGCGTCGTGCGCTATGACGCGCTCTTCCCCTGTCTGCTCGCGAGCGTGGCCGCCGACTGGACGTGCCGGGCGCTGGGCGCCCATCACACGGGCTACGCGATCGCGCCGCTCATGACCTCCATCGGCGGGCTCGATCCCTTGCTCGCGGTGAAGTCCGCGGCGGCGGGGGCGGTGTTCGGGCTGGCCGCGCTGCTGTTCGTCGAGGCGAGCCACGGGCTGCGCCGTCTGTTCTTGCGCGCGTCGTCCTCGCCGGTCCTGCGGCCGGCGCTGGGCGGCCTCGCGGTGCTCGCGCTGGCCGGCCTATTCGGGACTCGCGACTACCTGGGGCTGGGCGTGTCCTCTTCCGATCCCGCCGCAGTCACCATCGTCTCCAGCTTCCGCGCCGGCGGCGCGGGCTGGTTCGACTGGCTCTGGAAGGGGCTGTTCACCGCCGTTACGCTCTCGAGCGGCTTTAAGGGCGGGGAAGTGACGCCCCTGTTCTTCATCGGCGCGGCGCTCGGCAACGCCCTCTCGCGCCTCCTCGCGGCGCCGCCCGACCTGTTCGCGGGGCTGGGCCTCGTCGCCGTGTTCGCCGGCGCCGCGAACACGCCGCTCGCGTGCACGATCATGGGCGTCGAGCTATTCGGCGCGGAGCATCTCGTGCCGCTGGCGCTCGCGTGCTTCACGGCCTACCTGTTCAGCGGGCATGCGGGGCTTTATCGCGCCCAGAAGGTCGCCAGTCTCAAGACCGGGTCCTAGACGCGGCTCAGCCGTAATGGGATAATCGCCCCGTGGCCAACCGACTCGCCGGAGAGAAGAGTCCCTATCTTCTTCAGCACAAGGACAACCCCGTCGACTGGTACCCGTGGGGTCCCGAGGCCTTCGCCAAGGCCAAAGCCGAGAACAAGCCCATCCTGCTCTCGATCGGCTACTCGACGTGCCACTGGTGCCACGTCATGGAGCACGAGAGCTTCTCGGTGCCGGCGACGGCCGCGCTGATGAACGAGCACTTCGTGTGCGTGAAGCTCGACCGCGAGGAGCGTCCCGACGTCGACAAGATCTACATGACCGCGGTGCAAGCGATGAGCGGGCAGGGCGGCTGGCCGCTCAACGCGTTCCTCACGCCGGACCTCAAGCCGTTCTACGGGGGCACCTACTTTCCTCCGGACTCGCGCTACGGGCGCCCGTCGTGGACGGGCCTCCTCGAGCGCCTGGCCCAGCTTTGGAAGGACCGGCGCTCCGACATAGAGAGCGATGCCGAGAGCCTGGCCGCCGCCGTGGCGGGCTACGCGTCCGCGCGCTCCGAGACGAGGGGGGCGCCCGACGCCTCCGCCCTGGAGACGGCGGAGCGCAACCTGCGCGCCTCGTTCGACGCGGAGAACGCCGGCTTCGGCGAGGCGCCCAAGTTCCCGATGCCCGCGAACCTCCGTCTCCTGCTGCGCCGCGCCGCGCGGACCGGCGGCGCGGACGCGAGGACGATGGCCGTCGAGACCCTGCGCGCGATGACGCGCGGCGGCCTCTTCGATCAGCTCGGAGGCGGCTACGCGCGCTACTCGACGGACCACGCGTGGCGCGTGCCCCATTTCGAGAAGATGCTCTACGACAACGCGCAGCTGCTCGAGTGCCTCGCGGACGCGTGGACGCTCTCGGGGGACGAGGAGCTGAAGAAGGCTCTCGAGCGCACTGTCGCGTACCTCGCGCGGGACCTGAAAGCGCCGGGCGGGGGGTTCTACTCCGCCGAGGACGCGGACAGCCTGCCGCACGACGAACCTCACGGGCACAAGATGGAGGGGGCGTTCTACCTCTGGCGGAAAGCCGAGGTCGAGGCCGTCCTCGGGAAGGACGCGGCCGCGTTCTGCGCCAGGTACGGGGTCGTCGAGGGCACGAACGCGTTCTCGGATCCGCACGGGGAGTTCGTCGGGAAGTGCGTGCTGTACGACAAGGATCCGGGGGCGATGAGCGAGCACGAGGCGGAGGGGGCGCGGGGGAAGCTTTTTAACGAGCGCGCGAAGAGGCCGAGACCTTCGCTCGACGACAAAATTCTCGCCTCGTGGAACGGGCTCGCGATCGCGGGGCTGGCGCGGGCGTACGCGGCGACGGGGGATGAGCGCTGCTTGGAGCTGGCGGAAGCGGCGGCGAATTTCGTGCGGCGGGAGATGACGTCGGAGGACGGGAAGACGCTGTGGCGGCGCTGGCGCGACGGGGAGAAGGCGATCAGCGGGATGGCGGATGATTACGCGTACATGGCGTACGGCATGCTGGCGCTGTATGAGGCTTCGTTTAAGCCCGGCTATCTCGCGTGGGCGGGGGAGCTCGCGTCGGAAGGAATTCGCCGCTTCGCGGCGGAGGGCGGAGGGCTGCATCAGACGAGCGTGGATGAGGGGAAAGAACTTTTTACGAGATCAATTGAAGATCACGATGGGGTGGAGCCCGCGCCGAGCTCGGTCATGGCCGATGTGTGTCTGCGGGTCTATGCGCTGAATGGGGACGAACGGTTTCGCCGCTTCGCGGCGGACGTCTTTGAGCGGTTTGGGCCAGCTGTCTCGGCGCGGCCATTGGGGATGCCGTTCCTTTTGACGGCCTGGGATCGCGCCTGCGGGAAGTCCTCGACGCTCTTGATCGCCGACGTGGACCTGCCGGGAGGACGGGAGCTTGTCGGCGTTGCCCGCGAAAAGATTTTGCCGGGGCTCGTGTTCGCCGCCTATAAACGCGATGATAAAGCGGCGTTTACGGCTTTGTATCCTATGGCGAAGGAGATATCCGACGGGACAAAGGCGCGGGCGTACCTCTGCGTCGACCGATCCTGCGGGTTGCCGATAACGGATCCGGCCGAATTGCGAGAAAAATTGTGTCTATGAACGACGAACGCTCCGAAGAAGAGAAAGCGCGCTCCAAGCGGATTCATGCCTGGGTGATGATCATCCTCGGGGCGATCATGTCCGTGTGCGCCCTGACCGCGGGCCTCATCGCGCTGCATCCCGGGACGTTCCCGTCATGGATGACGGGCGGCTGGGGGCGGCGCGAGACGCCGGCCTACCGGACGCCGGGGAAGACGTTGGTGCCCTTCGTCGAGTTCTGGCCGGGCGCGCTCGCGCGGGCGAGGACGCAGCACAAGCTGGTGCTCCTGCATCTCGCGCCGTCGTGGTCGTCGGAAGGGCGGCTTATGGAGGAGACGGCGTACGCGGACCCCGCGTTCGCGAAGTGGATCGGGGAGAACCTCGTGGCGACGCGCGCCGACGCGGATGAGCGGCCGGACCTCGCGTACCTTTACGGCGTGGGCGCCTGGCCGACGACGGCGCTGATCCATCCCGACGGGCGCGAACTGGCGGGGGCCGCGCGGCTGACGCCGAAGCTCATGACGCCGTGGGCGAGCCTCATCCTCGCGACGTTGAAGGACGATCCGGCGAAAGCCGCCGGCTTCGCGGCCGACGCGCGGCGCCGTCTCGAGGCCGTCAGGCGGCGCCCCGAGCCCGCGGCGGGGCCCGACGACGCGGTCTGGGGCGGCGTCCGCCGCGGGCCGAACGAATACGCGAAGACGCTCGCCGATCAGACCGCGGTCGTGCTGTCGACCGACGCCGCGCGCGCGAAGGCGGTGCTCGCCTTCGTCGAGAAGTTCATGGCCCTGCCCGGCGGGGGCTACGCGGCCTCGGTGCGCGGCGAGGTGGACCTGCCCGACGGGCGCATCGAGACGGGCGCCGCGTATTTCGCGAAGGACGACGCCGCGCGCCGCGCCGACGGCCTGCCGTACGCCGACCGTCGCCTGTTCTCGGGGCCCAACGCCGACATGGCGCGCGCCGTCCTGCTGTCGAAGACGGCCACGATCGCGCAGAAAGACCACGCGCGGCGCACGCTCGACTTCATCTGGACGCGCTTCGTGCGCGACGGCCGCGTCCTGCGCTCGCCGGACGGCGTCGCCGACTGGCCCGCCGACCAGTGGTCCATGCTCGAGGCCGAGCTCGCGGCGGGCCGCCTCGACCGCGCCCGCAAGATCTTCGACCGGCAGGACACGGCGGCGCTGCGCGCCCTCGGGCCCAATCCTTACGTCGACGCGCTGCGCAAGCGGCTGCGGCGCAAGTAACGGATTCCTGACGCGGGTCGTCGGGCGCGAGCGCCCGACGCAAAAGTTCTGAGGAAACTCCTTGAACTTTTAGAAATCGTCCTTGGAGGGCTTCGCGCCGGCCGCGCCCTTCGGCGCGAGGGTGTAGAGATACTCGACGACGGCGTCGATCTCCTTCTCGTTGAGCTGCTGGCCCCACTTCGGCATCTGGAGCATCGGCAGGGGCTTGGACGAGTCGCTGGGGATCGGGGTCGCTCCGCCCTTGATCTTCTGGTGCAGCTCGGCCTTGCTGTAGCCTTCCGTGACCTTCGTCAGGGAGTTCACGAGGCCGCCGGCCACGTTGTTGTTCGGGTAGCCGCCGTAGCCGTCCTTCGCGTGGCAGGAGACGCAGCCGACCGTGTTGAAGATGATCTTGCCGCGCTCGGCGGCGGGCAGGGCGGCGGCTTCCGGCGTTTCCCAGGGCTTCACGGCCCAGGCCTGGCCCTTCTGCGCGGACAGGAACGCGACGAGGTCGGCGCGCGTCGCGTCCTTCAGGTTGAAGTTCGGCATGACCGTCTTCGGGTTCCAGGCGTGCGGATCCTTCAGCCAGGTATCGATCCAGACCGACGACTTGCGGAAGCCGAGCATCGTCAGGTTGGGGCCCCAGTCGTTGCCCTTAGCGCCGATCATGTGGCACTTCACGCAGCCGAGGCCGTTGAAATCTCTCTCGCCTCGGGCGGCGGGATCCGTCAGCTCGGTTTGAGGCGAGCAGGCGGCCAGGGCGAGGAGAAGGGCGGGGAATATCCAGCGATTCATGTCAGACGCCTCCGAACAGGAGCATGCCGAAGATGAGCGGAAGAAAAGCGAGCGAAGCGAGGAAAAGGCGCCGGTTGTCCTTGACGGTCATGGTCCAGCTGGCGCGCAGGCCGAGGAGCAGGAACGAGCCGGACACGGCGAACGCGCCGAGCGCGTACTGCGGCCGGGCGAGGCCGACGAGCACGGGCGCGATCGTCGCGGGCAGCAAGGTGAACGAGTGGATCGCGATCTGGATCGCGGTCGTGCTCCCGTCGGGATGCACGACGGGCATGACCTTGAAGCCGGCGCGCGCGTAATCCTCGCGGTAGATCCAGAACAGCGCGAGGAAGTGAGGGATCTGCCAGAGGAATTGGATCGCGAACAGGGTGCCGGCGCGCGCGTCGAGCGGCCCGCCCGCGGCGGCCCAGCCGATCAGCGGGGACGTGGCTCCGGCGGCGGCGCCGATCCAGGTGGTCTGCGGGGTGACCTTCTTCAGCGGCGTGTAGATCAGGACGTACAGGACGATCGTCGCCGCGGTGAGCGCGCCCGCGACGGCCCCGCCGGCGGCCCAGACGAGCCCGGTGCCGGCGAAGGACAAGGCCAGGCCGAAGATGAGGGCGTTCTTGGGGGAGACCTTGCCCGTCGGCAGCGGGCGGTTGCGCGTCCGGTTCATGAGGCCGTCCTCGCGAATCTCGAGGCGCTGGTTCAGCGCGCCGCACGCGGCGGCGGCGAGCGAGGCGCCGACGATGACGAAGAAGAGGGCGGGCGTCGCCGTCCCGCCGGCCAGCGCCCAGCCGAGCCAGGTCGTCAGCGCCACCATGAGCGCGATGCGGGGCTTGGCGAGCTGCACGTAGTGCCTCATGCGGCCTCCGCGGTGCGTCGGGACTTGAGCGCAAGGAGCAGGAAAGAGGCGAGCACGAGCGCGCCGCCCGAGAGGTGCAAAGTGCGCCAGACGGCGGCCTCGCGGAAGCCGAGGATCAACGCCGAGTCCACGCGCACGCGCAGCGCGAACAGGCCCAGGCCCAGCTGCAGCGGCACGGCGGCGCCGAGAAGGAGGGCGGGGCCGCGCAGGACGTCCGCGTGGGAGCGCCAGGCGGTGAAGGCGGCGAGGGCGGCCACGACCACGACGGAGGACGCCCACAGGATGTGCCAGTTCAGCCCTCGGCCGGTGTGCCGGACGAGCGCGCCGAGGGCGAGCTGCAGGAACGCGGCGCCAAAGCCCAGGGCGCCGAAGCGGAACACGCGCGAGTAGCCGGGCCCGAAGGTCGTGACGGGGGAGGCGAGCACGGCGGCGGAGAAGAGGAGGCAGAACGTTCCCTGGCCGAGGCACGCGTGCGAGATCGAGACGGCCGGGGGAAGCTTGAGCAGGACGGTCAGGCCTCCGAGCAGCGCCTGGAGCACGATGGCGCCGGCGGCGAGACGGGCCGCGGTCGCAGCGCCCGACGGCACGCCGGGGCGGCGGGACAGGAACAGGAGGACCATCGTCATCGTCGCGACGAAGCCCGCGATCAGCCGGTGGCCGTGCTCGAAGAAAATCCCGCCGATCATCGGCGGATTCACGCCGCCAAACGACAAGGGCCAGTCCGGCACGGCCAGGCCGGAGCCGGTCGAGGTCACCATGCCGCCCGCGAACAGCAGGAAGAAGGCGAAGCCGGCCGTGACCTTCGCCCACGACGCGAACAGCGGGTCGCCCGGGCGCGAGACGGTGCGGCGGCTCATCAGCGGGGGTCGTGCGGCCATCGTGTTCATCCGCGCGCCTCTTGGGCGAGGCGGCTCTTCTCCACCTTATATAAGAGCCAAGCGATGCCGCCGACCATGCTCATCGTGACGGTCAAGAGCAGGACGATGCCCCACCAGATCCCGTCGACCAGCCCGCCGGAGGCCCCGCCAAAGCATACCGCGCACGCCGCCGCGGAGCGGGGCGAGAGGGCGAGCAGGGCGGCGAGGGCGGCCGTCCTCACGCGGGCAGCCTGACGGAACGCACGTGCCAGACGAAGTAGGCGACGGCCGAGGCCCCGCCCGCGGCGCTGAAGTAGACGAGCCACGGCGTCACCAGGGCCGACGCGTTGCGGCCCGAGGCCCAGTAGCCGGTGAAGGCGAACAGGGCCAGGCACAGGACGATGAAGAAGCGGTGGAAGGAGCGCAGGGACATGTCAGTGCGCCTTCGGCTTCGCCGCTTTCTTCGGCGACGGAGCGGGCTTGGCGGCCGGGAGCTCGACCTTCTCGGTCACGCTCTCGACGTGCTCGCCGCCTTCGTGCGGGTGCTGCGCCGCGACGTCGGCCGGGCTCGTGATCCGGTGCGAGATCATCACGCAGTCCGTGAGCGGGATGATCATGATCGCCCCGCAGCCGACGGTGATCCAGAGCGCCTTGTGGATGAGCTTGTTCTCGCCCCACAGGTGCATGAACAGCGCGCCGACGAGGCTCGCCTTGATGCACGCGACGAACAGGCCGAGGCCGATCGCCTGCGGGCGGGGGAGATGGAACTTGGAGATCAGCACCGTGACGAGCGTCAGGATCATGAGCGCGCCGAAGACCTTCACGTACATGCCGACGTCGGGGCGGTGCTCGTCGTGCGCGGCGGATTTGTTCTTGGACATGGTCGTCTCCTAGAGCAGGTACAGCGCCGGGAACAGGAAGATCCAGACGATGTCGACGAAGTGCCAGTACAAGCCGGCGCCCTCGACGCGTCCGAGGAAAAGCGGGTGCTCCCAATGCTCCTTCTGGGTGCTCATGTAGAGCAGGCCGCCGTTGACCGCGATGCCGCCCAGGATGTGGATCCCGTGCAGGCCGGTCATCGTGAAGTAGATAGCGTAGAACACGCTCGTGTGCGGTCCGATGCCCATCGCGAACTCGTGGCCGTACTCGAAGCCCTTGACCACGAGGAAGCCGAGCGACAGCAGCAGCGTCGCCGCCATCCAGAGCTGGAAGCCGGCCTTATTCTTGTCGTACGCCTTCGCGTACGCCATGACGATCGTGACCGACGAGCTGATCAGGATCACCGTGTTCAAGGTCGCCAGCGGCACGTTGAGCACGTCCCAGCCCCACGGCCAGGAAGTGGAGCCCATGCGCAGCACGATATAGCTCGTGAAGAGCGTGGCGAACAGCATGATCTCGGAGGCGAGGAACAGCCAGACTCCGAGCTTGGCGTTGGTGACGCCGCTGTGCGTATCGGCGTTGTTCATGAAGGCGGCGGGATCGTAGGTTTGGCTCATGTTAGTTCTTGTCCGTCTGCATCCAGAAGTCGGTCTTGCGTCCGGGGACGCTGTACTCGTACGGGCCGCGGTACACGATCGGGGTCTTCTCGAAGTTGCCGTGCGGAGGCGGGGACGGGCACGCCCACTCGAGCGTCGTCGCCTGCCACGGGTTCTCCGGCGTCTTCTCGCCGGCCCACATGCTGTGGAAGAAGTTATAGATGAAGGGCAGCTGGAACACGCCGAGGCAGTAAGCCGAGATCGTGCTCACGACGTTCCACCCCTGCACCGGCAGGTTGTGGAGCTGTGCCGTCGGGTCGTACAGGCGGCGCGAGGCGCCCGCGAGGCCCATGAACAGCATCGGCCCGAAGATGCCGACCATGCTCGTGACCGTGCCCCAGAAGTGGATCCAGCCGAGCGTGTCGTTCATCTTGCGGCCGTACCACTTCGGGAACCAGTGGTAGACCCCGCCGAACAGCGCGATGATCGAGCCGGTCACGACGACGAAGTGGAAGTGCCCGATCACGTAGTACGTGTCGTGCAGGTAGATGTCCGTCACCGTCAGGCCGAGCGGCAGGCCCGTCAGGCCGCCGATGCCGAACAGCGGCAAGAACGCGAGCGCGTAGGCCATCGGCAGGTTGAAGCGAATCGAGCCGCCCTTCAGGGAGAAGATCAGGCAGGTCAGGATCGCGACGCTCGGCACCGAGATGATCATCGTGGTCACCACGAAGAAGTTCCCGAGCGCCGGGCTCATGCCGGAGATGAACATGTGGTGGGCCCACACGAGGAAGCTCATCACTCCGATGCCGATCATCGAGAACACGAGCGTCTTGTAGCCGTGCAGCGGCTTGCGCGTGTTGTTGGCGATGATCTCGGCGACGATGCCCATGGGGGGCAGGACGAGCACGTAGACCTCGGGGTGGGCGAGGAACCAGAACAGGTGCTGCCACAAGAGCGGCTGCCCGCCGCCCGAGCCCATGTACGTCTTGCCGAGGATCACGAGATCCTTCGGCATGTAGAAGCTCGTGTGGAACACGCGGTCCATCAGCTGGAGCACCGACGCGGCCTCGAGCGGGGGGAACGCGAGGAGGAGAAGCACCGCCGTCACGAACTGCGCCCAGCAGAACACCGGCATGCGCCACAGGCTCATGCCCGGCGCGCGCATGTTGATCGTCGTGACCAGGAAATTGATCGCGCCGAGAAGGGACGAGGTGATGAGGACGACCATCGACAGGAGCCACATCGTCTGGCCCGGGTTGATGATCGACAGGGGCGGATAGGACGTCCAGCCGGATTGCGCCGCGCCGCCGGGCATCAGGAACGACGACAGCATCAAGATGCCGCCCGGCAGATACAGCCAGTAGGACATCATGTTCATGCGCGGGAACGCCATGTCGGGCGCGCCGATCTGCAGCGGCAGCACGTAGTTGCCGTAAGCGCCGACCGCGAGGGGCACGACGCCCAAGAAGACCATGATCGTGCCGTGCATGGCACCCAGCGCGTTGTAGAACTCTCCGCTCATGACGCCGTTGGGCGCCAGGTCCGCCGGGAACAGGTGTCCGAAAAACGGAATCGGCGTGCCCGGGAACGCGAGCTGCCAGCGCATCAGCCCCATCAGGGCGAAGCCGACGAGCAGGAAGATGAACGAGGTGATGAGATACTGGAGGCCGATCACCTTGTGATCGACGGAGAAGACGTACTTCTCCCAGAACGTCAGCTCATGGTGTCCGTGGCCGTGGTCGTCGTGGCTCATATTAGAATTCCTCCGCGGCGTTGGCGGGTTTGGCCGACGCGGGAATCGTCGCGAGGCGGCTCTTGTACCAGGCGTCGAACTCGTCCTGGGTCTGCACGTACACGTCGCCGCGCATCAGGCTGTGGGCGAAGCCGCACAGCTGCGCGCAGGTGATCTCGAACTTGCCCGTCTTGTTCGGCGTGATCCACATCGGGATCTTGAGGCCGGGCACCGCGTCCTGCTTGATGCGGAACTCGGGCACGAAGAAGTCGTGGATCACGTCCTTCGAGTACAGGTCGATCAGCACCGTCTTGTCGACGGGCAGCCGCATCTCGTTGCCCATCACGACGTCGTCGGCCGACTCCGGCGCGCTGCGGTCCAGGCCGAGTGGGTTGCTGAAGTGCACGAGCTCCGACCTGCGGGGCCCGAGCTTGCCGTCGGGGCCGGCGTAATGGATATTCCAGCCGAACTGCTCGGCGACGACCTCTATGCGGACCGGGTCCTTCACGTCGGGCGTGTGCGCCTTGATCTTGTTCCAGACCGGGATCGCGTAGAACACGATCAGCGCGATCTCGAACGTCATGATGATGATGTCGGGAATCAGGGACTTCAGCTCCCCTTTATTGCGGTACAGGAGCTGCGCGAACGGGAACTTGGAGAACGAGTCCGGCACCGAGATGTGCGCCGGGGTGTCGTCGTGGTCCTCGCGCACGGCGGGAACGCCGGGACGGGCGCGGAACTTCACGAGCAGATAGATGAAAAAGGCGCCCCAGAGCGCGAAGATGCCGAGCATCACCGCGTGGATCAGCCAGATGCCGAAATCGATGCTGCCGGCATAGCTTGAAGCGGCGATAGGCAACGACCAGCCGTATTTTCCCATGCGTTCCTCTCAGGTTAGGTCAGCGGCGATGGATTCTATCACAAGATGTCGCGAATTCGCCTTGACCGGACGCAGTAAAGTCGAATTTTCGTCAAAACGACGAATCTGACTTTTCGACGGTTCCGGGGCGCAGGGACATCAGGTAGGAGGCGACGGCGTCGAGCTCCGCGTCGTCGAGCTTCTCGCCCCACGAGGGCATCCAGATCATCGGCGTCGGCCCCTTCGGGTCGGCCTTTTCGGGATGCGGGACGCCCTTCTTGATCTTCGCGATCACTTCGGGCTTCGTGTAGGTCTCGAAGACGACGTTGAGCTTGGGGATCAGCCCGCCCTTCACGTTATTATTAGGATAGCCGCCGCTCCCGTTCGTGCCGTGGCAGCCGACGCACCCCGCGCGGTAGTAGATCACGCGGCCCTTGGCTTCCGGCGAGGGGAAATCCTTGTTCCAGGGCCGGGTCGTCCAGGCCTCGCCTTTCTGGTCGGCGAGGTAGTCCACGATCGCCTTGCGCGCCTCATCGGAGAGGCGCTTGTTCGGCATGAGCGTGTCCTTCTTCCAGGCTTGAGGATCCTTAATAAAGAGATCGAGCCATTCGGCGCTGTGGCGAAATCCCGCGAGCGTGAGGTCCGGGCCGACGGCCGAGCCGTCCTCTCCCACTTTATGGCAGGCGATGCAGCCCGCCTGCGCGAAGTACGCCTTGCCGGCGGCATGCGGTCCGCTCGGGGCGGAAGGGCCGCAGGCGGCCAAGAGCGAGGCGAGAAGAACAAGGCGCTTCATGTCCTGCATTCTAGAAAATCGACGCGCTTATTTGCCGTCCGACTTTCTCCGTTCCTCTTCCGCGAGGCGGGCTTGCGTGATCACCTCTTGAGCCTTGAAGAAGAGCGGGGAAAGCGGCGAGCGGTTGTTCCCCAGGTCGTCCTCGGCCGCGTCGACGGTGAAGACCCCGTCGCGCGTCATGAAATAAAAGCGGGTGCGCCCGAGCTCCGGCAGGGGGAACTCCTTCGCGGGCGTCGCCCGCTCCAGGTACCGTGGAACCGCCGCCAGATAATCCAGCCCGGCCTTCCTCGGCCCTTCGTGCTGGCCGAGCCCGATGATGCCTCCGCCCGAGCTGAAGTAAAGGCTGACGGTTCCGTCGGCCATCGTCATGAGCGTGACGACGGCGTCCGGCGTCCCGGTTTCCATGAGGGCGCCCACGACGCCGCTCGACGCGTCGAGGCCGAGCTTGGCGGGATCGACTTGCAGAGCCTGGGTGCGCAGCCCTTGGTAGGCGTCGTCCACCTGGTATCCGCTCTTGCCCGGCTTGCCGCAGCCGAAGAAGGTCAGGAGTCCGCCGAGAAATCCCGTCATGATGATTGCCCTCACTTCGCCACGGCTCCGGTGGCGGCGTCGATGACGATCGTCTTCGTTTCTCCGTTCACGCGCGTTTCGAGGCAGAGTTTGCCGTCGTGGAGTTTAAAAGAGGGGAATAAGGCCCGGTCCTTCTGTGCGTCCCAGTTCGAGCCGTCGATCCCGAACACCACCGTTTTCCAGGCGGGCTCTGCGGGCTTCTTCGCGGGGGCCATGGCGACGGTGAAGGAGTACAGGGTCATCGCCCGGTCGGCGCGGGCTTGATCTTTGGGGTCCTTGGTCAGCCGGCAGCCCTGCGTTTTGGAGGAGACCTCCAGGAAGTATTTCTTTCCGTCCTGGACGATCGCTTGCGGCAGCGTCTTTTCTTCCACGCGCCCTCCATGAGCGGCTGATCCGATGAGCATCGCGGCGGCGAGAAATAATTTCATTGGGGATGGTGCAGATAACGCAGTGGGGCGATGGTTAGGCCGAAAGCTTGTGCCGATTCCGCCGTTTGCCCGCATGCGGACCAAAAAACCTCCGAGTATTTCCGCGAGTGCTAAACCGTTCCAACTGTTTCCGGAAACAGTTGCCGTTACCAAAAACTGTTCTTCGCTTTGAGACCTAACGCAGACGCTGTGCCGCCGCGGCTTCAACTATCAAACCAAACGAGTTCGCGGTCGGCACAAGCGAATGGTTAGGGCGCGACGATGCTTCAAACAAGACGTGCCGCCTTGTTGGGATAGATCTGCAAATACACCGCAGAAAATCCTTCTGAATTGAATGTGCTTTCAGGTCCAGGCGGATTAATCATCCCTGATTTAACAGTGCGGTCTACCACGAGCAATAATGCGATTCGCTCTGCCGCCCGTTTATATTCGGTTAACTTCTTTGATTTCTCCTGGATGCAATCAACAATTGTCTTTCTTTCAAGCCTTCCGACCCAGCCAATATGGTTGTTCAGGCATTGCCATCGCTTGTAGCTTCCCAGTTCAGCTGGCAAAGCCGTTACCAAGTATTTCGAATCACCTGGAAATGACACTGTTTCAGTTTGCCAAAGTACAGCAGGACGGGTAGCACGAAGAGCGTCCGCGACAGTGCTGGGATCTTCATCCGGGCGATCTGGAATAGCGGCTTTGACAAGAATTGGCAAGCCGCTTGGATAGTACAAGTCGGCAATTTTGCGGAGAAATTTCATGCGTCGCGCTTCTGCCGCGCGTGATGGAGAGCCTGCAGGCGATGTGTCGCGAAATATCTGGGTCACTTCAAATCCGATTAAGCCTTCACTGTCTCTCAGGATGAAATCAGGCGCCTCCCTAGATTTACTCGCGTCCTCGATGGTGAAGCACGGGTACTCTTTTAGGAAGTGCTCAAGGTAAAGTCGTTCAGCGTTCTTTGATGCCATGTTAGGTCCGGCCAATGCTAGGCCGCTCTCTCAACGCCCCGCGACCCTGCCCATCTGAAGAATTTCCTTCACTCTCACCCCATCAATCTTTCTCTTGGCAAGAAGCTCGCCCACAACGATCTGCATCTTCGCAAAATGCAAATTTAAGATCGGAGCAACATGCTCTATCGCATAGTGCATAAACTCTTCTTTTTCTTCCTTCGTGAAATCATTGTCCTGGGTAACCCGGCGATCGAAAAAAGTCTGCTGGTCCCTCCAGGTGTTACTAAACACATCAGCGCTGACACGCGAAACCTCGCTGGGGTCATTCAAGTTGACCCCGTCAATAAATCCGGCTCGCAATAAATAGAATTCGGCGGCGAACCCACCGCATGCGACGCTCCGCTCCTTCCCCGGCATGACAAAGCATCCGCGAGCAACCGCAAAGCCTCTAGCATCTCCTTCAAGGAATTCGATGCCATCGAGGTCCCCACCGTGATGCAAGCAAACAGTAGCGTGCCCGACCTCATGCCAAGCCTTGAACTCATCGCTATTAAAAAGAATCTTCATGTGCGCTTTCGTCTGCGTTTCGGTAGTTTGCTCGCAGGCTTCTTTTTTGTGCGCAGTTGTTTGACCGCGCTTGTCCAGTCTTTCAGAAAGCTTGCCTTGTCCCTGTACTTTTCACCAAGCCAGAACGTTAAATTCCTGCGAGACAGAGGGAGAACTACATAAAGCCCTTGGTTGGATGTGCCGCGAACTCGCGGACGAATAAACTTATCGTACGCTGCCCACAAGGCAAGACCAATCTGAAGCACATCTGAGATTTTGCTTGCTGTCGCCCACAAATCAATGGAACCGCCTGCGATTCCCGAAGGCGGATTGGGCCACATAAGCTTAGACCCGAGGTCCCCATGAAGGGAATCCAAAGCGTCTTCACGAATCTGCTTATCTGAAATATTCGTGAGTGCGATCGAAATGGATATTTCTTCGTTCACGTATCTTCTGTCTCCCTAACGCTGACGCTGTTCTGCCGCGGCTTCAACTGTCCAACCAAACGAGGCCGCGGTCGGCACAAGCGAATGGTTAGGGCGCACTGTTTTTCGCAACCAATGTGGCTAACATTTGATCGACTTCGGCATCTTCTTTCCCTTTATTGGCGACATCACTGTTGTACGTGACGAATAATGCAATGGTCCCATTCCGAAGAAACCATTGCCGCCAGTGCGCGTTGTCTTTATCGTAGCGAATCTCAAATCCTGTGAAATCACCAAACGTCACAGATTTCGCCTTTGAGTCTGTATTCAAAAATCCTTTAGCGAAATTCATCAAATCCGCATCTGTGACAGGAGTTTTTCTACGTGCAGCACTAATTTGAAGTACGCCTACGCCGTTTGAGCGACCGATAGTTTCGCACGCTGATTCGGATCGTGAATTCCACGATGCCAGCAGACTTATTTCCCACGTTTGACCGCCGGTCCTAATCATATGAGTGTCACGGGGTTTTTCCAAAATTCGGGCCAGCCATTCTGCCCCATGTTTGTCCTTTGCCATCGCGTCCATCTCTTTCAAGGAGTCTTCCTTTGGCGCTTTCCTGGGTGTTTTCCTGGCCATCCCCACGCCTAGTTGTGTTTGTCGATCCTCAACGATCCAAATTGCATCGTTAACAAGTTCAATTGCTTTCTCAAACCGATACGCGATTTTGAAGACCTTCTCCGTTGTAATGTCGCTGATGATGTATCTGTGGACAACACGATTTCGAGCTGTAAACAAATCCTGAAGCTCATCAAAGAGGGCCTGTTTAATTACCCCGGCGTTTAGGGCGCGACGATATATTTCCCGCTCCAAAATCACCTTATCTTCATCTCGTTGGTAAACGAGCTCTTCCGGAACTTCCGTAGATTTAGTCTCGATCTGATGTTGAAGCACCAAACCAATTCTTAATGCCCCATCTATGATGGAAGCGCATAGAATTATGACTTCCACCATGAATCCATTTTCGGCGGCCCGCTGCTTTAGCTGAGCAGCTGCCGTCAATCCATTCATGAAATGCTTTAGCCGATCAAAATCCTTATCCATGATGGCGCCCTAACGCTGATTATGCTGACCAGCCTAATTCGGCACTAAAAACCGTCATCAGCGGATTGTAACGGGATTACCAACAATATTCCAGGCATTAATCGCTGCGGGAACGAGCGTGATAGACTGCGAGCCGTCGCGTCTGTCGGGGCGCACCCCCGCGACCCTACTGCGTCCGGACGCAGTCGGTGCCGTCGCCGGACGCGGAGCGGGGGAAGCCCGCCCAGGCCCGAAAAATGGTAAAATGTCGTCGTACTCGGAGGAGCTACCATGGGCGGTCTCGGAACCACGGAAATCATCATCATCGCGGTCGTCGCGCTGATCCTTTTCGGACCCAGCAAGATCCCTGAGTTCGCGAAGCAGTGCGGCCGCGCGGTCAACATGTTCAAGAAGGGCCTCAAGGACGGTCTCGAAGACGAGACCCCCGCCGCCAAAGACCCGGCCCACAAGTCCTGAGCAAGCCCGTCATCGTCTTCGCCGCGGGCTGCTTCAACCGCGTTCACTCAGCGCACGTGCGCCTCCTGCGCTCCGCGAAGGTTCTTGGAGATAAGCTCGTCGTCGTGCTCTCCAACGACGCCCACAACCGGAAGGTCAACGCCGTCCCCGCGGTGCAGCGCAAGAGATGGATCGAGGAGCTCGGCATCGCCGACAAGGTGGTGATCGGCGACGCGCAGGGCTTCGCCGACACGGTCCGCCGCGAGAACCCCGACATCCTCGTGCTCGGCTACGACCAGAAGCTCCCCGACCCCGAGACGGAGAAGGTCGTGAAGGAGATGGGCGTCGACGTCGTCGTCATGCCCTGGTTCCCCGGCAAAGAAGACCAGTCGTCCTCTTCCTGCGGGTAGGCTCGCTCCGATGAGAAAGGACCGGCTCCTGCTGTTCTTTGCGGTCAACTATTTCGCCCAGGGCATGGGCGGACTCGCCTACGAGCCCGTCTCTTACTATTTGAAGGATGCCCTCGGCCTCGGCCCCGCGCAGGCCGCCGGGTTCGTCGCGTGGATGACGTTGCCGCTGACGATCAAGCCGCTGTTCGGCGTGCTGACGGATTTTCTGCCCTGGGCCGGCAAGAGACGGCGCCCACACCTGATCGCCGTGTCTTTGCTGACGTCGCTCGGCTGGCTGCTCTTGGCCGGACTCAAGACGGCGAACTACGGCGCCGCGCTCGCCCTCCTGATCCTCGTGAACGTCGGCTTCGTGCTGTCTGACGTCGTCTGCGACGCCGTGATGGTCGAGCGGGGGAAGGAGCGCGGCCTGACGGGGCTGTACCAGGCCGTGTCGATCGGGACTTTGTACGCGACGCTGATCGTGACGGGGCTCGGCGGCGGCTGGC
This sequence comes from Elusimicrobiota bacterium, assembly GCA_038211115.1. Lineage (GTDB taxonomy): Bacteria > Elusimicrobiota > Elusimicrobia > UBA1565 > UBA9628 > GWA2-66-18. The sequence goes on along the minus strand of JBBQVX010000044.1, from coordinate 1,998 downwards.
TCGCGCAGCATTGGTCGTACCGGGCGATCTTCGGCCTGACGGCCGCGTTCCCCGCGCTGACCGCGATGTCCGCGCTGTGGCTCGACGAATCCGGCGTCGGGGATCTTAAGGAAACCGCGGCGCGCGGCTGGGCCGGCCTGGCGGGGATGTTCTCGGACGGACGGGCGTGGGCCGTCGCCCTCGGCATCTTTTTATGGAGCTTCTGCCCGTTCCTGGGGACGGCCCAATTTTATTACCAGAGCGAGGCGATGAAGCTGTCGCCGCTCGTGATCGGGGGCCTCTCGACCGCGGGCGGGTTCGCCGGGCTGCTCGGCGCCGCGATCTTCGGGAAGCTGAGCGCGGACACCGGGAAGATCGTGCGGGCCTCGGTGTGGATCGGTGCGCCGCTGTCGCTGCTGTATTTGTTTTATCGGGGCACGGTCCCGATCGTGCTGCTGACGGTGCTGTTCTCGCTCACGGGCGTCGTGTTCCGGCTCGCGTGGATGGACCTCGCGGCGAAGTCGTGCCCGGAGGGAGCGGAGGCCACGGTATTCGCGGCGTATATGGCGGTGTTTAACATCGCGGCCTCGGCGTCGAACACGCTGGGCGGGAAGCTGTACGAGGGCCTGGCGTCCGCGCACGGCGCGTACGCCGCGATGGCGATGCTGTCGCTCATCGGGACCGCGGGGACGCTCGCGGCCTGGCCCTGCCTGCGCTACGCGCTACGGAACGACGCGGCGCGCGCCTAAGTAGCGCTGCCCGAACCACTTGTTGTCGAGGTCGGCGTACATCACGCCTTTCGACGACGACGCGTGGATGAACTTCTTTTCCTTCGCGTCGACGACCATCGCGACGTGCGAGACGCCGGCGCCGAGCGTGTTGAAGAAAATGAGGTCGCCCTCGCGCAGGGTCTCGACCTTCTCGCCGGTCTTCCACTGATCGCGGGACACGCGCGGGATCTTGACCTTGTTCTCGGCGTAGGAGTTCTGCGTGAGCGCCGAGCAGTCGATGCCCTGGTGCGTCATGCCGCCCCAGACGTACGGGGTGCCGAGGTAGGACGCGGACGCCTTGTTGAGCCCGGGCCAGAGGGCCTTGATCTCCGGGGAGGTGCCGACGCTTTCGGTCGGCGTCTGGCGGGCCTCGGGGGCCTTCGGCTTCGGGGCCGCGTGGGCGACCGGCTTGGGCGCGTGCTTCGGCGCCGGCTTCGGCGAGGACGGGAGGCCGAGGCCGAGCTTGCCGAGCGCGTCGGAGGTCTTGCGCTCGAATTCCTTGACGGCGGGAGCCTCCTCGAGCTTCTGTTCGATGGTGTTCTCGACGACGGTCGTCACCGCGGGCGGGATGTAGACGGGGGCGGGGGGGAGGACCTTCGTGAACACGCCCTTGTAGTCGGGGATCGCGGGCTTGGTCTTGGTTTTCTTCGCTTTGAGGAAGAGCGCCTTCGCGTCGGAGCTGATGCGGCCGGGGCCCTTCTTGCCCTCGAGCAGCGTGCCGAAGAGATAGGACGCGTAATCCTTGGGGTCGAAGCCGTTCTTGACGCCGTCGACGAGGGACCACTTCATCGTGTTGAAGTCCGAGTCGGGGAGGTTCTTTTCCATGGAGACGCGCACGAGGTCGGCCGCGACGTCGCCGGGGACCTTGCCGTCGGTCATGTTCTTGTAGCCGTTGGCCCAGGTGGAGAGCGTGTCGGCGGAGATCTTCTTGCGGTAGCCGTAGAGGGCCACGCCCTCGACGACTTCCGGATCGGAGCCGCGCGACATGGCCTGGTAGGCGGAGAAGGCGACCTCGGCGGTGCGCTCGGGCGGCGCCTGGTCGAAGGAGCCCTCGGTGAGGATGTGGAGGACCACGGGGATCGCTTTCGCGCGCTGCGGGTTGACGACCTGCAGGCCGTAGTCGGCGAAGCGGGTCTTGATCGCGGACATCAGCGCCGTGCGCTCGGCGGGCTCATAGCCTTTGTCGGACTCGATCGCCGTCGCGAGCGTCTCGAGGACGTTCTTGCGCGGCTGGGCCGCGGCAGGGACG
>JBBQVX010000043.1:0-26838 GCA_038211115.1 Elusimicrobiota bacterium | reverse complement strand
CCCGTCAGGAGCCTCCCCGCCAGCAGCCTCCCCGTCAGGAGCCGCCCCGTCAGGAGCCGCCCCGCCAGCAACCCCCACGTCAGCAGCCTCCCCGTCAGCAGCCTCCCCGTCAGCAGCCTCCCCGTCAGGAGCCGCCCCGCCAGCAACCCCCGCGTCAGCAGCCTCCTCGTCAGGAGCCGCCCCGCCAGCAACCCCCGCGTCAGCAGCCTCCTCGTCAGGAGCCGCCGCGTCAGCAACCGCCGCATCAGCGGCCGCCGGTGATCGTTCCGCCTCAGAACCACGGAGGACAGGGACGCGTCATGCCCCGTCCGCCCAAGCCGATCGACAACGGCGGACTCATCGATCCCCGCCGCCACGGCGACGGGAGCGCCTACACGCCCCCGAACCGCCGCTGGGACGGCGGCGCCGTCACGCAGCGGCCGTGGAGGAACCCGAACGGCCGCTACATCCCGCCGAGCCGCGACCACATCACCATCATCAACAACACGACGATCATCAACAACATGAACGGCGTGCACCGCGGCTGGAACGCCAATGACCACGGCTACGGCTGGTACGAGTGGAACGGCTATCGCGCGTGCCACCACTACGACAACTACGGCTACCACTGGTGGGGGTTCTACATCGGCGACTCCTACTTCTGGACGCGCTACTCCAACGACCGCTACTGGTGGTACGACCCTTACTACAACCGCTGGGTGTACCTGCACGACGGCCGCTGGTGGTGGCAGGACCCGTCGTATCCGACGGTGGTCTACGTGATCATCGACAACAACTACTACCGCTACCAGGACAACGGGGGCACCATCATCACGCGTCCGGACCAGACGCAGCCCGTCGTCGCTCCGCCCGCAGAGCCGAACGTCCCGTCGACGCCGGCGCCGGACCAGGACACGATGTACAGCCTGGACGGGACGCGGTCGGTGCAGATCCTGGGCGCCGCGAAGGAAGCCTACCTCTACGACTTAACGGCAACCGATTCCAACGGATCGGCCTCCGGCGGGCGATGGCTGGCGAGCGGCGTGAAGTCGGCCAAGTTCGTCTACGACGACAAGCATGAATCCGACGGAACGACCACGCAGGTCATCCGCCAGATCGAGCTCGACTACGACGACCCCAAGCTCGCCGCCGTGGCGGACATCAACGGCGAGCGCAAGATCGTGATCAGCGGCACGGAACGTTTCGCCGACCTGTACAACCTCGTGGACGAGAACGCCGCTGCGGCGTACTTGGCTTCGGGCGTCAGCGAGATCAAGCTCGTCAACGGCGAGTCGACCGACGCCGCGGGAACGACCAAGCGCGCGCTCAAGCTCGTGATCGTCACGGCGACGAACGACGCGGGCGTCGATTCGTTCACGATGTTCAATCGCGACGGCGGGCCGTACGATGCCGGGGCGCCCGCCCCCTCGAAGGCGGAGCCGCAGGCTCCGTCCGCGGCGCTCCGTGTCCTCCAGTCGGGCAATATCGCCTGGTAGGATAAAAGCCGTTTCAAACAGAGCCGCCCCGGCCTTCGGCCGGGGCGGCTTTCTTTTCATCTATAATCCTCGAGAATGCTTCCCTTCATCGCCGTCGCGGCCGCTCTCGCCGCCGCCTGGGGCTTTCCCCGCTTGAAGCGAGTCGCCGCGGTCGGCTGCTCGTACAAGGCGAAGGCCCTCGCGTCGGCGCTGTTCGTGTCCCGGCTCGAGACCGATCCGGAGCGCGCTCCGGAGGTCGGGGCCGAGGCGTACCGCCTCATGCGCCTCTTCCGCGCGCGCGTGGACCGCGGCCGGAAGTCGGTGACCGTTTCGTTTCTCGGCCTGCAGCCGCGCACCGCGGCGTACCGCCCCGGCCTCGGCGCGACTTTGACCGCCGAAGCGCTCCCGTCCGTTCCGGTTCCAGCACCCGCCCCGTCCGCCGAGCTCCCGTCGTCGGAGGCGCCGGAGCTGCGCGCCGTGCTCGACGCCGCGCTGACCGAGCCGGATCAGGCCCGCGTCCGGCGCACGCGCGCGATCGTCGTGCTTCGCGACGGCGTCGTCGTCGGCGAGCGCTACGCGCCCGGCATAAGCGCCGCGACGCCGCTGAATGGCTGGTCCATGACCAAGAGCGTCATGGGCGCGCTCGTCGGCACGCTCACCGGAAGCGGCAAGCTCGCGCTCACCGACCGCAAGCTCCTGGCCGAGTGGAGCGAGCCGGGGGATCAGCGCGGCGAGATCTCTCTCGAGGACCTGCTGCGCATGCGCAGCGGCCTGCGCTTCTCCGAGGTCTACTCCGATCCGCTCTCCGACGTGACACGCATGCTCTTCGACAGCCCCGACGCCGGGGGATTCGCCGCGTCGCGGCCGCAGGAGTTCCCCCCGGGAACGGCCTGGAAATATTCGAGCGGCACGACGAACATCCTGTCGCTGATCGCGCGGCGCGCCGTCGGCGAGGCCGAGTACCCGTCGTGGCCGCGCCGCGCCTTGTTCGATCCGCTCGGAATGACCAGCGCCGTGTTCGAGCCCGACGCGTCGGGCACGTTCGTCGGGTCCTCGTTCCTGTTCGCGACCGCGCGCGATTGGGCGCGCTTCGGCCTGCTCTACGCGCGCGGCGGCCGGGACATTCTGCCCGAGGGCTGGGCCTCCTTCTCCGCGAGCCCGACGCCCCAGGCGCCCGACGGCCGGTACGGCGCGCATTGGTGGCTCAAGCTCTCGAGCGAGCTCGGCGGCGCGACGGCCGCGGCCTCGAAAATCCCTCCCGACGCGTTCCACGCGCTCGGCCACGAGGGCCAGTGCCTGACCGTGATTCCCTCGCGCCGCCTCGTCATCGTGCGTCTGGGCCTGTCGATCGACATCAAGGCCTGGGACCACGCGGCGTTTCTATCGGAACTGCTCGACGCTCTGCCCGCCTAGTTGCAGCTCGAGTATTCCTTGCCGCCGGAGTTGAGGATCGGGTAGCCGTTGGAGTTCCGCGTGACGCGCAGGCCGGCGTCGCCGAGTTCGCCGGCGCCTTCCGAGAGCAGGAGCGCGTCGCCCTTCACTTTCCAGCGGCCGCCCGAGGACGAGTCGGACTGGCCGTAGGCCGTGCCGTTCGTGCCGCTCGAGTACGTCTCGCCGCGCTTGCCCGAGTCCCACGTCCCGTCGCGGCGGAAGACGACGCGCTCCTGATGGGTGGTGCCGGCGTACTTGTTGTAGCGGAAGTGGCACCAGGCCGACGAGAGGAGGAGCGTCGAGAGCTTGTCGCTGCCCGCCTTCTCGGCGGGAGCCTTCGCGGCGGCGGCTTTCGCGGCTTTGCCCTTGGACGCGCCTCGCGCGTAGGTCTCGCTCTCGCCGTTCATGTAGACGGTCAGCTGATTCTTCTCGAGCGCGTACGCCATCTTTTCCTTGCGCCCGTCGGCGTAGGTCAAGGTCAAGGTATGCGCGTCCGCGGACCATTTGACCTTTTCGCCGCCGACCGTCGCGGTGTGGTCGGCGCGGACCTCCGAGTAAGCGGCGCCGTCCTTCTCCCAGACGCCGAGGAGCGGCTCGGCCGCGAACGCGGCGGAAGCGGCGAACGACAGCAAGGCGGCGAGCCGTAGGCGCTGGGTCATAAGGACATGATATTTATTTTGATAGAGTCGGGGCGTGAAGCCCGCGCTGCTCGCCGTCGGCCTGCTCTTTTGGACCGCGCCGCGAACAAACGCGGCCGACGTGCGCATCCGGCCCGCGGCGGCGAAGCGCTGGCACGCGAATCTGCTGGAGGGCCTCGGCGCGGCGTTCTTCCTCCTGGGCGTCGCGGTCAGCGTCAGGTCTTACGTTTCACGAAAGTCAGGTCCTGGAAAATAATTCCCAGGCCGAGATATTTCCCCTCGCGGTTCTTCACCTGCAGGGTGCTGTAGCCGATGATCAGCGGCGCGTCGCCGTGCAGCACCGAGACTTCCGCCCTATGCACGGTCTTGTGGGTCTCAAGCGTGCCGCGCACCACGTCGCACAGCGCGGGGAAGCCGCCGAGCGCCGCCGCGTAATCCTTGCCGATCAGCGCGCCGATGTCCGGCAGGTGCAGGATTTTGCCCGCCGTCGGATTGATGTAGACGACCACGCCCTCGAGGCTCACGGACAGGAATCCGCCCGTGAGGTTGTCGAGGATGCTCTGGTAGTACTCGGCCGTGGTGTACATGGCCCGGGATTCTACGAAATACGGGTCACGCGACGGCGGCGTCGATCGCGCGCAGGACGTCCGCGGACAGCGTCTTGCCGGAGGCCGCCGCGTTCTCGGCCACCTGCTCGGGGCGGCTCGCGCCGACGATCGCCGAGGCGACCTCGGGCCGGCGAAGCACCCAGGCCAGCGCGAGATGCGGCAAGGTCATGCCGGCCTCGCGCGCGATGGGCGCCAGGCGCTCCACCTTGGCGAGGACCTGGCGCCCATGAAGCCGCTCATCTCAGGGCTCAACGCGCGCGAACCCGCCGGCGGCTGCGCGCCGCGCTTGTACTTGCCGGTCAGGACGCCCTGGCCGAGCGGCGACCAGACGATCTGGCTGACGCCGTTCGCGGCGCACAGCGGGAAAACGGCTTTCTCGGGCTTGCGCCACAGGATCGAGTACTGGGGCTGGCTCGAGACGAACTTCGCGGCTCCCGGAAGCGCGATCGCGGCGGCGATCTGCTCGGGGCTCCACTCGCTGAAGCCGATCCAGCGGACCTTGCCTTCCTTGACGACCTCGGCCAGCGCCGCCATCGTCTCCTCGAGCGGCGTGTCCTCGTCGTAGCGGTGGCACTGGTACAGGTCCACGAAATCGGTCTTGAGCCGCTTCAAGGACAGGTCGAGCTGCTTGCGGATCTGCGCGCGCGACAGGCCCTTGTCCTCGTCGGTCATCGGGAAGAACAGCTTCGTCGCGAGCACGTAGGACGAGCGCACGCGGCCCTGCAGCGCCCGGCCGAGGAACTCCTCGGCGGCGCCGAGGCCGTAGATGTTGGACGTATCGATGAAGTTGATGCCCGCGTCGAAGGCGGCGTCCACGCACGCGCGCCCGCTCGAGTCGTCCACGCCCGCGCCGAACGTCAGCCACGAGCCCAAGGAAATCTCCGAGACCGACAGGTCGCTGGCGCCCAGCTTGCGGTATTTCATGGGGATTTTTTAGCAAATCCGGCTTCGAGCGTCGACGCCAGGCGCGCGACGGCACGGACCTTCGACGCCGTCCCGGCGCGGAGCACGGCCTCGGCTTCCGGACGGGAGCCGCCCTCCTCCGCCGCGCGGCGGGCCTGGCGCAGCGCGACCAGGGAAGGATACGCGAGCGTGACCTCGTCGCCGGCCTCCCCGCCGCCGCCGGACGGCTTCGAGCAGTCGGCGAGGCTCAGGCACGGCGGCTCGGCGGCGATGCCGCGAAGAAACACCCAGTCACCGGGCGTCCGGACGTTCTTTCCGAGCAGATAGACGATCGTCCCGCGCTCGTTGAGGCGCTCGCGGGCGAGTGAGGCGTATTTCTCCCGGAACGCGCGCTTCGCGTCCTCCGACAAGCCGATGAAGTCCCGGTCCAGGCGCGGGTCGTTGTCGTTGCGCGAGCGCAGGATGTCCTCGAGCGTCGCGAGCTTGGCTTGGGCGTCGGCGCCGGCGGACGGAGCCCGCGGCGAGCATCCCGGGAGCGCGAGCGCGGCGGCAAGCGCCGCGCCCGCGGCCCGGGAGGCGCGGCTCATTCCTTGAAATCGTCCTTCATCTGCCGCTTCGCGTCCGCGTCGATGATGCGCCCCATCTGGTCGTCGGCGTACAGCCCCGCGTCCATCTTCACCTTATCGGTGCAGTTCGCGCAGAACTTGGAGATGTTCTTGAGCATGATCGTCGACGAGCCGTACGAGCCGAGAGGGGTTTCGTCGCAGGCGGGCTCGCCCGCGAGCTTCGCTCCGGTCCAGATGCTCTGCACGTCCTTGCCGTTCGCGTCGAGGAACGGGGTCGGGCACGTCGCGTGCGCCCAGTTCCCGTTCTGCGTCTCCGTGTGGCGGGACTCGTGGAACACGACCATCATGCGCGAGACCTGCGGATGGCTGAAGCGGATGAAGTTTTGCGTCAACCACATCTTCGACGGATCGCGGAACGGGATGACGCAGGCGACGGCGTTGCCGCTGCCGCAGGAGTTCATGCCGATCGCGGAGACGCGCGTCTCGAAGAACTTCGTGTAATCGGCGCCGTTGACGCCGCCGAAGATCTTCCGGTGCAGCGCGGTGGCCTTGTCTCCCAGGATTCCTTTAATGAACGCCAGGTCGGCGCGCATCTGGGCCTGGATCTCGGCGGGGACGTCCGCGTCGAACGTGAAGCCCGGCTTGCGCGGCCCTTTCGGCCGGAACGCGAACTTCTGCTTGGCCGCGGCGGCCTCTTCCTTGCTGAAATAGTAGAGGTCGGAGCCGGGGCGGGGCCCATCGGCGGCCGCTTCCTGCAGCGCTTCCTTGTTCGGCTTGGGAACCGTGATTGCGGAGGTTCCAGCCCCGTCGAACGCGCTCTGGGCGCGCGACGGCACGGCGATGAAAGAAAGGCTCACGACCAGAAAACCGGCGGCGCCGATGGATCGAAGCATTGGACGTTCTCCCTGAGGTACTCGTCGCGACCCCTCGCGACGCCCGGCTGATTCCGGTATACCACATTGTGGACCGCTCGGCCCACAGGCGCCTGGGCCTTTCGGCCTACTTTGTTTTAGGGGCGGCGCGCAGGCGTTCGAGCGCGATGACGGCGCTGAAGCGCACGTCCTCGTTCTTGTCGCGCAGCGCGCGGCGGAGGTCGGCCGCGACACTCGAAGACGGGCCGGCGACTCCGCCGAGCGCCAAGACCGCGCTGGCGCGCACGCGTCGGTCGCGGTCCTTGAGCGCGCGCCGCAGCGCCGGCGCCGCGGCCGCCGCGGCGGCACCGCGCTTGCCGAGCTCGTCCGCGGCCCGCGCGCGGACCCGCGGCTCCGGCGAGGAGAGCCTGCGGATCAGTTCCGGCACCGGATCGTTCTCGGCCTTACCCGTGCCCGCGTCGGCGACGAGGCCCGCGGCGCCGGGCACCGGAGCCGCACGATTCATCCCGGGACCCGCGGCCGGCATCGTCTCGGCCGGCGGCGGCGGCGCCTTCGGCTCCGCCCCGGCGACGGGGCGGCGCGCCGGCGCGGCCGCGGCTCGCGCCTCGGGCGGCGCCGCCACGCGCGGCTCGAAGCCCGGAGGCCCCGGGGGCATGGTCTCGGGCGCCTTCCGCTCCCACGCCTTCGGCCCGGGATTCGGGATCTCCGTCTCGATCACGGCCATGTGCTCCGCAGGCGGCCCCTCGGGCAGGCTCTCGGGCTTCGGCGGGACGGGAGGCCCGAGGCGGACCGGGGGCGTCGTCACGACCTCGAAGGACTGCGGCGCGGGCTCGTCCTCGACGGCGGCGCCCGGCGCCTCGCGACGGTCGCGGCGGTTCGCGTATTCCGACGACGCGCACGCGCGCAGGTCGAGCCCGTGATCGAAGAACTCCGGGGACATCTCGCCGCCGGGAGGGTCGATGGCGAGAGGCTTGCCCATGCGCTCGGTCCCGAAGCGGTCGGGCAGGCTCTCCATGTCACGCTCGTCCTCCGGCGTCATGACCTTCTTGAGCGCGGCGCGCCCCGCGGGACCCATGCCCGCCAGCCAGCGCAGCGCGGAAACCCGAACGCGCGGGCACGGCTCGGCGCGCGCGAGCGCACCGAGGGCGGGAGCCGCCTCGGGGCCGAGCTTCCCGAGGAAATGCGCCGCCGTCAGCCGCACCTGCCAGTCCGCGTCGTCCGACGCGTAGACCAGCAGCGGCAGGGCGTCGCGGCCGAGCTCCGCGGCGTCGTAGAGCGCGTTGATCCGGCGGTTCCACAAGCCGAAGTCGAGCGCGCGTTTGCGCGCGTCGAGCTCGGGCGCGGAAGGCGCGGACGCGGCGGACGAGCCGAGTGCGGACGCCAGCACGGCCGCGAGGAGACGCTTCACCGCCCCAGTGTATTGAATTTGGATAGAATCGTCCTATGAGCGTCATTGCGGTGTGCGCCGGCGTCATCCTTCGCTCGGGCGCCGTCCTGCTCGCGCGGCGCGCCGCCGGCCGCCGCAACGAGGGCAAATGGGAATTCCCCGGCGGCCGCGTCGAGGACGGCGAGACGCCGCAGGCCGCGCTCGTCCGCGAGTTGCGCGAGGAGCTCGGCATCGAGGCGACGGTCGGCGAGGAGGCCGCCCGCTGCCGTCACGCGTACGACTTCGGCGAGATCGAGTTGATCGCCTTCCTCGTGCCGAAATTCACCGGCGAGATCAAGCTCGTCGACCATGACCAAGTGAAATGGGTCGAGGCCCGGCGCCTGCTCGAGTACGACCTGGCGCCCGCCGACGTGCCGATCGCCGAGAAGATCGCCTCCTACCGCCGCCGCGAGCGCTACTCGGGCACGCACCCGAAGAAGTTCGAGGAGAAGTACAAGGAGCTCGCCGCCGACCCGGACGCGATCGCCAAGGCGAAGGCCCGCGGCTCGACCCCGGCGGGCGCGCACGTGCCGATCATGGTCGTCGAAATCATCGAGGCGCTGGGCCCGCTCCGCGGCGCGCGAATACTCGACTGCACGCTCGGCTGGGGCGGGCACGCCGCCGAGCTCGCCCGGGCGGCCGGGCCGGAAGGCCGCGTCGTCGGACTCGACCGTGACGGCGAGGAGCTCGCGCGGACGGACAAGCGTCTGCGGGAGCTCGGCCTCCCGATCACCGCGCGCCGGAGCAACTACGCCGGCGCCGCGGGCGTCCTGAAGGACCTCGGGCTCGACGGCGTAGACGCGCTGCTCGCCGACCTCGGCGTCTCGTCCATGCAGCTCGACCGGCCGGAGCGGGGGATGTCGTTCAAGACCGACGGTCCGCTCGACATGCGCATGGACCGCTCGAGCGGCCGGACCGCGGCCGCCTGGTTGCAGGCGGCGAACGAAAGCGAGATCGCCGCCGCCCTCGCCGGCTACGGCGACGAGCCGGACGCCGCCGCGATCGCGCGGACGCTCGTTGCGCTCGTCCGCGAAGGGCGCGGGCCGAGGACGACCTTCGAGCTCGCGTCGGCCGTCGGCGTCGCGAAGGGCTTCGGCCCGGGGCGCTTCGTGAAGAAAGACCCGTCCGCCAAGCATCCCGCGGCGAGGACGTTCCAAGCGCTGAGGATCGCCGTCAACTCCGAGCGCGAGGCTCTCGTTTCGCTCCTGCGCGACCTGCCGTCGCTGCTGAGGCCCGGCGGCCGCGCCGCGTTCCTGACCTTCCACTCCGGCGAGGAGGCGCTCCTGCGGGCCGCGCTGAGCGAGCAGGCGGCCGGAGGGCTGTGGACCGCGCTCCCCGCCGAGCCGCGCCGCGCTTCGCCGGAGGAGATCCGAGAGAATCCTCGCTCGCGGTCGGCCCGCCTCTGGCGCGTCGTCCGGTCATCGGGTAAACTCGCTCCATGAACTTCCCGTTCAAACCGGTCGACCCGGGCGTGCTGCGGCACGCCGTCGAGCGGCGCGGCTTCGTGCCGGCGCCCTTCGATCACGCCGACCCGGGCGGCCCCAAGATCCCGATCTTCTACCGCCTCATCCCCGCGCACGGCGCGGCGCTCGACGATCCCGCTTATCCGGTCATCGTCGTCGCCAACGGCGGGCCGGGCTTCCCGAGCAGCGCGTACCGGCCGATCGACTACGACTACACGGACCCCGCCTCGCCCAAGAACGGCCCGTTCGACCGGCTTAAGCACCTGCTGCTGTCCTACCGCGTTCTGCTGATCGACCAGCGCGGCACGAACGGGTATTCCGCCCCGCTCGACATGGAGAATCCCGCGCTCGACGCGGACGCGATCGCGCGCGGATTCTCCTCCGACAGTCAGGCGCGCGACCATCTCGCCGTGATCGAGAAGGTCGTCCCGCAAGGCGAGCCGTTCTTCATGATCGCGCAGAGCTACGGCGGCATGGTCGGCATGCAATACCTGAGCCTGACGCTCGCCGGCGCGCGCAAGCCGAAAGGGATCGTGTTCTCCTGCTCGGCTCTTCCCTATGAGGACGTCCTGGCGTCGAGCCTCGCGCGCCGCGCCGAGCAATTGAAGCTTAACGTCGAGCTGCGCGAGGCGTTCCCCGGCATCGAGAAGAAGCTCGCGGAAGTCCGCACCCGCCTGAAGAGCCTGGAGCTCGAGCCCGCCCAGATCAACGGCCTCTACGGCTTTCTCGGAAAGGGCGTGAAGGGCTCGTGGGAAAAGGCCTTCGCGGCGCACCTCGACAAGATGCTCTCCCAGACGCGCGAGGAGATCGTAAAGCAGAACAAGGACAACTCCGGGGAGGTCAATCTCCTCAACTACGTCCTATCGAGCTGCAACTTCACGCCCGGCGAGACCGACCGGACCATCGCCGCGCGTACGTCCGAGCTGATCCCGTACGAGCCCTGGATGATCGACGAGAACTGGGTGATCATGCAGGCCGGAGGCGGGATCGCCTGGCGAGAGGCCTTCGTGACCGCGATGGACCGGCGTCCTCCGCCAGCCACCCCGTTCGCGAGCGTCCAAGACCTGCGCGCGGCCATCGCGCTCAACTCCGTCCTCTTCACGCCCGCCGACAACGACGCGTACGTCCCCGCCGAGAGCTACGTCCGCGCGATCGCCAAGTTCGAGGTTCCCGGGCACACCGCGATCAAGCGCCTGCCCGGCGGCCACAGCGCGATCTTCCTCGAGGAGGGCCACCGCGCCTTCCGCGAGTGGGCCGCGACGCTCGCTTGACCGCGCGAACTGCTTCCGGAAACAGCTCGACGACTCAACAGAAGAGCCCTTACGAACACTTCCCCTTCCACTGGAACCGGATCAATGAGACCTTCCCGCGCCCGTCGAACTCGACGCGCTCCTTCTCGAGCATGACGCGCTGCCTCTGCTGCGAGTTCGGATGCTCGCGAACGCTCACCTCGCCCGAGGCGTTGACGACGCGCTGCCACGGCACGCGCGCGCTTTCCGGCAACGCGGCGAGCGCGTAGCCGACCTGGCGCGCGTGCCGAGGCAGGCCCGCTAGCCGCGCGACCTGACCGTAAGTGGCGACCCTCCCCTTGGGGATCCGCTTGATGACGGCATAGATGCGTTCGAAGTTCCCTTTCATCTCTCCTCCTTGACCCTATCATACGATCGAGCGCCCCGAAAAGTTGCATGATCTCGCCATGACCTCCCGCATCGCCGCCTGGGCCGCCGCGAGCCTCGTCACGATGTCTCTCGACCTGCTGTGGCTCGGGGTGCTGGCGCGCGGCTTCTACCGCCGCGAGATCGGCCACTTGATGACGGACCGGATCGGCTGGCCCGCCGCCGCCGCCTTCTACGTCCTGTACGGCGGCGGGGTGCTTTACTTCTGCGCGGCGGGCGCCTTGCGCGAAGGCGGCTTGCGCGCCGCCGCCCTGCACGGCGCCGCGCTCGGGCTTCTGGTGTACGGCACGTACGACCTGACGAATATGGCCGTGCTCCGGAACTGGAGCGCGCGGCTCAGCGCCGCCGACGTCCTCTGGGGCGTGTGCCTCACGGCGGCGGCCTCGGCCGCGGCCTACGGCGCGGCGAGGGCCGTCGAATGAACGCGTTGCGCGCCGCCTGCGCGGCCGTCCTCCTGATGCCGGCGCTCGCTTCGGCGGCGCGCTACGACCCCGACTCGGACCGGGCCGTCCTGCGTCAGACGGCGACCGCCTCTCACGGCGCGATCGCCGACGCGGCGGCGCTGGCTCTCGAACCGGAAAAAGCCCCCGCGATCGCGGCGGGCCTCGACGAGGGCGTGCGCCTGGCGCGCCTGGCGGCCGACGCGGCCCGGGCCCTCGACGCCGCAGCACAGCTGCGGGCCGCGGACATGGCGGCCGGCGTCAAGGACGGCGCCCTCGACCGCAAGCTCAAGGAGCTGGCGGAGCCGATCGCGGCCGAACGGCTCCGCTGGGACCGGCTCGCCCCGGAGCCCGAGGAGCTGAAGAAGAAGGCCGAGGAGCTGCCGCCCGAGGAAAAAAAGAAGGTCCTCTCTTTGCTCGCGAAGGCGTCGTCCTCCCTGCAGTCCGCCGACGACGCCCTGCGCCCGTTCGAGGAGTCCGTCAAGCTCGCGGGCTCGCAGGCGCTCGAGATGAAGGCGGCCCAGAAGGACTCGCTGCGGCCGCTCGTCGAGGTCTCCTCGGCCGCCGCCGGCATGATCAGCCGCTCCGACGCCCTGCCCGAGGCCGCCGCCGAAGCCAAGGCCCGCCTCAGCGCCCTGGGCCAGGAGCCGCGCGGCGTCGCCCGCAGCCGCGCGGGAGAAAAGCTCGAGGCCGCCCGCGAGATCTCGCGACAGCTCTTCGAAAACGCGGACACGGCCTGCAACCGGGTCGACGACTTTCGCCGCCGCTCCGCCGCGTATGAGCGGGCCGCCGGCGACTACGAGAAAGCCCGGCTCGCCGCGAGCGCCGGTCCGGCGGCGGCGAAGGCCTTTCTCGACGAGGCGCAGCGGGCGCTGGCCCTGGCGCGCGAGCACTTCAAGAAATAACGGCGGCTAGCTGATTTTCTGAAATCGCTCGATCAGGTCGCGGATCGATTGCGCGTCCGCCTTGGTGTGCCCGTGGCTGAGGATCGGGTTCGTCCCGCCCGTCGAATCGATCCGGATGTCGGACCACATCATGCCCGTCTGGATGCTGACGGAAGCCACCTTGGAGACCGCGATGCTCTCCTCGCTCGAGCCGAACAGGCTCGGCTTGATGCGTGAAACCCGCTCCGGGGACACTTCGATGCGCACCGGAAAGAAGAAATTCCCGGCGGTTAGCCGGCTGGCGGTGAAAACTTTCGGTTGTTCCATCGACTCCTCCTACGGCACGTCGATTTTAGGATTTTCGGAACGGGACTAGGCCTCTTGTTTTCGACGGAGGGGCCCAAGGGCCCTGCCCTCCCGGGCGCCGGCCTGATACCATAAAGGCGTGAGGCTCCCGCTGATCGCACTCCTGCCCTTTCTCCTGTCCGCCCCCGCCGGGGCGCAGACGGTTTTCGGCGCCGGCGCCGGAGCCACCGGCGTTCCGACCGTCGTCCTCGGCGCGTCCCCGCTCCAAACGTCCGGCGGGCGTCCCGTGCCGCTCGCGCTCTCCGCGAACCTCTCCTCCATCCCCGCTCCGACGATCATAAAGCCGACGGCGCTCGTCATCGCCCCGGTCCTGAGCGCGCCCGCGATGCCGTTTCCGAGCCTCGCCGGCGCCATGGCGGAGGGACTCGGGATCAAGCGCCCGACGCGGCCCGCACTCGACCTGCTGCCCGCCCTTCCGGACCCGAATACGCTGCCGCGCCGGGTCCTGGGGATGATCCTCGACAAGATGGCGTCTCGCCAGAACTGGGGCGACGTCGCCTACGCCGCGTCCAACATCACGACCATCGAAGGCAAGATCCGCGCGCAGTGGATGAGCGAGGACGCGAAGGCCGACGTGCGCGAGTATTTCGACCAGCTGAGCCCGCGCCAGCGCGAGATCGCCGAGGCGGCCTTCCGCGGCGGCCTGGCGGAGACGCCGATGTTCCGCAGCGCCCCCGACGTCATCACGCTCGACTGGGTTCAGGCGAACTACCCGCCGCGCTTCGGTCGCTAAAAACGTCCGGTCAGGTTGACGCCGAACGTGATCGCGCTCATGCTCCCGCGCAGGGACTTCAAGCCGAGGGCCTTCGCCGCGTCCGTGGCTTCGTATTCCGCCGAGCCCATGGAGTTCCACGCGAGGTAGCCGCCGGCGAGAAAATTGTCGGTGAACGCGTAGTCGGCGCCGCCTTGGAGCTTGATCGCGATCCCGCGTCCGCCCGAATCGATCAAGGTCCGCTTCTCCGTGGTCCCGGTGTCGGCCCAGCCGAAGCCCGGGCTCGGCGAGGCGTCGAGCCGGATCGTGGTGAAATGAACGCCCATGCCGAACAGGAAGTTGGGGCGCAGGTCACCCTCCGTCGGCCCGAGCCGCACGACGCCGAGCACGGAAGCCGAGTCGACCGACGTCGTCGTCCGCCCGTTGGCGATCAAGCTGGTCGACGTCTTGTCCGCGGGCTTGAGCATGTCGATGTCCAGGCCGAGCCCGAGGAACGGGGTCTGATCGTGCAGGATGCGGAAGCCGTACGCCGCCCCGGGCATCGTCGCCGCCCCGGCGGCCGCCTTTCCCATATTGAGGCTCATCTTGCCGGCGTGAAAGGAGATCTCGGTCGTCTCCTCGGCCGCGGCGCGGGCGGGGAGCAAAGCCGCGAAGACGGCCGCGGCGAGAAGGCTTTCGCGAAGCATGCCGGGATTATAGGCGCATAACCCCGAAAAGTGAAGTCCGGGATGTTTCGGGGATCAGGCCCCGCGGGCGCGCCGCAGCGCCGCCTCGCGGAAGTCCGCGATGATCTGCTCGAGCTCCGAGAATTGGGAGAGGTTCATCGGCTTGTTGACGTACCCGTTCGCGCCGAGGCCGTAGCAGGCGACGATCTCCTCCGCGGCCTTCGTGCTGGTGAGGATCACCACGGGAATGCCGCCGAGCCCCGGATCGCCCTTCACCTCGCGCAGCAGCTCGCGGCCGTCCATGACCGGCATGTTGAGGTCGAGCAGGATCAGGTCGGGACGCGGCGCCCCCGCGTAGTCGCCCGCGCGGCGGAGGTACGCGAGCGCCTCCCGCCCGTTCACGCAGGAGGGGATCTCCAGGGCGAACTTCGCCCTCAGGAGCATCTCGCGCGTCAGCGCGACGTCGTCGTCGTCGTCGTCGACGAGCAGGATGCGAAACGGCTCCTCAGGCATGTTCAAGGGCCTCCTCGCCGGCCGGCAAGGTGAACAGGAAGCGGGCGCCGCGCCCGGCCTCCGACTCCACCCAGATGCGGCCATGGTGGCGCTCCACGATCTTCTTCGCCATCGCGAGACCGATCCCGTTGCCCGGATACTCGGAGCGCGTGTGCAAGCGGCGGAAGATCACGAAGAGGCGGCCCGACTGCTCGGGCTCGATCCCGATCCCGTTGTCCTCCACGCAGAAGCGCCAGTCCTTCCCCTCTCGCTCCGCCCAGACGCGCACGCGCGGCGGCGCGTCGCCGCGGAACTTGATCGCGTTGCCGAGAAGGTTCTGGAACACCTGCGCGAGCTGGCCGCGGCAGGCGCGGACGCTCGGCAGCCGCGACACGCTCACCACGGCGCCGCTGTCGCGGATCGGCAACTCGAGGTCGCCGAGCACGTCCGCAAGGAGCTCCGTCGCCTCGACGTGCTCGAAGCTCGCGTCTCCGTTGCCGACGCGGGAGAGCTGGAGCAGCGCGTTGATCAGCTCCGACATCCGGACCGCCGCGGCGGAGGCGCGCTCGATGTAGAGGTCGGCTTCCGCGTCGAGGCGGCCGCGGTACCGCCGGCCCAGCAGCTGCGTGAAGTTCGCGACCTTGCGCAGCGGCTCCTGCAGGTCGTGCGAGGCGGCGTAGGCGAAGCGCTCGAGCTCGGCGTTGGAGCGCGCGAGCTCCTCGGTGCGCTCGATGATCTTCTGCTCGACGCCGCGGTTGATCTCCTCGAGCTCCGCCTGGCGCAGCGAGATGTCGCGCGCGTCCAGGAGGCTCCGCGAGATGGAGAAATACAGGAAGACGTCCTCGAACGCGACCCACGCGGTGTGCTCGACGAAGCGCCACGACTGGACGACGTCGACCCCGTACACCGACTGCGGCCACAGCACGCCGCGCAGGCCGTGGTCGAGGGCGACGACCGCCGTCGCGGTCGCCAGCACCGTCCAGTCCTGGTAGAACGCGAGGAAGGCGAGGGAGCCGAACACGTGGAAGTGCGTCTCGATGCGCCCGCCGCTCAGGTGGATCAGGAGGGCGGAGGTGAGCATCTGGCCCACGGCGATGACGTGACGGGTCAGGCGCGACGAAGGGCGCCGCAGCGCGAGCCAGATCGGGAGGCTCGAGATGAGCCCGCCGAGCCCAACGGCCGCCAGCACGTGGACGTGGACCGAGCTGCTCGTCCCCTCCCACGCGCGCGGCGAGACCCACAGCGCGAGGGCGACGCCGAACGCCCACTGCCCGGCCATCAGGGCCGCGAACATACGGTCCGTGCGCCGCGCGACCCCCTGGAGCCTTCCGCGGAAAAGCTCCTCGGCCCGCCGCTTCACGCCCGCGAGATCGCGTTCAACCATGATCGCCCCGCAGCGAGCAGCCGAAGACCGAAGCAGAGGCGAGCCCCGGCCGGCCCGCGGACAGCGCCAGCACCGCGTCCCGGCCGGCGTTGTCCCCGAAATGACCCCGCGCCCCAGTGACCCCGCCGCGGTACAGCAGCCGCCCTTCCGCGCCGAACAGCAGCGCCTGCCCCGACGTCTCGGCGCCGAAGCGAAGGGACTCGCGTCCGCCCGGGTCCGCGACGACCGTCACGCCGGGAATCGCCGCCGCGGCGCGCCAGAGCCCGGAGGACGCGAGCCCGCCCGCGAACTCGGGAGGATCGTAGAACACGGCGTAGGCCGTGAAGCGGCCCGCCCCGCGTGACAGGAGCCAGGCGAGACTGTCGACGGTCGCGCGGCTGCACGCGCAGCGCGGATGCAGGAACACCACCAGGACTCCGCGACCGGACGGCGCGCTCAGGGCGCTCGCCGCGGGCCAGCGCGCCGGAGCCGGGGCGAAGGCTCCGGGAAGGCCCTGGTAGCGCACGAGGGCGCCGGAGCCGGCAGCGCACAGCACCAGCCACAGCGCGGCGGCGGGCCAGAGCCTCCTGTCGTTTGTCTCGTTGCTCATAATAGACGCTCGACGGCGTGCTATTAGGATAAGGCGGCTGAGAACGCCCGTCAACGAAACGATTCATGAACTCGAGGACATGGAACGCCCTCGGTTTAGTGCAATTACATTTCGAAACGCATTGAGGCCGCGTGAATTTCTTATGACCCCGCCGCCGGGGCCGGTTGATGGTAAAATGAGGCGCGCATGGAACTCCCCGCCCTTCCGTTGTTCATGAACGAGAGGAACAAGGCGGCCGTGGGCGTCGCGGTCTTCGCCTTCGCGATGGGGATTTACCTCCTCTGCAACCGCTTCCACTTCTTCCCGCCGCGGGCCTTGCCGCTGACTTGGGTCGACCGGAACGCGCCGTTCCTGCCGCTCACGTTCTGGGTCTACAACAGCGAGTACGTCTTTTTTCTCGCGCTCTACGCCGCGGCCTCGAACCTGCGGAACCTGAACAAGTTCGTCTACTCGATCATAGCGATCGAGGTCGTCAGCTGCCTGATCTTCGTCCTTTGGCCGACGGCCTACCCGCGCGAGCTGTTCCCCCTGCCCGCGAGCCTCGATCCGGTCACGGCCTGGGGCTTCACGCTGATGCGCGGCATCGACACCCCGGCGAGCTGCTGCCCGAGTCTGCACGTCAGCGCGGTCTACCTGGCGTCGTTCATCTTCCGCGACGAGAAGCGGCGCCTCTTCCCGTGGTTCCTGGCTTGGGCGACAACGATCACGATCTCGACCATGACGACCAAGCAGCACTACTTCCTGGACGTCCTGTCCGGGTTCGCTCTGGCGATGGCCTTCTACTGGTTCTTCCACCGCAAGGCGCGGTACTCGCCCACGCGCTTCGCCGCGGACCCCGCCTAGTTCTTCAGGACGGCCGCGCGCTGCGCGGCGTACGCCTGGGCCGCCTCGGCGCCGTCGGCCAAGGTCACGTCGAAGCCGCCCGTCGGGGCCGGAGAGGCCTCCAGCGTCACGACCGGTCGGCCCGGGAAATCCTCGAGCGCGAGCTGCACGCCGGTGCCCGGATCGACGGTCAGCGCGACGGACTTGCCGCGCGCTTCCTGCAGCTTGAACCACGGCCGAGCGAGCGCCAAGAACGCGTCGTCGATGAGCGAGACGTCCTCCACGTGCAGGGACTGCGGCGCCCGGCGGCAGCCGGCGAGGTCGCGGCAGATGTCGAAAGGGTCCTTGGCCATTCCCGGAAGCCGGTCGGCGAAGCGCGTGCCCCGGCCCTTGACCACGGCGTCGCGCAGCTCCTCTCCGTCGCCCATGATGGCCTGTCGCGCCTTCCAGACGTCGTTGCGCCGCAACTTCAGCAGCATGACGCGCAAGGTCTCCTCGGTGGGCTTCGGGGCGGGCTTTGGGGAAGGCTCCGCGAACGCCGCGCCGGCCGCCAGCAGCAGGATGGGAAGGATCATGCTCAAAGTATA
Organism: Elusimicrobiota bacterium; assembly: GCA_038211115.1. Lineage (GTDB taxonomy): Bacteria > Elusimicrobiota > Elusimicrobia > UBA1565 > UBA9628 > GWA2-66-18. Next base: position 8,860 of record JBBQVX010000043.1, on the reverse strand, counting down.
CCCCGAAGTTGTTTCGGATTCATGATCGGATTTACGTCGACAAACCCATCTTTTTCTGGGCCTTTTGCCCGGCGAAACAGGACCGAACGCCCCAAGCGGCGGACGCCCCCCCGGCTTATACTGAGGGCATGCAAAATTGGGGCTACCTGTTCTTCACCTGCGCGGTCGGGGCGTTCGTCTATGCGGCGTACTTGATGAAGGGCGCGTCGGCGTCGCGCTAGGCGCTCACCGCTTCTTCTTTTTTTCCCATAGCGGGCGAAGCGCGGCCGGAGCGAGCATAAACAAGCCGCGATGCCGCTCGGGAATCCGCGCGAGGTCGCGCCCGGAGACGATCACGCTCGGATAGACCTCCGCCAGGTTCGGGTCCCGGAACCACGAGCGCGTGAACACGAGCATCAGAAGCGGGCGCGGCTCGGACGAGAGATTGGGCAGCCCCCGGTGGAAGGTCCGGTAGTCGTAGAGGTACGCCCGGCCGAGGTCCCCGGTCATGCGCTCCTCGGGGAATCGCCGCCGGATCGCCGCCTCGCTCGGCAGCCGCGGGCGCAGCGCCGTCTCGTGCGAGCCCGGCCAGATCGCGGTCGGCCCGTTGACCTCGTCGACGTCGCACAGCGGGACCGCGAGTGCCAGCGCGTAGGGCGGCAGGCCGGACAGGTCCCCGGCGTAGCCCCTCTTTCGGGCTCCGGCGGCCTGGTCGAAGCGCAACGGGCCGTCGACGTGCTGATACTGGCGGGTCGCCCCCGGCAGCGCCATGACGACCTCGAGGCTGCCGATGCAGTGAAAGCGTCCGAGCAGCTCCCCGACGATCGCGAGAAGCCCGGGGTTCGCGTAGAAGGCGCGCTCGAGGAACGGGCCCGTAAACGGCAGGACCGTGGTGCAGCGTCCGCCGATGTCGCGGACGAGCCCGCGCTCGCGCAGCTCGCCGGACTCGTGGCGGCGCAGGACGAGAGCCCGCGCCCTCTTCAGCAGCGGGAGCGGGAATACGCCGTCGAGCACGACGGCCCCGTCGCGCTTCATCGCCGACCGGACGCGGCTCAGCGCCTTGGCGGACAGGCGCCCGCCTCTTTTCGGAAACTCGATCGTCGCGATGGCCATGCCGGGATTCTATAAAAACGCTATCCTCACGGCGATGCCCCGTCTGCGCGTCCTCGTCGCGGCCGTCCTCCTGCTGGCCGGCTGCCGCACGGCCGGCAAGGTCGTGAAGGGCACCGCGAAGCTCACCTACGGCACGGTCAAGCTCGCCGGCAAGGTCGCGGTCGGCACGGTCGTCGTCGCCGGCACGATCGTCAAGGACATGGGCTACTACGCGGCGAAGGCGGCCTTCTATAAGAAAAACCACGACGCCGGCGAGCTCTCCTCCGTCCCGGTGAAGGGCGTGCTCGCGCGGCGCTACCCGAAGCTCCCGGACTACAAGGGCGCGTACCGCTGGCCGCTCGGCGCGGGGATCGTCAGCTCCGAGTTCGGCACCCGGTGGAAGAAGCCGCACGAGGGCCTCGACATCGCCGCCGACGCGGGCGAGCCCGTCTACGCCGTCGCCGCCGGCGAGGTCCTCTACGCGGACAGCCGCATGCGCGGCTACGGCAACGTCGTCATCCTGCGGCACGACTCGCGGGTCACCACGCTGTACGCGCACAATCAAGCCCTGAAGGTCGGCCTCGGCGACAAGGTGGAGCAGGGCCAGGTGATCGCGCTGCTGGGCTCGACGGGGCATTCGACGGGCCCGCACGTCCACTTCGAGGTGCGGAAGGCCAACGTGGCGGTGGATCCGCGCGGCGTCCTGCCCAAGAGCCGGTTCTGAGCGCGTCCGTCGCGAGCGGGCTTGCGCGCCCGCGAAAGACGGGCTAACCTACAGCCATGATCAAGCTCCTCCCCCTCGTCCTCATCGCCGTATTCGCCGGCTGCCGGGCGCACATGCTCGAGACGCACGGCGACGCCGTCCAGCTGTTCAAGACCGGGCAGGAGAAGCCGGGCCGGGGTGGCGCGATCCGCTGGCTCTCGAACGGCCCCGGCGCGTTTCAGCGCGCCCGCAAAGCGGACGCCGAGAAGCAGATGAAAGCCTTCTGCCGGGGGTCCTACACCGTCACGGCGGAAGGGCCGCGCAGCAAGGTCGGGGCGTCCATGCCGATCCCGAGCGCCGGGCTCGAGCTGGATCAGTACTGGTACGCCGCGTTCGACTGCAAGGAAGAGGCGCCCTAAGCCTCAGGGCTTACGCGAGCCGGCGTCGAACGCCTTCCGGCAGAGATCGGAGAGCTGCTCGCGGCGCGTCTTCAGGCAGGCCTTGAGCTCGCCGGACTTGGCGCCCTTGCACACGCGGACGTATTCATTCATGCAGGACGGCGGGCGCTTCGCCCCCGCGGCCGGAGCGGCGTCCTTGGCCCCGTCCATCGCCGCGAGGCAGGCCGGCCCGACCTCCGAGCGATGACGCCGCATGCACGCGAGCATGGAGCCGCCCGGCTCGCCCTTGCACAGCTTCTTGAAGTCGTCCTTGCAGTCGACGCCGATGCGCGCCGCGTCGACCTTCGGAGCCGCGAGGGACGAGGCCGTGCACGACAGGGACAGGAGCAGGGCGAGGAACGTGGGTTTCATGGCCATAAGTGTAACACAGGATCGTTCCGTTCCCGTCGTGGAGCTTCGCGCGCGCTTCGCCTACAATGCCCTCGACGCAACGGAGGCGCCATGAGCGAAGCGGGGAAAATCGTCGAGGCCGAGAAAGGACGCAACCTGTCGCCCCAGAATCTGCACATCCGTCTGCGCGTCGTGGAGGCCGTCGTGTTCGTCTCCCTCGTGCTGAACGTCGTGCAGGGCTACATCGCGCTGCACCCGAACTGAGGAGAACGGCATGAAGAACAACGAGAAAGGCAGCGTGGGCAACGGCATCCTTCTTTGGCTGCTCGGGGTGCCCCTTCCCGTCATCCTGCTGATCAGCCTACTGAAGCACTGGTAGGTCGAAGATCTGCACGCTCTGCCGGCCGGCGGCGACCAGACGCTTGCCGTCGCGGCTGAAGACGAGCTGGCTGATGGATTGTCCCTGGCTGTAGATCCAGCCCTTCGGAACGTACGTCGCGTCCATTTCCATGATGATGGCGCCGGTCGCGAGATCCCAGACCATCAGACGTTCCGGGGTCGGGCCGCTGAACTGGCCCGGGGCCTTCACGACGGCGGCCAGGTAGCGGCCGGTCTCGTCCGAAAGATAGGGCGAGACGTTCCAGCGGTTGGGCACCTCGACGGAGCTCAGGACGGCGCCGTTGCGGAGATCGAGCAGTTGGATCCGGCCCTCGTCGTGCAGGATGAGCGCGGGGCGGCCCTGGTACGCGCCGAGCTTGGCGGAGAGCGCCGGCCACCAGCCATACTTGCTCTGCGGGTTGCGGACGCGCCACGCGGCGATGCGATCCTTCAGCCACTCGGGCGTCGCGTCGACGGGTCGCCGCGGGTCGAAGAGATCCCACAGTTTGAGATTCGGCTCGGACTTCCCGGGAGCCGCGGTGAGCAGGACGTCCCCGCTCAAGCTCAGCAAAGTCGCGTCCTCGATCCGTGAAAGCGCGGCGCCGTCGGCGCCGATGAGGTGGACCTCGGCGCCCAGGTAGTGCTGCTGCTCGTTGCGCAGCACTATCGTGGTCGCGTAGAGCGGTCCTCTGGACGCCTGCGTCATCTCGTGCAGCACGTAGACGTCGCGGATCTTCGTCGCGGTGAGGGCATCGGCGGGAGTCAGGGCGGCCTTCCCTCCCTTCAGGTCGAAGGAGCGCACCAGGTTGTAGCTGAACTTCCCGCTTTCGTCTTCGGCGTCATGCAGAGTGGTCACGAGCAGGCGGCCGTCGGCGTCCCACGCCACGCCCAAGGAGTTGGCGAGGTCGCCGTAGAGCTGGCGCGCATCGTCGAGTTGAATGGTCTTGACCAGCGCCTTCGTGCGCGCGTCCCAGATCTTGACGCTGCGATCGCCCGCGGCGCGCGCGATGAAGCGGCCGTCGGGGCTCATCGCGAGCTGCCAGACGGTCGAGTCCTGGCCGGCGCCGTCGAGCAGCGCGGGCTCCCCGAGCAAGGTCTGCGGCCTCGGATCGATGACACCGTCCATGCGCGTGTTGAGGCCGATGCCCAGCGCCGCGCCCCTCGCCGCGACGGCCTTCCAGGTCGCGACGGCCTGAACGCGCAGTTCGGGCCGGGAGTCCAGAATCGGCGCGTTCGCGACGCCCGTCAGGAAGTTCACGGCCGCCTCGGTGAGCTGCTTGACCAGCCCCGGCTCGCTCAGGCGCTCATGCGCGTCGCGGAAGAAGCGCAGCGCGTTGGCGACGTAAAGGGCCTCGTCGAAGCCGGGAATGAGGGCGTGATGCGGGCTGTAGCTGAGCGCCAGGAGCAGGCCGTCGACGACGTTGTGCCCGTCGATCTTGTCGCGGTCGTCGTCGCGGCTTGAGGACTGCTCGACGAGGGCGGCACGAAGCCCCTCGATCTCTTGGGCCGTCATCGGATGGCCGCCCTGATCCGCGCGCGACACGTAGGCCGCGAGGCGCTTCTCGAGGTTCAGCCGCTCCTTCTCGAGGCGGCTCCTCCGATTGATCGCGTCCATCTCCGGCACGCGGACCTGGAGCGCTTCGAAAGCCGGGAGCAGCAGGTCGACGAGCGACGCGCCGCCGTCCATCCCGAGCGTCAGCAACAGGTCGTGGCGCATGTCCCCGGGATTGAAGCGGCCGGCCTTCCACTGGTATAGGTGGTTCGACTGCCGCCCGCCTTCCACGTGCGTGTAGCCGCCGCTGCGGCTGCTTCCGGTCCAGCCCTCGGGACGGGACTCGCCCAGGCGCATCCCCGCGATCGTCTCGTCCACCGAGCCCGTGACGGCGCTCAGCCACTCTTTAATATAGAGCGCGCGCCGCTCGGGGTTCGAGGCGACGAACTCGAGGCCCGCGTGATCGGCGTGCGGGAGCATCTGCAGGAGCGTCGCGCGGGCCGCCGGCGTGTTCAGACGGTCCATCGCGCCGAGCGCGCGGACGAGCATCGTCCGCAGGGGCTCGAAACGGGCGCGGATCGCGGGCTCATTTAGCCCCTCCTGCGCGGCCTTCTCGATCTTCGCCCAATCCGCCTTCTCGCCGCTCTCGTCGTGAAGGCGCTTACGGATGTCCTGGCGCGCGGCGCCCTGCACCAGGTTGAAGGTGTTGATGGCCGTGCCCCCGACGTTATAGAGCGCCAGCGCGATGGCGTCGCGCGACTCTTCAGGAAGCGCTGCGATCTGCTCCGGCGTCGCGGACTCGAGCGCCGAGGCGAGCTCGGCGAAGGCGCCCAGGCGCTCGGCCAAGGAGCCCTTCTCGAGCCGGCCCTTGTACGCCGCGAACGTCGCGGCGTCCGGGAACGGCCGAGCCTCGCGGCGCGCAGCCAGGTTCAGCAGCGCGGACAGCGAGTGGAACTCGATGCCTCCGATCGCGCCGAGCTCGGCCAGAATCTCCTGGCGCGCCGAGGCCCGGATCTCGACGGCGAAGGTCTCCTGGAACAGGGAGAACGGGCCGTCCCGGTCGAGGCTCTTGATCTTGCCTGCGCTCCGCTGCACCAGCGCCTCCAGCTGCGTCGACTGGTCGTGGCCCGTGCCGCGGCGACCGTCCGCCTCGGGAATCGTCTGGATGAGGAGGATGTCGTCGGTGGCGGCGGGTGCGCCCTGATCGAAGAAGCGGTCGCCGGCGGCCGCGGCGCGCGCAGGCTCGACCGCGAGGGCCTGCAGGGCGGCCTTGGGCGCGGCGACGGGCAAACCCGGAACGGACGGAGCCGGAGTCGCGAGCAGGGCGACGGGAACGGCGGCCGCGCGCAGCGGCGTGAGGACGGCGGGCGCGTTAGAGAGCGAGACGGCCGGCGCGAGCGGGAAATTCGGCGCGATCAGCGCACCGGCGAAAGGAACGGCGGCGTTCAAGGAAGGAGCGCTTTGGAGGGAGCCGTAGAGCCCGGCTCCGGCCAGCGGCATGACGGAAACGCCCGCGCCGCGCGTCACGGTCTGGGCGGCCGCGGTGAGCGTCAGCGGTCCGGGGCCGCCGAGGAGAACGGCGAGCGACGCGGCCGCGGCGACCGGCTTTTTGAGCATGAAGCGATTGTATCGGAAAGCGGCGAAAGGCCCTCGTGACCATCGGTGTCGTCCGGATCATTCATTGGACCCACGGTCTCTTGGGCCCAATGCCGGGCTCGGGACACGCATCGCGGTCGGCCTCGATAAGATGCGTAAGGGCATGCGCCGGCCGCTCACATCGTGGCGGCGATCAGGAACTGCCCGGCATAGTAGAAGGGAACGCCCCAGGCCTTGGTCAGGAAGGTCCGCCGCACGAACCGGTTCTTGGCCACGGAGATGTCGGAGAAGTAGAACAACGTCGCACCGACGGCGACGACCGGGCTCCCTCCCCGGAGAAAGCTGGCCCAGGCGCAGACAGCCATGGCCGAGATGACCAGGATGTAGGCGAGGACCGGGACGCGCATCCCGCCGAGCTTCGGCCAGAGCCAGCGCAGGATCAGCCCGCTGACCAGGCCGACGCCGGCCACAACCGGCGCGAAGGCCGGCCCGAAGGTCGTGCGCGAGGCGAAGGCGGCGATGTAGGCGACATGGCCGAGAAGGAAGAGGCCGATGCCGACAAGGAAGGTCTTCCGGCTCTTGGGAATAAGGAAGACGTCGCCGAGAAACCCGAGGATCAGGCCCGCCCGAATCAGCGCCGCGTAGCCGGTCCCGTCGTATCGCGCGGCCCCGTAGAGAACGAAGGCGAACGAGGCCAGCGGCTTAAAGATCCAAACGCCCCGGTGGTCTTCCCGGAATTCAGCCCTGAGCAGCCCGACCAGCGCCGCGGCGCCGAGACCGACCGCGAAGAAGTCCATGCCCGATCATATGCCTTATTTCATGTGCTGCAAAGGGCCCGCGGCCTTGTAGCTATTGACGAGGATCCCCGGTCGAGTCACGCCGCCAGTACTACCTACGGATACGGAAAGAAAAAGCCCCCATCGCTGGAGGACTTTTGAACTCGCGCCGGCGCGAATCACGTTTAAATCGGCGGCTCGACTAGACGGTATTTTCACAAATGCCTGCTGCTCTCGCGGCAGCCCCTCCGTCCGGCAACTTGATATGATGGCCCGCCGGACCAGGAGAACGATCATGAAGACCAGCGGCAACACCATGCTCATCACGGGCGGCACGAGCGGGATCGGCTTCGAGTTTGCGAAGCAGCTCGATGCGCTGGGCAACACGATCATAGTCACCGGGCGCGACGAGGAGAAGCTGCGCAAGGCGAAGTCCCTCCTACCGAAGCTCAAGACGATCAAGAGCGACGTGAGCCGGCCGGAGGATATCCAGAGCCTGCTCAAGACGGTGCTCGCCGAGTTCCCCAAGCTCAACGTCCTCATCAACAACGCCGGCGTCATGCGCACGATCAACATGCACGGCGCGTCCGACGACCTCGAAGGCCTGACACGCGAGATCGACATCAACCTCAAGGGGCCGATGCGCCTGGCGGCCGCGTTCCTCCCGCACCTGAAGGCGCAGCCCGACGCCGCGATCATCAACGTCACCTCGGGGCTGGCCTTCGTCCCGCTTCCCACCTCCCCCGTCTACTGCGCCACCAAGGCCGGACTGCACTCCTTCTCCCTGTCGCTGCGCGTCCAGCTCAAGAACACCAAGGTCAAGGTGTTCGAGGTGGCGCCCCCGGCGACGCAGACGGAACTGCTGTCCGACATGAACGAGGACGACATGAAGGGCGTCGCGATCATGAAGGTCGAGGACATGGTGGCGGACTCGATCAAGGGATTGGCGGCCGATCGCCTCGAGATCCGTCCCGGCCAGGCCAACAACCTGAAGTTCATGAGCCGCGTCGCTCCGGATTTCATTCTCAAGCAGCTGAGCCGGTCCGTGGACCGCATGCTCAACGAGCCCGCGGGCCGCTAGACTGCGAGCGCCACCGTGATCTTTAGAGACAGGCGATGAATCTCGTCGTCGGGCTTCTTCTTAATTCTCGCGGGGGGCTGACCTCCAGCGCGCCGCAAGGTTGAAGCAGACCGGCCTAGCCATATAGAGCAGGGCCATAAAGAATAGCAGCTTGAGGCCCTCGCTGAAGGCCCACATGCCGGAGGAAGCGGCCTGAACGGCGATGATCTGCGCGACCGACTCCCCGGTGACTATCGACTGGGCCAGGATTTGGACGTTGCGCCACAGGACGACAGCCTGGTAGGAAACGACCCAGGCCGCAACGAAGAACGCGGTCTCCGAGAGGAGCCGAAACCAGAAACCCCGCCCGGCGCTCCAGCGCGCATGGGCGTCCGCGGACGTCGGCGCGGCGTCGTCGAGCAGAGCAAGGGCGAGGAGCCCGAATGGGCCCAGGACAGCGAGCGCGGCCCACTTCAGCGACCTTCCCTTAGACATGAGCGCGAGGATGAAGACGGAAAGCCAGAGCAGCCCGCTTGCGCCGACCGCCGCCAGCATGAGCAGCATCCGGGCGTCCTGCAACAGGCGGAAGTTGCGAGCGTAGTGAGCGGTCCCCAACGCCCACTCCGGGTTGATCATAGCGGCCGCCCCCATCCCCCCGATAAACACGACGGGGATGAGCGCGAACGCGATGACGGCCGCCCAATATGTCCACTTTATCACGGCTCCGATAGTTTAGCCCCGTAACCGCGGAAAGGGAAGACGGAAACGCAGAGGAGCCCTTCGCAAGGTGCTCCGATAGAGCCTTTACGCGCAAAATAGTTTAATTGCATCCATGAAGAGCAAAGTTCGAGTGCTGGTCGGAACCAAGAAAGGCGCGTTCATCCTCACGTCGGACGCGAAGCGCAAGAAGTGGACCGTGAAGGGTCCCTTGTTCGCGGGCTGGGAGGTCTACCACCTGGCGGGCTCCCCCGCCGACCCGAACCGGATCTACGCCTC
>JBBQVX010000042.1:0-26878 GCA_038211115.1 Elusimicrobiota bacterium | reverse complement strand
TATACATTTTTGGGGACCGCAAGTCCTATCTTGCGCGTAGGCCCTTTGGCCTATTTTTATTTCGAGGTCGCGGTGAAGACGCCGTCCCAGCCTTCGCCGGGAGGGTCATGACGGAAGGCGGCGAGGCGCTCCACGTAGAGGTCGTAGAACTTGCCGAGATGCCACGGCTCGCCGAGGCTCCGCGCCTCCTTCATCAAGCGCTCGGCGTCGTCCCATTTTTGGCCGCGATAGGCCGCCAGGAACTCCTCGTGCCGTGCCGCGAACGCCGAGAACCCGGCGGTTGCGGCGGCGGCGGGATCGCCGAGGAGCGTGAAGATGTGCACGGGCCGGGTCTTGCCCTTGACCTTGATGAGGTCGAGCTCGATGGCGGCGTAGTCGGGCGCCTGCTCGCGCGTGACGGGACCGATGACGATGTTGACGCCGTAGGCCTTCGACTGGCCTTCCAGGCGCGAGGCCAGGTTCACGTCGTCGCCGAGCACCGTGTAGTCGACGCGCAGCGTCGAGCCCATGTTGCCCACGACGCAGGGCCCCGTGTTCAGGCCGGTGCCGATGTGGATCTCCGGCAGCTCTATGCCCTTCGTCTTGGCGTCCGCCTGCCAGGAGGCGTTGAGCTCGGCGAGCTTCGCGTGCATCGCCAGCGCGGCCGCGCAGGCCTTTTTCGCGTGGCCGGGGACGTTCATCGGCGCGTTCCAGAAGGCCATGATGCAGTCGCCCATGTACTTGTCGATCGTGCCGTCGTGCGCGAGGATCAACTCCGTCATCGGGGTCAGGAAGCGGTTGATGAACTCGGTCAGACCGTGCGGATCGAACTTCTCGGAGATCGTCGTGAAGCCGCGGATGTCGCAGAAGTGGAAGGTCATCTCGCGCGTCTCGCCGCCGAGTTGGACGCCTTCGCGGTTCTTCGCGAGCTTCTCGACGACCTTCGGCGACAGATAACGGCCGAACGTGGCCGTGATGGCGCGCTTGTCGCCCTCGGTGCGCACGAAGCTCACGGCCGACCAGGTCGCGTACACGGTCGCGAGGCCGAGGGTCGGCAGGATCGGGTCGAACAGCCAGCGCCAGGCGGTGAACGCGTGCCAGGACAGGCCGAGCGACAGGCCGATCGCGCCCAGCGCGACCGGGGCGGACCATAGCGCGCCCGCGCGGCCGAGGAGCCAGAGCAGCAGGAGACCGAAGGCGAGCAGATAGGTGAACTCGGCGCCGAGCGCCCAGTCGGGGCGCTCGAGGTAGGCGCCGGTGATGATCTGCTCGAGGAGGTTCGCATGGACTTCGACGCCGGGCGCGGCCGGGTTGAGCGGCGTGACGCGCAGGTCCTTGAGGCCTGCGGCGCTGGTGCCGATGAGGCAGATCGAGCCCTCGATCGCGGCGCGATCAAAGCCCTTCTCGAAGAGCTTCCACGCCGGGATGGTGCGGCCTGGGGAGGTCTTCGCGTAGTACACCCACATCCGGCCGTGCTCGTCGGTGGGGATGATGAACTGACCGACCTTGAGCGCCACGATGCCGGTGCGCTGGCCGGCGGAGGCCTCGCCGTTGGCGCCGGACGACTTGATCGCGAAGGCGGAGGCGCCCTGCGCCACGCGCAGCGCCTCCAGAGAAAGCGCCGGGTACAGCGCGCCATGCAGCTGATAAAGGAGGGGAACGCTGCGGATGACCTGGTCGGGCTCCGGGGGGAAGGTCACGTTGCCGAGCCCGGCCGCGGCAGCCTCGAGGACCGGCAGGTTCACGATGGCCCCATGGAAAGGGATCGCGTAGTTCAGCGGGGCGTCGCCGCCGAAGGAGAAAGAGGACTTCGATAGGGGTTTGACGTCGTTGCTCGCTCCGCTCAGCGCGTAGCCGAGTACCGCGTGACCGCCTTTCAGCGTCTTGGCCAGGAGCTCATCGTGGTCGGGGAGCCCGGACACGCGGCTCTTTAAGGAAGCGAACTCGGGCGTCGATGGCCACTCCGCCGCGATGCGCTTGGGCGAGGTGCGGTCCGGCTCGGAGAAGAAGATGTCGTAGGCCGTGACCGAGGCGCCGAGCCCCTGGAGGCGCTTCTCGAGGCGCGCGACCTGCGTCCGCGGCCAAGGGAACTGCCCCAGGCGCGCGAGGGACTCGTCGTCGAGGTCGATGATCCGCACGCCCGCGTCGGAATACTCGCGCGGGCGCAGCTGCTGGAACATGTCGAACGCGCGGTGCTGCAGCACGACGATCCACGAGAAGCCGGAGACCTGAAGGAGCAGCACGCACGCGAGCGCCGCGGCGGGCAGGGCGCGGTCCGTGCCGTGAGTCAGGCCCCGGCGGAGCAGCGCGGCGGACTTCTCTCGAAGCGGCATCGCGCGATTGTAGAAAATGCGACGGGAATGTGTGATAATCATTTACTCATGAAACTCATCATAGCCCTCCTTATTATGTCTTGCGTCGTTTCCGCCTCCGCTCAGAATCCCGCTCCGAACGTCGACCGCGAGAGCCAGGACGCCTCGCGCCGCGGCGCCGCGGAAAAGAAAGCCGCCGAAAAGGCCGCCCAAGCCGAGGCCGCTTCCGGCGCCTCCGACTCGATCTCTTTCGATAAGATTCTCGCCGCTCCCGGCGATCTGGACTTAAACGAGCGCTTCGCGCGCGAGCAGATCACCCGCGGCGACCTCCGCGGCGCGGCGTCGACGCTCGAACGCATCCTGATCCTCGCGCCGGGCCGCGACCGCACGCGCCTGCTCTACGCCGCGGTGCTCTACCGCCTCGATGCGCTGCAGGACGCCGAGCACGAGCTGCGCATCGTGATCGCGCGCAATCCCGGGGCCGACGTGCTCGAGGAAGCCAAGGCGTACCTCAAGCTCGTCGAGGGCCGCCAGCGCAAGACCCATTTCGACGCGCGCATCAGCCTCGGCTTCGGCTACGACGACAACCGAAACTCCGCGGCGAACTCTGACCGGAACCTGTTCTTCGGCACGGCGATCCTGCTGAATCCCGACTCGCGCCGCCGGACCGACACGAACGTGACGTTCGCCGGCGGCCTTGGCGTCTCGCGCGAGTTCGGCGGCTCCAAGCCCCAGAAGCTGTTCGCGAATATCGGCTACTACCGGGGCGAGCAGACGCTCATCAACACCCTCGACCTGCAGGCGTACAGCGTCAGCGGCGGCGCCGCGCTGCGCTATCACAACTACGACTTCACGCCGATCTTCGGCTTCGACCACGTCCTCCTCTCGCAGAGCACCTACCTGCGCGACTGGTGGCAGTCCCTGCGCGTGGCGCACAAGATCCGGCCCCGGCTCGAGCTGTGGGGCGAGTTCCGGCACGAGGACCAGGGGTTCGTGCGCACGCCGCTCGTGCTCAGCGCGACGGACCGCACGGGCGACCAGTTCGACTACAGCTTCGGCGCGAACTGGATCGCGACCCCGCGCGACCGCGTCGGCGTCACGCTCCTCCACCGCCGCAAGTACGCCCTGGCCGTCGCCCAGGCTTATCGCCGCGAATCGATCGGCCTCGACTACACGCGCCTGCTCGGACGCGGGATGTTCGCCTACGCGAGCCTGATCAAGCAGTTCGACCGGTACGACCGGCCCGACCTCGCCCTCAGCACGCAGGGCCGCAACGACGACGCGATCGTCGCCCAGCTGCTCTTCGGCGTGCCGATGAGCCTCTTCTGGAAGCCGCTCGCCGGCTTCTCCTCGACCTTCGGCTACGAGCGCTTCTACCAGACGTCGAACCTCACCAACTACACTTACACCAACAACCGCCTGTCCGCCATGATTTCGTACAAGTGGGGAATCTGACATGAAAAAATTCATCGCCCTCCTGCTGCTCGCTCCGCTCGCCGCGAACGCCTCCGTGAACATCGGCGTGGCGTCCGCCGTGCGCGGCGCGGTCAAGGCGACCGCGCCCGGCGCGGCCGGCCGCGTCGTCGAGACCGGCAAGGCCGTCTACTCTCACGATAAGATCTCGACGGGCCCCGAGGGCAAGCTTCAGATTCTCCTGCTCGATCAGACGAGCTTCACGATCGGCGCGAACAGCGAGATGGAGCTCGATGAGTTCGTCTTCGACCCGGCGACGAACGCGGGCAAGGTCTCGGCGAAGATCGTCAAGGGCGCGTTCCGCTTCGTGACCGGCAAGGTCGCGCGCCGCGATCCCGCCAGCATGCAGGTCGCGACGCCGGTCGGCACGATCGGCATCCGCGGCACGATGACCGCCGGCAACGTGAGCGACTCGGAGGCGACGATCGTCCTCCTCGGACCCGGGCCGGAAAACAACGCCGACGAAAAGTCGGGCGGCATCACGGTCAAGAACGACAAAGGCTCGACCGAGGTCGACAAAGACGGCTGGGGCGTGACGATCAAGGCGGGCGAGGCCCCGAGCGCTCCGTTCGAACTCGGCGGCGCGCAGCTCGAGGGAATCCTCAACGGCGTCGGCTCGGCGCCCAAGGCCGATCAGAAGGACGACACCGCTTCCGGCGGCTCGACGGACTCCTCGTCGGGCCAGGGCACGGCCGCGGGCAAGAGCAACGCGAGCGACGCCTTCGCGGCGGCCGACGCGTCCCAGAGCGAGACCACTCAGTTCGCGTCCCAGCAGTTCGCCGCGCCGACGCCGCTCACCTGGGCGGACGTCATCGCGATCCCCGGCGGCACGGGCACTTACAGCGGTTCCGGCACCTGGCACTGCACCGGCGGCAACTGCTCCACCCCCTCGGGCTCGATCACCTACGGGATCGCCGTCGACTTCGGCGCCAAGACACTGGGCGGCGGCTCGTCCTTCATCAGCGAGTCGAACAGCGGCGTGAACGCGTCCTCGATCAACTCCGGCTCCTACGCGTCTCTGTCCGGCGACGCGAAGTTCAACCTCGTGCCGCTCATCAGCGGTACGAGCAACGGGACCTTCCTCACCGCGGACCTCAAGCTGTTCAACGTCGGCGGCGTCACCGCCGGCGGGTCCTCGCTCGACCTCAAGGTCTCGAACACCACGCTCAGCCAGAGCTCCGCGGGCACGGCCGACGGCCTCCGCTAGCTAGCGCCGCAGGACGCGTTCGACCGCGTCGAGATTGGCCCGGGCCTCGCGAGAGGCCCGGTTCTTTTTCAGGGCGGCGCGGTACTGCTCGGCCGCGTCCGCGAGGCGGCCCCGGCGCGCGAGCAGGTTGCCGAGGTTCACCCGCGAGGCGGCGAGGTCCGGGTCGAGACGCACGGCCTCGCGGAAGCGGCGCTCGGCCTCGGGCGCGCGGCCGGCGGCGAGGAAAAGATCGCCGAGATTGTGGTTGGCCTGCGCGCGCGACTCGGGATCCCTGAGCGCGAGACGGTAATGAGCGAGGGCCGAATCGCCCTGCCCCGCCCGCTCGAGGAGGAGCCCGAGGTTGTTGTGCGCCCGTCCGAGCCCGGGGCGAGCCGCCAGCGCCGCCTCGAACTCCTGTCTCGCCTCGACGGTTCTGCCGCCAAGGACCAGGGCGTCGCCGAGGTCGACCTTCCAGTCGGCGCGATCTGGACGTTCCGAGACCGCTCCGAGAAGATAGAAGACGCTTTCCGGATCGGTCTTTCCCGTTTTTTTCGACAGGGACGCGCCGAGCAGGGCGGCGGCTTCGGGGGAGTACCCCTTGCCCGAGAGCCCCTCCCGCCAGACGTCTCGGGCCTCCTCGTCCCGTCCGAGCCGCTGCAGGGCGACTCCCAGGTTCACGTACGCGCCGGGCTCCGCTCGCCCGCCGGCGATGACTCGCTTCAAGAGCTCCGCGCCTTCCTCGCTCCGGCCGGCGGCGACGACGGCGGTTCCGAGCTCGCCCTCCGCGAGAGCGCTCGGGGAGCGTTCCGCCGTCGCGGTCCACAGCGACAGGGAGTCGCGCCAGACGGCGCACTGGCGCCAGGTCATCGTCCCAAGGCACGCGAGCCAGACGCCCGCGACGAGGCGCCGCGCCGTTCCGCCCGAGCCGAGCGCGGCGCCGAACAGCGCGGCGAAGCCGAGGCAGGGCAGATAGCTGAACCGGTCCGCGGCGGAAAAGAGCAGGCCGTGCTGGACGAGGCCGAGCGTCGGAAGCACGGCGAGCGCGAATCCGGCGGCGGCGACGGCGGCGGGCCGGAAGCGGTCGCGCCCCGCGAACAGCGCGGCCGCCGCCGCGGCGACCGCGCCCCCGAGCGCCGCGAGTTCCCGGCACCACTGCCCGAACCACGGCTTGGGCGGGTAGCAGGGGGCGAGGCCGGAGGGGAGGAGAGTCTTCCACGGATAAAAGAGGAGGCCGTAGAGCGCTTGGCCGACGCCCCAGGCCGCGCCGGGCGCGTGGAGATGAGAGTTCGCGCCGGCGGTTCTCCCCGCGACGACCGTCGCGGCCAGCGCCGCCGCCGACAGCGCGAAATAAGGGGCGTACGCGCGGGCCGACGGACGCTTGCGCAGCCAGGCCGCGTCCAGAACGAGCAGGACCAGCGGGAAGGTCAAGCCGTTGGGCTTCGCGGCCAGCGAGAGGGCGAACGCGGCGAAAGCCGCGGCGCGCCGCCTTCGGAGGTGGGCGTACAGCGCGGCCAGCCAGAGCGCCCCGCCGAGGACGCCTTTTCTCTCGGCGATCCAGGCCACGGATTCGACGCGAAGCGGATGGAGCGCGAAGAACAGCGCGGCGAGCGCGGCCGCCGCCGCGGCGTTCTTCTTGAGCTTGGGCTCGAACAGGAGCAGGCAGACCTCGTAGAACAGGAGCGCCGCCGCGGCGTGCAGGAGGAGGCTGGTGAGGTGATAGCCCGCCGGCTCGAGGCCCCAGAAGCGATGGTCGAGCGCCAGGCTCAGCCAGGTGAGCGGAATCCAGACTCCCCCGATGAAGGGGCCCGCCATCGCGCGCAGGTGCGCCGCGTCGAGGCCGCGGAGCATGGGATTGTCCAGGATGAACGCCTGGTCGTCCCAGCTCACGAAGCCCGCGGACAGGCAGGGCGCGAAAGCCGCGAGCGTCGCGGCGAGCACGAGCAGGCGCAGGAGCGCCCGGTCGCTCAACGCAGGCGCGGCCGCAATGAGGGGAGCGGCGCGAGCGCGGCCCGCCGGAGGCGCTCGACGAAAAAGCCCGAGAGCGCGAACGCCAGCAGCAGCAGGTAGCGGATGGAGTATGAGAAGGTCCGGGCGCTGAGGCCGCGGCGCCCTTCGCGCGCGACGGCCGTCACGGGGACCTCGACGACGGTCAGCCCGGCGCCGAAGAACTGCAGCAGCGTCTCCTGGATGTAGTCGGACTGGAAGCGCGGGCGTGCCGCGGCGATCGCGGTCCCGCCGAGGCAGCGGATGCCGCACGAAAGATCGGTCAGAGGAGTGTCGACGACCAGGCCGACCGCTGACGCGAGGACTCTCAGCGCCGCCGCCTTCCAGGGCGTCAGGTAGGCCGGAGGGCCGTTATGGAAACGGCTGCCGATCGCCACGTCGGCCTCGCCCGCGCGCACGGGAGCGAGCAGCGCGGGGATATGGGCGGGGTCGATCTGCCCGTCGGCGTCGATGTGGACGAGATAGTCGAAGCCCTCCGCGCGGGCGAGCTCGAAGCCGCGGCGCAGCGCCGCGCCGACGCCGAGGTTCGCCCCGAGGGATTCCACGCGCGCTCCCGCCGCGCGCGCCTTCAAGACGGTGTCGTCCGTCGAGCCGTCGTCGACGACCACGACCGACACCCGCGCTTCGAGGTTCAGCGCGAGGATGCCGCGGACGACCGCGCCCACGCGCTCTCCCTCGTCGAGGGCCGGCAGCAGGACGCAGACCTTATCCAAGGGGCTTCCTCGCGAGGAACAGCTCGTAGCGCGTGGGAAAGATCGCGATGGGCAGGCGCAGGGCGCTCGGATAGGTTCCGCTCAGCGGGTCGACCCAGCCCTCGAGACGGGGCCTCACGACCTCGAAGCCGGCGAGGCGCCGGAGCGACTCGCGGGAACGGAAATACAGCGGCGGGACCCCGGAGAGCGCGAGGAGCGCGGTGATCGGGCGAAACAGGGCGCGCTCGATCGCGAACAAAACGGGAGAGAGCACGGGCTCGTACAGCACCAGCCGGCCGCCCGGCCTCAGGACGCGCAACGCCTCCGCGATCACCGCGGCTTGCCCGGCTTCCGTCTCCCGGACGGTGCCCGCGGCCACGTGATGGAAAGACAGGCTGAACAGGACCGCGTCGAACGACTCGTTTGCGAGCGCGCTCATGTCGCGGGCGTCGGCGACGACCCTGACGACATCCGAGGGGACGCGCGCGAGCATCTCGGGCGAGATGTCGAGGGAAGTCACGGACGCGGCGAGCCGCCGGTCGAACGGGAAGACGCCGCCGCTGCCCACGTCGAGGACGTCCTTGCCCGCGACGACGGCGGCGAGCTCGCCGCGGATCGCGTCGTAGAGCGGATCGAGCGCGCCGCTCGCTCCGGCGTAGCCGGGCGCGATCGCGTCGAAATGGTCGATGGACATCTGGTCGTGCATGGCGCCTTTGGGACCACTCATTATACACCCGCGTCAGCGGCCATGAGGATTTAAACGCGGATCCAATCGCTTCGCCGCGGCGTAGGCGGCGGCGGCCTCCCGGCGGCGGCCCAGCGCCGTCAGGGCGGTCGCGTGGTTGTAGCGCGCGGCGGCCCACGCAGGCGCGAGCTCGCACGCGCGGCGCAGAGCCGCCTCGGCCCGGCCGTTCTTCCCGGCGACGGCGAGGGCCACCCCGAGGTTGTTGAGCGTCTCGGCGTCGGAGTAGTCGAGCCGTGCCGCCTGCTCGAGCTCCGCGAGCTGCTCGGCGCGCCGCCCCATGCCGCCGAGCGCCGACGCGAGGTTGTAGTGCGCGGCCGCGAGCTCCGGCTTGGCGGCGATCGCGGCGCGCAGCAGGGTCTCGGCCTCGGCCCAGCTCTTGCGGCCCACCGCGTCGGCGCCGAGGTTGGTCCACTGGGCGCCGAGCTTCGGATCGTCGGCGACGGCGATGCGCTCTTGAGCGAGCGCCTCCGGGATCCGGCCCTCGCGCCGCAGCCGGGCGGAGAGGTTGACGCGGGCGACGGTCGTCTTCGGATCGACTTCAAGAGCCCTCCGCCAGAGCGTCTCGTCCGCGCTCCAGTACGCGGCTCCGCGCGCGGTCATGACGCCGCACGCGAGGACGAGGAGGGCCGCCGCCGCCGACGCGGGCGCCCGCCAGGCCCCGCGCCGGCGCGCCGACCACAGCGCCGCGCCCGCCAGCGCGGAGAGGGCCATGCCCGGAAGATAGGAATAGCGCTCGGCGACGAGATGCTGGCCGAAGCGCACGAAGCCCGCCATCGGAAGCAGCGCGATCGCGTATTGGGCCAGGGCCGCGGGCGCCGCCGGCGCGCGGCGCCGCGCCGCCCACGCCGCGGCCGCGAGCGCCATTACTCCGAGCGCGGCCCCCCAAGCCGCCGGGCTTCCGGGGCCGAAGCCGGCGGGCACGCGATGGAAGGGGGACAGCCCCGAAGGCCACGCCGTCTTCGCGGCGTACCACCAGAGCGAGTGGACTCCGATCGCCAGCCGCTCGCCCAGGCTCGAGTCGGCGCCCTTGAGCATGCCGACGGAGTCCTGTCCCACGAGGCCCGCCGCGCCGACCGCGACGGAGACGGCGAAGTAAGGAAGCTTGTCGGCCGAGGCGCGGCGGCGCAGCGGCCACCGGTCCAGGAGCATCAAAGCCAGCGGCAAGGTGAGGGCGCTCGCCTTCGACAGCACGGCGAGGCAGTACGCGAACAGCGGCCGCAGCGGCTTTTTCGGGTCGCGCACATAGAGCAGCACGGCGAGGAGATAGAAAAAGCCGCACAAGACGTCGCGCCGCTCGGTCAGCCAGACCACCGACTCGACGCGCAGCGGATGGACGGCCCAAAGCAGCGAGGCGAACAGCGCGGGGGCGAGCGTCTCCCGGCGGACGCCTCCGGGCGAGGCCTCTCGGAGCAGCTCCTCGACGATCAGGAAGAGCAGGACGGCGGAGAGCCCGTGCAGCGCGAACGAGGTCGCGCGCAGAGCGGCGGGATCGGCGCCCCACAGCGTGAAGTCGAGGGCGAAGCTCAGCCACGCGAGCGGCTGGTACGGGCCTCCGTCCATCGTGCTGAGCATCCAGCGGACGTTGTCGCCCGAAAACCCGCGCCAGTGCGGATTCTGGGTCAGGTTGTAGAGGTCGTCCCATTCGAGGAACGGGGCGTTCAGGCAGGGCAGGAACGGGAGGATCGCGGCGAGCGCGAGAAGAACGAGGAGAACGCCGCGGGAGCGCCCGGTCACGAGCCTATTCTAGCGATATTTACGGCGCGGGGATCGGCACGCGCGCCGACACCTCGGCCAGAAGCGCGGCGCGGGCGTCGGGAGGCAGCGAGTGAAGCGGCACGATATACCACAGGTCGCGGGCGTCGAGCACCAGGACGGCCTCGCCTCGCCGCGCGCGCCGGACGGCCGTCCAGGCCCGGAAGATCTTTTTTCCGTCGTTCTCGACCTCGAGGCCCGCGGGCGTCAGGGTCAAGGTCCGGCGGCCGGGCGCGCGGCTTTCGAGCAGGCGGCGCGTGAGCCGCGCGCGCAGCCAGCGAAGCGCGAAGTCGGGATCGCGGGAAAGGATCACGACCAGCGCCGTCAGCGCGGCCCACGCGAGCGGCAGCGTCAGGAGGGCGGCCCGGTACCCCGGCGGCAGGATCCGCAGCGGCGCGCCGAGACGATGCAGCCGCCCCCAGCAGAACGTCTCGAGGTGGACGATCAGCGCGGCCGCGACGACGAGCAGAAGCCAGACGAGGCGCAGCAGCCGGGGCCGGAAGGCCATGAGCCGCGCGTCCGGCTTCACGAGCGCGTCGACGCCCGCCGCGACGTCTTCGGCCGTCAGGTCGTATTCGAGGCGCAGCGGGTCCATGCCGCTACAGTATAAATTAAGAAGCCTCGACCGTTTCCGGTCGAGGCTTCAGGTTCCCCTGGTGAGGGAAGAGCGTTAGTTCGCGGCGACGAGCGGCATCACGACGTTGGCGCCGTACGCGACGACCATGACCTTGACCGGGCCCTTGCCGGCGTTGACGGTCACGAAGCCGTTGTAGGCCTCGACCTGGGCGCCGGAGGCGTCGGTCTTGACGGTGACCGCCAGGCCCTCGGCGGCGCGGAGATCCTTGATCTTGAGGTCGGCGTTCTTCGTCAGGCACTTGCCGTAGATCTTCACGAAGTCCTCGCCGCTGCGGACGTCGCGGACGACGGTCAGGAGCATGCAGCTGTCGATCGCCTTCTGCAGCGTGCTGACCGAGGCGGGGGCGGTCTCGTCCTTCGTGAGGACCTTGACCAGGTGGCCGAGCAGGCGGCCCTGGCGGCGGGAGATCGCGGAGACGAGCTCGCGGTGGGCCTTCGAGCCCGCGGTCATGTCGGTCTTGATGAGCAGGCCGGCCTTGCCGGGCTGGCCGCTCTGCGGGGCGGAGAGGAAGCCCGCCTCGGTGACGGCCTTCGCGGAGTACTTCTTCGCGAAGGCGTCGATGCAGGGCTTCACGAGGTCGGTCGCCTCATCGAGGTTGAAAGGGCGGATCGTCTTGATGTCGAGCACGCCGCAGGGGCCGACGCCGGCGAAGGCGTCCTCGTTGACGAAGGGATGGAGGGAATCGACGACCTGGGATTCGAAGGACTGGGCGAGAGCGGAGGAGGCGGCGATCATCGCGGCGAGGACCAGGAAGGTTTTGTTCATGAGCCCATGATGCCCGAAAGGCCTATGACCTCCTTAGGACTTTCGTCAACCCGCGCGGTTGATCTGGATCAATTGAGGGTCCGTGACGCGCGGATGACGGACGTTAGAACTTGACGGCGGGCGCCTTCGCCGCCTCGGGAGCCGCGGCGAAGTACGGGCGCTCGCGGAACTCGCCGAAGCGCGCGACGAACGAGCCGGGGATGCGCTTGATCGACGTGTTGTAGTCCTGCGCGGCGTTGTTGAAATCCATGCGCGCGACGGTGACGCGGTTCTCGGTGCCCTCGAGCTGGACCTGGAGGTCGCGGAAGCCCTGCGTGCTCTTGAGGTCTGGATACTTCTCCGCGACGACCATCAGGCGCGAGAGCGCGGAGGACAGGCCGCCCTGCGCGTCCTCGAACTTCTTGAACGCGGCGGGATCCTCGAGCACGCCCTTGCCGATCGTGACCTGGCCGACCTTGGCGCGCGCCTCGACGACGGCGGTCAAGGTGTCCTTCTCGAACTTGGCGGAGCCCTTCACGGTCTCGACGAGGTTTGGCACGAGGTCTGCGCGGCGCTGGTACTGGTTCTCGACCTGAGACCAGGCCGTGCTGACGGCCTCGTTCTTGCCCACGATCCCGTTGTAGGCGCCGACCGCCCAGAGGGCGACGACGAGGACGGCGAGGAGGACGGCTCCGGCCACGGCTCCGATGATCTTCATGAGCGGATTATATATCACTTCCAGCCGGCGCAACGCTTCGAGACCCACTGATACAGCTCCGGCCGGTCGAGGTCGGCCTGGGCCGTCGCGAGGTCTTCCTTATACTTATCGTACGCGGGAGTCACGACCTTGCGAATCTTCGCGTTGAGCTCGGCCTCGGCCGAGGCCCGGTCATGCGTCTCGAGCGGGTTGCCGCGCGCCGGCAGCCACTTGGCCGAGGCCAGGGCTTCTTTGATCTCCGCGGCGGCGGCCGTCAGGCGCTCGCGGTGCACGCGCTCGTGCTCGCGCTCGTGGGCCAGCACGGCGTCGTATTCGCACGTGCCGTCGGCATACTCGCGCGGCACGAAGATCTGGATCGAGGCCGGGGTCAGGTCCACCTTCACCTCGTCGAACCACACGCAGGCCCTGCCGCGAGCCGTCTCCATGTTCACGCGGGTGCGGAAGGCCAGTTGATGCTCGACCTCGGTCAGCCCCTGCTGGCGGCCGGAGCCGACGGAGCCGCGCGATTCGGCCTCGAGCCCCGCGAGGTCCAAATCGCGGCGCAGGACGGCGGGCGGGACGTCCGCCCGGACCTTGATCAGCCCGGAGCGGTCGAAAGCGGGATCGTGCGGGCAGACGGCGCCGATTTCGGCCTCGCGGCGGCCGCACGCGCTGAGCAGGAATAAAACGAGCGCGGTGGCGCGGCGCATGAGCCCATGGTACCATTCCTTCGTGAGAACCTGGTCTTACGAGGAGATCGTCGGGGCGTGCGAGGAGGGGCGCTACCCGTCTTGCGAGATCCGTGCGGCCTCGGGGCGGCTCAACCGCCTGCTCGGACTGACCCGCGCCGATCTCGACTGGCTCGAGGCCGAGGCCCGCGCCCGCGGCGCGGGGCTGGCCCTTCTTGGAAGCCGCGTCTCGGGGCCGCGCCTGCGCCAGCGCGCTCTTCACCCGGCCCTCGCGGCCGCGCTGCCGCTGCGCTCGTCGCGGCGGGAGGCCTCGATTCTCGACTCCGGGGCCGAGGGCGTCGACATCGACAAGACCTCGATCAAGGACTACGGGCGCGCCGACCCGCGCACGTCGGATCTGACCGTCGCGCTGATCGACGCGCGGACGGGCGCCGCGCGCGAGGGGCTTGCCGCGGACCTCGAGCGCGCGCTCAACGGGCGCGGGTGGGATTTCCCCGTGCGCGTGTTCGCAATCTGGGACGGGGCGGTATTAAGGAGTGAGGAGGACTTCCTGGCCGCGGGGGAGCTTTACCTGCGCGTTCTCGCGCCGGAAGCGGAGTTCGGGCGGGCGCAGTGGCGCGCCGCGCTCTCCGAGCTGTACTTCGGCGTCAACCTGCCTAGTACTTGATGCGGTGCAGCTCGAAGCTCTTGCCGCCGAGATCGACCGAGCGGGCATAGACGCGCTTGATCCGCGCGGGAAGGGCTTTGGCCATTTCTCCGGTCACCAGGATCTCCTCGGCGGACGCGAGGTCCTCGCCGATCTTCGAGGCGATGTTGACCTTGTCGCCGAAGATCGTGTCCTTGAGGCGGAGAATGCTTCCGTGGTGGAAGCCCATGCATAGCTGGAACTGGTCGCGGTCGGTCTTGCCCGCGTTGAACTTGACGAGCATGCGTTGCACGGTGATCGCGGCGTCGACGCCGTGGGCCGGCGCGTCGAAGACGGCGAGCAGGTTGTCGGCGCCGCGCGAGATCACGGTTCCTTTATGCTTCGCCACGATCGGCTCGACGCGGTCGTAGACGTCGGTCATCACGGTCAGGAAGTGGAGGATGCCGTAGGAGTGCGTACGGCGCGTGAAGCCGGAGGAGTCGCACATCATGACGGTGGCTTCGCAGACGCACTCGTTCTCGATTTTCCGGTCCAGCTCGTCCGCGTTCGCTTTCGTGCGGCCGCGCAGGCGCTCGAACAGTTGTTCCGCGGTCGGGAGGGCGCGTTTGACTTTCTTTTTCATGGCCGCGATTCTATCAATTCATCCCCGTCTGGGACCATTGGCGGCGCGGCCTAGGACTCAAGACCCTTATGACGGCGTCCGGGCTAAGGTACAATGTCCTCGACGCTTTTCCGGAGGTATCGTGAAATACGCCGCCCTCGCCGCTCTCCTTTTCGCCGTGCCCGCCGCCGCGCAGAACCGCGCCGCCGAGATCGATTTCGCGAACTCCCTGAGCGAGGCCCAGCTCGCCGCCAAGTCCGCGCAGGGCCGCGCCGCCGTCGAGCGCACTTTGGTCGCGATGAACGACGGTCCCGAGGCCGGCGGAAAGGTGGTCACCTACCTGCGCGAGCACGGCATCGACGTCGCCGTGAAGGCCCAGGCCGAGGCCGCGAAGACCGCCGTCGTCAACGGCAAGACGTCCATCACCCTCTCCGACGTCCTGCCCGCGTACCCGCGCGTCTACGGCGTGCTGATCGCCAAGGAAGTCGCCGCGCTGATGCTCGCCGATATGCCCGCCTGCGCCGAGCGCTCGTACATGCGCCGCGCGACCGCCGGCCGCGTCTGGACCGAGCTCGGCGGCGAGCCGTCGAAGCTTCCCGTGATCGAGTCCCTCACCGGCGACAAGGTCGCCGCGGTCAGCGACGAGATCACGCTCTGGACCGACAAGGGCGGCGCCGAGATGTCCCTCTACAAGATCGGCGAGCTCGAGAAGCTCGCCTCGATCCCCGAGATGACCGACTCCGCGAAGGACGCCGCGACGAAGGCCAAGCTCGACTCGGCCAACGCGCGCTTCGTCGCGTTCCTGATCGACGAGAAGCCCGCCCGCCAGGCCGCCGGCCTCCGCTAGATTTTCCCGTATCCGGCCGAACCGGGGACTATCCTCAAGGATAGTCCCCGGCGTCTTTGGTAGACTCTCCGCGGTGAAAAAGAAGAAGAAGCCGCGGCGCGGCCTGCCGGTCAGCGTGTTCAAGCTCGACAACGGCCTCACGGTCGTCGTCCAGGAAGACCGCTCCGCGCCGCTCGCTGCGGTCGCGCTCACCTACAAGGTCGGCTCCCTGGACGAGGAGAAGGGACGCGCCGGCTTCGCGCACCTGTTCGAGCACCTGATGTTCCAGGGCACGGCGAACCTCGCCCCGAACGAAGTCTCGCGCCTCGTCGAATCGCACGGCGGCGTCGACAACGCCTACACGATGAAGACGAACACGACCTATCACGAGGTCGTGCCCTCGAACGCGCTCGAGTCCGTGCTGTGGGCCGAGGCGGACCGCATGCGCGGCCTGCTGATATCGGAAAGAGAGCTGGCGGTGGAAAAGCAGGTCGTGCTCGAGGAGTTGCGCCAGACCTATCTGAACCAGCCGTACCGGCGCGCGACCGACGCGGTCATGAGCTCGCTCGCGTTCACGAAGTGGGAGACGGCGCACCCGACGATCGGAGACGCCGAGGACATTCGCGCGGCCTCTCTCGACGACGTCCGCAAGTTTTACGACCGGCATTACGCGCCGAACAACGCCGTACTCGCGGTGACCGGGGACGCGTCGGTCGCCGAGGTCCGAAAACTCGTTAAGCGCCTGTTCGGCCCGATCCCGCGCCGGCCGCGCCCGCGTCCGATGAACCTCGAGGAGCCGCGCCTCAAGGGCGAGCGCGCGGAGACCGTGAAGGACCACCTCGCGAAGACGCCTCTGACCATCATCGGCTGGCACACGCCCGAGCGCGGCTCCCGCGACTGGTGGGCGCTGACCGTCGTGATGACGATCCTGGGCGGCGGCGAGGACAGCCCGCTCCACGAGAAGCTCGTCAAGGACGACCGCCTCGCCGTCTCCGCCGGCGGCCACATCCCCTATTGGTCGAGCCACGTCGCGGCGCGCGGCCCGGACATGCTCGCGTTCTTCATCTCGGGACGCCTCGGCGTGAGCCGAGAGGCGGTAACAGGCAGCCTCGACGCCGTGCTCGACCGCTTTTTTAAGACCGGCCCGAAGGACGACGAGCTTGCGCGGGCCAAGACGCAGATCGAGCGCTCCTGGCTCGAGGGCCAGCAGTCGCTCGCCGACCGCGCTCAGACGCTGAGCTCCTACGTGGCGCTCGTCGGCGATCCGGGCGGGTTCTGGAAGGACCTCGACGCCCTGCTCAAGATTTCGCGGAAGGACTGCGTGCAGGCCGCGCGCCGCTGGCTGCGCGCGCGCGGGCGCATCGTGCTCCAGGTCGAGCCCGGCGAGCCCGTCGACCCGGCGCCCGAGCCGGCGGTCCCCGAGACGCCTCCCGAGGCGGCGCGCCCGCCGGGGCTGACGCCTCCGCCTCCGGGGCCCGCGCGCTTCGCGCGCCCGCCCGACATCGTGAAGACCCGGCTGTCGAACGGGCTGACCGTGTGGCTCGCCCGCGACAAGCGCCTGCCGCTCGTCGAGGCGCGCCTTGCCGTGAAGGCCGGCCGCGTGCAGGAGACCGGCGGTCAGGACGCGCTCGCGCAGGCGTCCGAGGAGCTCCTGCTCAAGGGGCGCGCGGGCGAAGACGCCGCCGCCGTCGCGCGCGCGTACACCTCGCTCGGTTGGTCGCTCGGCGCCTCGTGCGAATCGGAGTGGCTCAAGCTGTCGGCCTCGGGCTTGTCCCGGAACCTCGATCCGTTTCTCGAGCAGCTCGCGAAGACCTTGAACGAGGCGAGCTATCCCGAGGAGGAAGTCGAGCTGTGGCGCGAGAACGCGCTCGAGGAGTTGATCTCACGCCGCGCCCAGCCGCATTTCCTGTCCGAGGAGCGACTGCGCGCCGAGCTTTTCCCGGGCCATCCTTACGGCCGCGGCGCCGCCGACGAGAAGAAGATCGCGGCGGTCGACTCCGCGCGTATGCGCGCCTTCCACGCCGCGCGCCTGCGCCCCAACGGCGGCCATCTGGTCCTCGTGGGCGACTTCGATCCGGACGCGGCGATCAAGGCGCTCGAGCGCGCGCTGTCCTCGTGGAAGGCCGGCACCGCTCCCGTCGAGGCGCCGCCTCTGCCGGACGGCGGCTCCGCTCGCACGATCATCGTGGACCGGCCCGGGTCCGCCCAGGCGAGCCTCATCATCGCCCAGACGGCCGTCGCCGGGCCGAAGGATCCCGACTACATGTCGCTGATTCTGGCCAACCACGTCCTCGGCGGCACCGCGAACTCGCGGCTGTTCGAGAACCTGCGCACGAAGCGCGGCTACACGTACGGCGCGTACTCCTCGATCGAGCTGTACGGCCGGGGCATCGTGTGGTCGGCCTCGGCCGACTGCCGCACGGAGGTCGCGCGTCCCGCGCTCGACGAAATGCTGAAGGAGGTCCGCGAGCTCTGCACGAAGGAGATCAGCCAGGCCGCGCTCGACAACTCCCGCCGCCACCTGCGCGGGCTGTTCCTGATGCGCTTATCGTCGCTCGACCGCGTCACGGGCTATCTGTCGTCGGTCGCCGAGAGCGGCCGCGATCCGCGCGAGACGATCGCGCAGTACGAGCCGCGCTTGGCCGAGGCCACCCCCGCTTCGGCTTTGGCCGCGGTCCGCTCGCGCCTCGACATGAAGAAGCTCGTCACGGTCGTCGTCGGCGACGAGTCCGCCTTGAAGCCCGCCCTCGCCGGTCTTAGCTAGGGCGCCTGACACCAGAGCCCGTCCTCGAGCTTCCAGGTCTGCGACGCGTCGCGGCCCTTGTCGTTGGCGCCCGCCTTCCAGCGCGCCTTGATCGTCGCGACGCCGTTGTCGAGCTTCGACGACAGGATCTTGGCGGTCGACTCGAGACGTCCGCCGCCCGCTTCCTTCTTCTTCGAGCTCACGTAGAAGCCGCGGCGGCCGCGGTAGGGGGCGGCTTCGCGCGCGTCCTTGCACAGGCACGTGTCGTAGTGGTCGCCGAAGGCTCCCTGCGCCAAGAGCTGCGTGCAGAAATCGAACTGCTCGTGGACTTGGACGAGCGCCACCTGGTCGCCGTCGGCGGCTTTGGCGGGCTCGTCCTCGATGCCCGGAGGCGGAGGGGTCTTGCCCGGCTCGGCGAGCGCGGGCGGGGCCGAGGGCTCCTCTCCGGCGGCGGGCTTGGGCGCGCGCGCCTGGGGCGCCGCGGCGCGGTCGCTCGCGCTGACTTTACGCTCGAGGCCCGGCAGTGAGAACTGGCCCGGCTTCGCGGCCGGCCGCTGGCCGATCATCGGGGGGGCTTTTTCGCCGGGGCTGCTCAGCGGATCGGCCGCGCCGGGCTCGGCGGGCTCGGCGGGCGGCTCGCCGGACTGGGTCGCGTCGGAGAGCAGGGCCTCGAGCAGCGGATCCTTTCCGTCTTGATTCGCTTTCGCTTGGGCGGCTTTCGCGGCTTTGGCGGCCTTGGCGGCGCGCTTGCCCTTGGGCTTGGGCGCGGGTTCCGGATCCGTCGCGCGGCTTTCGATGAAAGTGTCTCCGCCACCGGGCTCCGCGACGCTCGTCTGGGCCTCCGGCGCCGGCTCCGGCGCGGCGCGCGGCTTGCGCGGCTTGCGCGCGCGCTTCGGCTTGGGCGCGGCGGCCGTCTGCGCCCGCAAGGGCGGCGCGACGGCCGCGGTTCTCTTCGCGCGCGGCGCGCGCGGTGCCGGCATCGCCGGCGAGGAAGTCTGAGGGGGCGCCGAGTAGATCGGAGGAGGCGGCAGCGTCGGCGCCGCGGGCATCGCGGGACCCTTCGGCGCTTCCTCGGCCATCGGCGACAACTCGGCGACCGTCGTCGAGGGAGCGGAATTGTTGAGCATCATGTAGCCCAGGCCCGCGGCGAGGGCGGCGGAGCCGATGAAGGCGGCGAGCACGGCCGGACGCTTCCAGACGGGAACGGCGTCGGCCGTCGCGGGCTCGGGCGCGAGCGCCGGCGAGAGCGAGGGTTCGGCCGGCGTGGGCTCCTCGAGCGCGGCGAGTTGGCCCATTTTTCCCGGTTGCAGCGGCCGGCGCGGGGTCTCGGGCGCGGACATCGGCGCCGGCTCCGCCGGGAAAGAAAGCATCGGGTCCAGGTGCTCGAACCCGCTCGACGAAGGTTCCGGCGGCGGCGTGTAGGCGGACTCGGACGGCGCGGGCGAGAACGCGGGCGCCGGCGAGAGGTCCTCGAGCCGGCCGTCCATGTGCGCGCCGCAGGAATTGCAGAAGCGGGCTTCCAGTAGGTTGGCGTGGTTGCAACGCGGGCACGGCTTCGTCGCCGGCGCGGCGGCCGGAAGGGGAGCGGACGTCGCCGGCAGAGCCGGCATCGGAGGCAGCGCGGGTGCTACCGGCATCGAGAGCGGGAACGGAGCGGGAACGGGCAGCGCGTCGGCCTTCGGCGGATCGAACGGACTCGCCGGCGCCGAAGGCGCCATCGGCAGGATCGCGGGCATCGGCGGAAGCTTCGGCTCGGAAAGGACCGGCTTCGGCGCGGGCGCCGACGCGTCCAGAAGCGCTTTCTTGAAAGGCGGGTAAGCGAGCGCGGGCTTCCAATCCGAGGAATCGTCGGACCCGACCGGGCAAACGAGAGTATCCCCGTCGAAGCCTGGAAGCTTCAACAGTTCCTCGATCCCCGCGGGTCCGTGCGTGGATTTGCCGTCATGCGCAAAGAATCGCACCAACGGAAATATAAAATATTCATGTTACGGCCTCATTTCCTATTATAAGATCGCTCCGTGAACGCTCCCCGCGTCGCCTTGGTCACTTGCGCCTCTATAAGAGAGCTCTCCGACGACGATCGGCCGCTTTTAGGCGAGCTATGGCGCCTCGGAATCAAGGCGGAGGCCGCGGTCTGGGACGACCCCTCCGCGGACTGGTCGGGCTACGATGCGGCCGTCATTCGCTCCACTTGGGACTACTATTTGAGCCCGGCGGCGTTCGCGGCTTGGCTGTCGCGCGTCGAGGCGCAGGGCCTCGCGCTGTGGAATCCGGCCGCGACGGTCCGGGCGAACGCCGATAAGTCCTATCTCAAGACGCTCGCCGCGGCGGGCGCGTCCATCGTGCCGACGGCCTGGGTCGCGCGCGGAGGAGCCGTCCGGCTCGACGCGCTGCTCGAAGAGCGCGGCTGGGACGAAGCGGTGGTCAAGCCCGTCGTCTCGGCGAGCGCCTACCGTACGCGCCGCGTCCGGGCCGGCGAACCGGCGGGGCAGAAGGCGCTCGACGACGTCCTCGCGCATTCGGACGCGATGGTTCAGCCGTTTCTGCCCGAGATCCTCGCCGAGGGCGAGTGGTCGTTCATTTTTCTCGGAGGCGAGTTCTCCCATGCCGCGCTGAAGAAGCCCGGCGCCGGGGATTTCCGGGTCCAGGCGGAGCACGGCGGCGGCGCCGTCCGCGTCGAGCCGCCGGAGGAGCTTCTCGAACGGGCGCGGGCCGCCGCACGCCTGGTTCCCGGCTGCCTGTACGCCCGCGTCGACGGCGTGCGCCGCGGCGGCGAGCTTCTGCTTCTCGAGCTCGAGCTGACCGAGCCGTCCCTTTACTTGTCCCTGGCCCCGGGGGCCGCGCGCCGCTTGGCGGAGCTGATCAGCGAGAAGGCTCGGCTTTCTCCCAGGACGTGACGACCCATCTACGGCCCCGCTTCGACAGGTAGTCGCGCTCGGTGCCGCCGAAATTTCCTTTGCCGTCCTTGGTCTCGACGCGGTACGTGAGCAGGACGACCGCGTTCTCGTAGCCGAGGCGCTCGTACTCCACGCGCTCGACCTTGAAGCTCGCCGGCCCGTTCTTTTCGAAGAAGTCCTTGCCCCACGCCGAGATCTTCTCCCGGGTCATCGGCTTGGCGATCGCGGCGTCGAAGAGCAGGACGAGCGCGTCGGCGTTTCCGGCCGCGAACGTTTGGATGACCTCGTCATAGTAGGCGCGAACGTCGGCGCGCAGGCGCAGTTCGTCGTCGGACACCTTACGCTCGAAGCTCACGTATCCGCAGGACGCCAGCAGTACCGCCGATAGCACGAGGGGAGGGCGCATTCCTTTAGAGTAGCCTCTCCCGGAGCCCCGGTCAAGGTATAGGTCTCTTGTCGCCGTTTCCGGGTCCCATCGGCCCAGACGGGCATTCGGGAAAGCCTGCTAGTCTCCTACTATGAACCGAATCCCCCGCCGCTTCCTCGCTGCGCTTCTGACGGTCGTCTTCGCGTCCGCTCACGCCCCGGCCCAACAGGTCTCGGTTCCGCGCGTGACGCTCACGCCCTTGCTCGGCGGCGCCATGGGCGCCCCCGGCATGGCGCCCTCGATCGGCGGCCCCGCCACGCTTTCGCTCTCGCCCGCGCTCTCGCTGACGCCGACTCTATCGGTGATGTCCGCGCCGGCCCTGATGGTCCAGCCCGCCGCGTTCAAGGCGGTGCCCCTGGCGCTCTCGCCCGTCGTCGCCGCGCCCGCGATCACGCCGGCCGCGCTCGTCACGAAGACGGACATGACGCCGGCGCAGAAGGTCGCTCCCGCGCTCGAAGCCCTCGAAGTCTCGGCCGCTTCCCGCCACGGCAAGAACGGCGGCGGACGCGACGGCGGCGCGATGTTCGACGGCGCGGCCAAGAAGGCCGCGACCCCGTACATCATCAACGACGAGGGCGTGAAGATCAACGATCGCGCCGCGGTCTACTACACCGAGGTCCGCCGCATGGTCGCGCTCTACAAGGGCAAGATCAACCTCGAGGAAAGCCTCGACGTCATGGACGACGCGTACTCCGACGTCCTCGCCAAGATCTCTGCGGTCGAGGCGGTCGCGAAGGGCCGCGGCCTCTCGCAGGTCAACACCCACCTCGAAGAGACTTTGACGTTCGTCGACGGCGTGCTCGACGACGGCGCGAAGAAGGTCGCCGTGCACACGCACCGCGTGTTCTTCCATAAATCAAAGGAGCCGAAGTCCGAGATCGCCGAGGGCATCCGGCGCGTGGACGGCTACATCAAGGACGCCGAGCGCATGTTCTCCAAGGGCGGCAAGGCCGAGCAGCAGATGGGCAAGCTCGATGAAGTCGAGCTCGTGTTCGACGCCCGCGGCTACCAGGAGATCAAGGACCACCTCAAGATGCGCGGCGACGAGATGACGGCCAAGACGAAGGGCCGCATCAAGTTCAAGTTTCTCGACGAGCTCGCCCCGCTTCCGAAGGAGCAGGCCGAGATCCGCGCCAAGCTCAACGACCTCGTCCGCAAGTACGGCAACGAGGCCGAGGGCCTCTCGAAGATCTACGAAGGCGTGATCTACTCGCGCTACGTCGGCCTGCTGCTCGAGTTGAAGACGGTCGAGCACTACTACAACCTCGGCTACAAGATCCTGCAGAGCGGCCGCGAGTTGTTCGACAAGGACGGCATGTACATCTCCGAGCTCGACGTCGTCGTCGAGAGCCCCGAAGGCAAGGTCAGCGTCGTCGAGGCGAAGTCCGCCCGCGTCGGCCTGCCGCCCGAGGAAGTCCTCGAGGACAAGGTCGCCTATAAACTCCGCACGTACCGCAAGTTCAAGGCCGAGCTCGACGCGATGATCGGTAAGAAGTTCGACGCCGTCGTGTTCTCGATGGACGTCGCGATCGATCCGAATATCGATCCGTCCAAGATCCTGCCGAAGGATCAGCACAAGCTCGACCTCATCGCGTTCCTACGGGACCACGAGGCCGCGCTCTCCAAGGAGTACGGCTTCCCGGTGAGCTTCCTTTTCATCCAGAGCGGACCCGAAGGCGGCAACGCTCGCCAGGGCGGAGACCGGAAAGGCGGCGATCGCGACGCGCCTCGCGGCGACCGCAAGCACGGACGCCGCTAAATCGCAGCGGCGCCGGCGCTGAAGGCTAGCGCTGGCGCCGCCGCCGTTCCGCCCGCCGCTCCTGCCGTTCGCCGCGCCTCTCCTGCTGATTCTCGCGGCGCTGCTCCACGCGGTCCCGGCGTTCGCGCAGGAACTTCTCGCGCTTCTCGGGCGTCATTTCGTTGAGCTTGCGGAAACGCTCGCGCAGTTGAGCGCGCTGCTCCGGCGTCAGCTTCTGGAACCGCTTCCAGCGCTCGCGCAGAGTCCGCTTCTCTTCCGGCGGTAGCGCGGAGAAGCGTTCGTGGCGCTCCTTGAGCTCCGCCCGGCGCTCCTCGGGCATGGCCTTCCACCGCTGATAGTTCTCGACGACGCGCTCGCGCTCGGCGGGCGTCATCGCCTTCCAGCGGGCGGCGGCGTCATCGTCCGCGCGCGCGGCGGCGGCGCACAGGATCAGCAGCAAAGCGAGCAGGGCGTTCTTCACGGGGCCTCCGCGCCGCTCTCGATGAGGGGGAGGTCGTCGAGCAGCTCGATGTTGCGCAGCATCTCGGCGGGCGGATGCGCGAGCGCCTCGCGGCGCGCGGCCAGGCTTCCGGCGAGCACGGAGGCGATGAAGACGAGGTCGAGATAGCTCATGCGTGATCCAGCTCCGGGGCGTCTTGAAGTTCGTCGAGATGCTCGAGCAGAGGGGCGGCTTCCAGGAAATCGAGATCATCGGAAGGCATGGATGCGGACGGCGGCGGCTCCGGCACCGGCGCGCGCTTGATCTGGAGGATGAAGACGAGCCCTGCGGCCAGCGCGCCGGCCGCGACCAGGCCCGCGAGACGCCTCGGGGTGCGCGAGCCGCCGCGCAGCGCGGCCAGGACGCGGGCGCGCTGATGAGCCCAGCCGGGCTCGCCGCGGCGGGCCTTGGGCAACGCCTCGTTCAACTCGTCCCAGAAGGGGTCTTTCACGGGGTTTCCTTTAATAGAGGTTCGAGGCGCGCGCGCGCCTGGTGAAGAGTGGCCTTCACCGTGCCTACGGCGGCGCCGACGGCCTCGGCGATTTCGCTGATCTCGAGTCCTTCGAGGCGCAAGAGGACCATCTCCTTCTGGCGCGGCGGCAGGCTCTCGACGGCCGCGCGCAACCGCTCGGCGCGGTCGCCGCGTTCGCGGACTCCGGCGGGATCGGCCTCGGGCGAGGGGTCGGGGACGGCCTCGCCGAGCGTCGGCGCGTCGGGCTCGTTACCGACGGCGTGATCGAGGCTCAGCCACCTCCGCACGGAGCGCCAGCGCCCGGCCGAGCGGGCCTTGTTGAGTGCGATCCTCATGATCCAAGCGCGTCCCGGGGCGTCGCCGCGGTAGGTCTTCGCGTGGCGCCAGACCGCCAGGAAGGTCTCCTGGGCGGCGTCGTCGGCGGAGGCGTCGTCGCCGAGGAGGCGACGCGCGACCGCGTGGACCGAGGGCATGTGGGTCTTCATGAGTTCATCGAGGGCGGCGCTGTCGCCTGCGGCGACGGCTCGAATCAGCGCGCGGTCTGTATCCTCCATCCCTATAGACGCCTGCGGGCGGCGGCGGGTTTAGTTATGATTGGGGCACTAAACCCCGAGGCGGGCCGGCGCGTCATGGGGGGTAAGGTAGCAAAGGAGAAAACACATGAGACAGATATTGGCGCTGACGTTGGCGGTGACGAGCCTCGCGGTCTTCCAGGCACGGGCCGAGGATTCGGCCGCCCCGGCCACGCCGGCCGCCCCGACCGAGCAGACGGAGGCCAAACCGGAGAAGCCGGCCGGAGAGCACCTCGAAAAGAAGGGGGAGCGGATCGAGAATCGCGGCGAGCGTCTCGAGAAGCAGGGCGATCGCAAGGAAGCGCGCGGCGAGCGGATGGAGAAGCAGGGCGACCGCATGGAAAAGCGCGCCGATAAGCTCGAGGCTAAGTCCGAGAAGCTGGCGGACGCGGGCAAGGACAAGGCCGCCGAGAAGGTCGGCGAGCGGGCGGAGAAGCTCGACGCGCGCGGCGAGCGCCGCGAGAAGCGGGGGGAGCGCAAGGAGCGCCGTGGCGATCGCCGTGAACGCCGCGGGGAGCGCATGGAACGCCAAGGCGAGCGGGTCGAGCGCCGCGCCGGCGGACGGGGCGCGCACTAGGCTCAGCGAGGCCGCGCGCGCCTTTGCGAAGGCGCGCGCGGCTTATCTACAAAAACCGTTTGTGGTATTCTCTCGGCATGCCCTTCATCAACATCAAAATGACGCCCGGCGCCGCGCCGGAGAAGAAAGCCGAGCTCATCAAGGCGATCACCCAGCTCATGGTGGACCTGCTCGGCAAGAATCCCGACACCACCCACGTTGTAATCGAGGAAGTCCCCACCGATAACTGGGGCGTGGCCGGCGAGACGATCACGTCCCGCCGCAAGCGCGGGGTCTGACGAGCGGGTTTTGACAGGAATTTGACTGGCCGGGCGGCTCGAGCGGGTTTACACTAAGATTATGAGACCCTGCATCTACATGGTGGACGACGAGCCGGACTTCCAGACCATCCTGCATTCATGGCTGGAGCCGAAGTACGACGTCGTCGCGCTCAGGAGCGGCTTCGAGCTGCTCGGCGCCCTGCGCGCGAAAGCCCCGGACCTCGTGATCCTCGATCTGCACCTGCCCGAGGTCGACGGCTTCGAGATTTGTCGGCAGCTGCGCGCCGCCCCCGGCTTCGAGCGGCTGCCCGTTCTGTTCCTGACCGCCTCGAAGGAAAGCGTGGACTATCGCCGCAACATGAGCGCGGGGGGCAGCGGCTATCTGGTCAAGCCGGTCGGCCGGCGCCAGGTGCTTGCGGCGATCGAGGAGTTGGTTTCCGGCGCCGAAACAGCGCAGGCGGCGGCCATCGATTCGGGCGGCGGCGACTAAGCGCCGGTCTGCACGCGCCAGAGGTCGGCGTACGGCCCGCTTTTGGCGAGCAACTCGGCGTGCGTGCCGCTCTCCACGACGCGGCCCTCGTCCAGGACGAAGATCCGCCCGGCCTTCACGATCGTCGAGAGCCGATGGGCGACCATGATGGTCGTGCGCCCCACGACGATGCGGTCCAGGGACTTCTGGATCGCGGCCTCGGTCTCGTTGTCGACGGCGGAGGTGGCCTCGTCGAAGACGAGGATCGGAGGATCCTTGAGCACCGCGCGGGCGATGGCCAGGCGCTGCCGCTGGCCGCCGGAGAGCTTCTGCCCGCGCTCGCCGACGACTGTGTCGTAGCCCTGCGGCAGCGCGGAAAGGAATTCGTGCGCCTCGGCGGCCTTCGCGGCGTCCTCCAGCGAGCCGCCGCGCGAAGGATCTCCGTAGAGGATGTTCTCGCGCGCGGTGCCGTGGAACAGGAAAGTGTCCTGGCTCACGAAGCCGATCGCGCGGCGCAGTTCTCGCGGGTCGAAGGCGCGGATGTCCTGGCCGTCGAGGAGAATCCGGCCGGCGGACGGATCATAGAAGCGCAGGAGCAGCTTGGTGAGCGTCGTCTTGCCGGAGCCGGTCGAGCCGACGAACGCGGCGGTCGTACCCGCGGGGATCACCAGGTCCACGTCGAGCAGCGCGGGCCGGCGACCGGGGTATGAGAACGTCACCTTGTCGAAGCGGATCTCGCCTTTGACCGACGCGCGCGGCAAGGGCTTGCGCTCGTGGACCAAAGTCACGGGCGTCTCCACCAGATCGAGGACGCGCGCCGTGCTCGCCATCGCGCGCTGATACATGTCGACGGTTTCGGCGAGCCCCGTGAGCGGCCACAGTAGGCGCTGGGTCAGAAAAACGAGAACGGAGAACGAGCCCACGCCGAGCGTGCCGGCCAGCGCCATTTTCCCGCCGACGACCAGCGTCGCCAGGAAGCCGCCCAGGATCGCCATGCGGATGATCGGGATGAACGCCGCGCTGACCTTGATCGCTTTCGTGTTCGCGGCCGTGTAGGCGAGGCTCTCGGCGCGGATCGCCTCGAGCTCGCGCTCCTCCGCCGTGTAGCTCTTGATCGTCGCGATACCGGAGATGTTGTTCGACAGGCGGGACGCGATCGCCGAGGCCTGCTCGCGCACGCCCGCGTACAAAGGCTCCAGGCGGAACTGATAGAAAAACGCTCCCGCCAGGATGAACGGGAT
>JBBQVX010000041.1:0-26987 GCA_038211115.1 Elusimicrobiota bacterium | reverse complement strand
AGCTCCTGCAAGGGGACGCCAAGGAGTTCACGGCCGAGCACCGGCAGATGCTGGCGAAGATCCGCGGCGAGGACGAGAAGCTGGCGCGCCTCGTCGAGAAGCTGATCACCTTCACGGCGGTACAGAGCCCGGCGAACATCGTCCTCGACCGCGCGGACACGTCCTTGCCCTCGCTCGTCGACGCCGCGCTGCGCGGCCTCGAGCTCGGGCCGGGCGCGGAGGTGAAGTGGGACGCGGCGGCGGCGGCTAAGCTGCCGAAGGTCCGCGTCGACGCGTTCCTCGTGAAGGAGGCCGTCGCGAACCTGATCGAGAACGCGGTGAAGTTCAATCCCGCGGCCGTGAAGCGCGCGGAGGTCTCCGTGACGCTCGAGGGAGGCTTCCTGAAGGTCGGGGTCAGGGACGACGGCCCCGGCATCCCGGGCGAGGAGCAGCCGAAGCTCTTCCGCAAGTTCTATCAGATCGACGCGGACTTCACCGGGCAGGTTCCGGGCTTCGGGCTCGGGCTGGCCTTCGTGAAGAGCGTCGCCGAGGCCCACGGCGGCTCGGCGGGCCTGCGCTCCGCGCCGGGCGAGGGCAGCGTGTTCTACTTCACCTTACCGGCTTAGCGCCCACAAGGCGGCGAGCCGGTCGAGGATGGCGGCCTGGGCGTCTACGCGCTTGGGAAGCTCCGAGCCCGAGAACGCGGGCGTCTCGACGACGATTACCGTCGGCGCGGAAGGGCCCGGCTCGGCGGCCCCGTTCCTGAAGACGGTCGTGGAGGCGAACAGCTCGTCGATCGAGCCGTCCCGGACGGGGAGGCCCTGGTCGTCGTGGTTGATCATCCCGTCCTCGACCTGCTCGCCGAAGCGCGTCTTGCCGGTGAGGCGGATCGGGATTCCGGACGCCTGCAGCAGACGGATGATTTCCGCGCCGGCCCGGGAATTCCTCGGGTCCTTCCCTTGGGAGTAGATGTAGCCGCCGTCCTTGGAGAGCTCGTCCTCGTGCAGATCCAGGACCAGCAGGGGCGGATAGGACTGCGACAGCCGCAAGACGTAGGAGGTCAGGGCCTCGGCTTCCGGGCCCACGGGGCGCGCCGCGCGAGGAGAGCGGCCCGCGCTCAAATCCGGGAGCAGGTATTCGGCGTCGCCGACGCTGTAGCCGCCCTTGCGGAAATCCCGCTCCGCCGTGTTCGGGTAGCGCCAGTTGCTCCGGTACGCCTTGGGGTTGCACAGCGGGAGGAGGACGATCGGCACGCCCGCGTCGGCCAAGGCGGAGAGGCTCTTGAGGCTGCGCGCGATCGCGTTGGGTCCGGCGGGCTCCTCGCCGTGGATGCCGGCGAGAATCCAGAGGGCTTTGCCCTCGCCGCGGGTGTGCCAAGCCTTGATCTTCAAGGAGGGGTCCTCGGGATAGGAGTAGACCTCGTCGAGCTTCCAGCGGCCGCCGGACTTCAAGGAGGCCAGCCGCTTCTCGAGCTGGCGCAAGGGCATGCGTCCGTCAGTCGCGTAATCCGGGGCACGAACCGGAACGGCGGCGCCGCCGCAGGACGCCAGGAAGACGGCGAGCAGGACGGGCATCGGCCGGAGCGACTTCGCGCGAACGTTCATCATCGCTTCATTCTAATATAAATGACCTGACACTCCTGACATCGGCCGCCTGGCGCGTGGGCGGTCGCGGCCGCACACTTGAGGTGTGGAGGGCCTGCGTCCAGGCCGAGCGATGAAACCCCGAATCCTGATGGTGGACGACGAGCCGGATTTCCAGAAAATCATCCATGTCTGGCTGTCGCCGGAGTACGTGCATTGGGCGCTCAAAGACGGCGCGGAGTTCGCCGACGCGCTGCGCGCCGGCGTGCCGGACCTCGTCATCCTGGACCTTCATCTGCCCGGCGCGGACGGCTTCGAACTGTGCCGGCGCCTGCGCGAGACCCCGGGGCTCGAAGCGGTGCCCGTGCTGTTCTTGACGGGCTCCCATGAAACGGAGGACTACGAGCGGAACTTCCGCGCGGGCGGCACCGCGTACCTGATGAAGCCGGTCGGGCGCCGGCAGCTGCTCGAGGCGATCGCAAACCTGCTCGGCGAGCGCCTCATGCGCCAGCCGGCGGACGTGGGCGGGGGGGACTGACAGGTGTGCTAAAATCTGGGCCTTCGTCCAGGAGGCCCCACCATGTCCCCAATCTCGAAGTCCCGCAAGAATTCCGCCCGCGCCGCCGTGATCGCCGCCGCGCTGACCGTCACCGCCACGCCGCAGCTGCGCGGGGACGAGGGCATGTGGACGTTCGACAACCTCCCGGCCAAGCTCCTCAAGGAGCGCTACGACTTCGCGCCGAAGCAGGACTGGATCGATCACCTCCGCCTGGCGTCGGTCCGCTTCAACGACGGCGGCTCCGGCGCGTTCGTCTCCAAAAACGGCCTCGTGCTGACGAACCACCACGTCGCACTCGGCCAGCTCCAGAAGATGTCCACGCCGAAGAAGGACTACGTCAAGGAAGGCTTCTTCGCGAAAGGGCTCAAGGACGAGATCGCCTGCCCCGACCTCGAGGTCAACGTTCTCGTCTCGATGGAGAACGTCACCGAACAGGTCATCGGCGCGGTGAACCCGAAGGCCGCGGACAAGGATCAGAACGAGCAGCGCAAGGCGCAGATTTCGCGCATCACGAAGGCCTCGACGGATCAGTCCGGCCTGCGCTCCGATGTCGTGGAGCTGTACCAAGGCGGCGAGTACTGGCTCTACCGCTATAAGAAGTACACCGACATGCGCCTCGTCATGGCGCCCGAGCTTCAGGCCGCGTTCTACGGCGGCGATCCCGATAATTTCACCTACCCCCGCTACGCGCTCGACTTCGCGTTCTTCCGCGTCTATGAGAACGGCAAGCCCGTCCAGATCGAGCACTTCCTCAAGTGGTCCGCCGACGGCGCGGCGGAAGGGGAGCTCGTATTCGTGACCGGCCATCCCGGCCACACCGACCGGCTCAACACGGTCGCCCAGCTCACGTACTCGCGCGACCTGGGCCTGCCGCTGTACCTGAAGGTGGCCGCGAAGAAGCGCGCGGACTACTACGCGTACTCGAAGCTCGGCGTCGAGCAGGAGCGCCGCTCGAAGGACCGCATTTTCGGCATTGAGAACGCGATCAAGGCCGTCACCGGCGAGTACGAGGGGCTGCTCGATCCCAAGCTCATCGCTTCCTTGAAGAGCGCGGAGGACGCGCTGCGCCAGGCCGTCGCCGATTCCGACGACGACGCCGTCTCCGCCGCCGAGGCCTCGTGGGACAAGATCGCGGCCGCGACGAAGAAGGCCGGCGATCGCCGCCTGCAGTCGACGTACCGGGCCTACAACGCGACGAAGGTCGCGGGCCTCGCGAGCTCGATCGTCCGCTACGTCGCCGAGACCGCCAAGCCCAACGACAAGCGCTGGGAGGAGTACCGCGACTCGAGCCTCGAGTCCCTCAAGTTCCGCCTGTTCTCCCCGGCGCCGATGTATCCCGACATGGAGGAGTTCTTCCTCGCGCGCGCCCTCGAGGACGCGGTCAAGGAGCTCGGCGAGTACGACGAGTTCACGCGCACCGCCCTCGGCGGGAAGGAGCCGGCCGCGGTCGCGAAGGAGCTGATCGCCGGCACGAAGCTCTTCGACGTCGCGGAGCGCCGGAAGCTGATCGACGGCGGTCCGAAGGCCGTCGAGGCCTCGACCGACTCCCTGATCGTCTGGGCGCGCAAGCTCGATCCGGTCTACCGCGCGCAGCGCAAGTGGTACGAGGACGAGATCGAGAGCGTGACCGTCGCCGAGGGCAACCGCATCGCCAAGGCCCGCTTCGCCGTGTACGGCAAGGCGACTTATCCCGACGCGACGTTCACGCTCAGGATGTCTTACGGCAAGGTGGCCGGTTATGAGCTCGGCACGACTCTCGTCGCCCCGTTCACGACCTTCTACGGCCTCTACGACCGCGCGCTCGGCCATTCGGAGAAGCCGCCGTTCGATCTCGCTCCGCGCGTGAAGGCGGCCCGGTCGAAGCTGAATCTCGGCACGAAGGTCAACTTCGTGACGACGAACGATATCATCGGCGGCAACTCCGGCTCGCCGATCGTCAACGCGAAGGGAGAGTACGTCGGCCTCGTGTTCGACGGCAACATCCAGTCGCTGGTGGGGCGCTACGCCTACGACGACGCCCGCAACCGCACGGTGGCCGTGCACTCCTCGGGCATCCTCGAGGCGATGCGCAGCATCTACGGGATGGGCAAGCTCGCCGACGAGGTCGCCGGAAAGTAGCTAGTACAGCGGCAGCGGGAACGCGGTCGAGAAGCCGGCCTTTTCGTCCGCGAGGGCGAGCTCCCAGTAGCGGGAGGGATACAAGCTCCAGGCCGAGGCCGGTGCGCCGGGCTCGGTCTTGAAGCGCAGGATGACGGTCGTTCCGCCGCCGGCACGCGGCGAGGCGGCGGCATACACCGGGATGCGCTCGAGCTCGTGCCGCTCAATCCTCGTTTGGCTGGCGTCGTCGCCCACCGGCATGACCGGACGCTCGAGCACGTAGCGAAGGCAGGCGCGAGGCGCCTCCAGGCGAAGGGCGACCTCCGCTCTCCCGAACCAATCGACGCCGTGAGGAATCGGGGTCGGTCCGTCCCAGAGCAGGAGCGAGTCTCCCTGGCGCAGGGCCTTCTTGATCGGCGGCCAGTAGAAGAGCCAAAGGGCGAAGTACGCGAGCGCCGCCGCCGCCATGAACAGCAGGTCGCCGGCGAGGCCCAGCTCGGCGGACCGGGCGTACAGCCCGACGAAGCCGACCATGAAGACGGCGTAGGCGGCGCCGAACAGGCCTTTGAATGATGAGAGGGCCGCGGCCTTGCGGGCCCCGTCGCTCGAGCGTCCCGGGGTCCAATCGTAATCGAGCGTCCAGGCGTCGGGGGCGCCCGCCTCCAGGGCGCGCTTGAAGTTCCGCTCTTTTGTGAGGAAGTGCACGGCGAAGCACGCGATGATGAGACCGAGCACCTCGACTCCGAGAAAGGCCGTGTTCATCAGGCGCCATAGGGGCGGAGTCATCGAGGAGGATTCCGTCCGCTCGAAATTCAGCATGCCCTGCAGGACGGCGGGCCCGCTCATCAACCCGATGCCGAGGACGAGCTGGAGCGTCGGGTTCGTCCCCGAAGAGATGCCTTCGAAGTCGATCAGCGGCGTATCGCCGGGCGCGTCTTTCATCGCGCCTTGGCGAGGGGCTCCTCGAGGCGGCGTCTGAGGTCCTTGATCAAAAGGTTGGGGAAGGACTTGTCGGAGAGCTGGGACCAGATCCAGGTCGCGTGGTGGGAAGAGGGCTCGACGAAGCGCTTGTGCATCGGGCGCACGTACTCCTCGTAGAGCCGCAGCGTCTCATCCAGGTCCACGCGCCGCTCGGTGCAGTCGCGGCGCACGCGCCGCATGAGGCGGATGTCGTCCGGCGTCTCGATGAACACGGAGACATGCATGCGCTCTCTGAGCGCTTTTTCCGTTAGAACCAGGATGCCGTCGAGGATGATCAACGGCCGGGGCTCGACGCGGCGCGTCTTCTCCAGGCGGCTGTGCGTCGCGTAGTCGTACACCGGCGCCTCGATCGCGTCGCCCGCCATGAGCCGGTCGAGGTCGCGGCACATCAAGGCCGTCTCGAGCGAGCGCGGATGGTCGAAGTTGAGCTTCAGCGCGGCCGCTTCGTCGAGGTGCCCGTTGTGGCGGTAGTACCAGTCGTGGCAGACGACCGTGGTCTGCCCGGGGAACGCGTCGACGATCGCTTTCGCGAGCCAGGACTTGCCGGAGCCGCTGCCGCCGGCGACGCCGAGCACGAGCCGGGGCCGTTCCTGGGGGTTTCTCGCCACGCCGAGATTATAGCGAGTCTTGTGGTACAATCGCCGAATGAACGCGCACGCCGGCACCGAGATTTTCCGGGTGAAGGGCGAGAAAATGCTCGTTCATTTCCACCGTCCCTCCGGTCCCGAGGGCAAGCGCTACCCGACCGTCCTGTTCCTGCACGGCTTCCCGGGCTCCGAGAAAAGCGTCGACATCCAGCGCGAGCTCATGGCGTCCGGGATCGCGTCGGTGGCGCCCTCGTTCCTCGGCGCGTGGGGCTCGGGCGGCAAGTACCGCTTCACGACCTTGCCCGCTCAGGCGGCCGCAGCCCTCTCCGCCGCTAGGAAGCTGCCGTTCGTGGACGGCAAGCGCGTCGCGATCTTCGGCTTCAGCATGGGCGGCTGGACGGCGCTCAACGCGGCCGCCCTCGACCCGAAGCTGCGCGCCGTCGTCGCGATCGCGCCGGTCGGCGGGCCCGAGATGGTCGGCCCGCACCTGCTCGAGTTCGTCACGCGCCTGTCCCGGCCGCTGAACACGATCGCGCCGAAGGCGCTCGCCGCCGATTTCGCGAAGGCGGTCACGACCCGCGATCCGGCCCGCGCCGCGCGCCGGATCACGGCGCCGCTGCTCCTCGTCCACGGCGACGCCGACCAGACGATCCCGGCGCTCGTTTCGAAGCGCATCGCCAAGAACGCGGGCGGGAAAGTACGCCTCGTCATCGAACGGGGCGCCACCCACGACTTCCTGGACCGGCGCGCGCATCTGACGCGCCTGTGCGCGGGCTTCCTGAAGCGCAGCCTGCTGGCGGGCGTCGCCGGTTTCATGCTCCTGAGCCCGCGCCCGGCGCGCGCCCAGGCCGACTTCGCGGGGTCGCTTCAGGCGGAATTCGCGCAGCTGCGCCTTCTCGCCCGGCCGCAGACCCTCGCCGCGGCGCCCGACGCCAAGACGCCGGGCGAAGTCCGCCGCGGCGTCGACGCGCGCCTGAACGGGCGCCTGCCGGCCGCGTTCGTCGACGCGTTCTTCGCCGATCCGCGCCTGAAGGTGATCGACAGCGTCCCCGGCCATTTCGGCTCGACCGCGAGCGCCGCCGTGCCGTACGAGCAGTACCGCAAGTACTTCATCACCCCGGAGACCTTGGCCGCGGGCGCGCGCTTTCTCGCCGCGTCGAGCGCCACGCTCACCGCCGTCCAGTCGCGCTACGGCGTCGACGCGTATCTCTTAGCCGCTCACGCCGGCGTCGAAACGCGCTTCGGCGCCGCGACGGGCAAAACGCCCATCGGCGCCGCGCTGTGGACGATCGCGCTGAAGGTCCCGTCCCGCTCGGACTGGGCCGTCCGCGAGCTCGCCGAGCTCCTGATCTTCGCCGCGGCCGAGGGCGAGGACGCCCACGCGTGGCTCGGCTCCTACGCGGGCGCGTTCGGCTTCGTGCAGTTCATGCCGTCGAGCGCGAACGCGTCAGCGGTCGACTTCGACGGCGACGGCAAGCGCCGCCTCTTCGAGTGGCCGGACGCGCTGGCCAGCACCGCGAACTATCTCGTCAAGAGCGGCTACCGCGCGGGCGCGCCGTTCACCCCGGCGTCTCCGATCGGGCGCGCGATCTTCTCCTACAACCACTCCGACAACTATGTCCGCGTGGTGCTCGAGATGCGCAGCGAGCTGATGCCCAAGACCGTCCGTGCGAAGTCCGCTCGCCGGCGCTAGCGCACCGTCAGCGTCCGCAGCGACTTCATGAACCGCACGAAGTCGTCGCGGTATTCAAGGTAGGTGGCCCGCGAGGAAACCAGCCGCACGAGGTAGTACGCCTCGCCGACGGGGATCACCGCGACGTAGTGATGCAGCTCCTCCTCGAAGGACGGGCCGTCGTCCGAGGGGACGCGGCGCGTCTCCACGATCTCGAACGTGCGCGCGAGGCCGAGGCCGACGCGCACCGGGCGTACGGGGGAGATCGAGCGATTGATCTCCTTGTTCTCGCGGCGCATCAGGTCCACGGCCTGCTTGATCGGCATGAAGCCGGGCGTGTCCTTGTCGTAGAAGCGCACGGACAGGACGGTGCGAATCGAGCCCGACTGGGAATCCCCGCCGAGCAGGCGGAACACCGAGCCGGTCGCCGTCTCCTCCTCCATGGGCCACCAGCCCTCGACCGGGATCTCGCCCGAGAACAGGCGCGAGGCCGGGACGTAGGGCATCCACGCCTTCTTCGGCGCCTCGGGCTGGGCGGAGCCGGGGATCGAGGCCTCGCGCGCGGCTTTGTCCGCGTCGGCGAGCCAGTCGCCCGCGCGGGCGGAAGCGGCGAGGAGCAGCAGCGGCAGGAGGAGCGCTTTATTCATGGTACCCCTTCGGCTTGCGCTCGCGGAACGCGCGCTCGGCGCGCGAGGCCTCGGCGAGCAGCGCCCCGGAGCGGTGCAGGCCGGCCTCGTCGGCGCCGAAGCGTCCGTCGCAGGCGGGCGGAGCGGCGAGGAGAGCCTTGCGCGCGGCGGCCTCCTCGTTCGTGGCCTTCTCCGCCGACGCCTTCGCGACGCTTCCGGTGATCAGGTCGGACTCGGCGAGGGCCTCGAGCGTGCGCACGCGCGAGGCGAGGTTGCGGGCCGCTTCGGCCAGATGGTCGGCGAGCAGGGAGCGCGTGCAGGATTCCTTCGCGCGCCGCTCGTACAGCGCCTGCGATTCAGGGCCGCCGCGCCGTGGGTCGAGGACGTTGCCGCGCGACGAGGACCAGGAGGCCACCAGCAGGTCGTCGGACTCGTCGCCGCGCTCGATCCAATCGCGCAGCTCGAGCTTCCGGTCGGGATCGAGGAACGAGTCGTTGCCGTAGTCCTCCGCCACGCGCGCCGAGAACAACAGGCGCGCGGCGCGCGCCCAGGCCCGGGCGGCGTAGGTCGAGGACGCGAAGCCCTCTCGCTCGAGGCCGAGCAGGAGGAGGCGCTCGAGGAGCTCTCCCGCCTGCTGCTGCGCGGAATAGGTCCCGTGCCGGCTCCTGTCCTTATATATGCGAACCGCGCCCCATGGCCCGTTCTCCTGCGAGGCCGGCGACGCGTCCTTCCTGAGCGCGTCGAGAGCGGGCGGCGGCACTCCCAGCTCCGCCCACGCGCGG
This sequence comes from Elusimicrobiota bacterium, assembly GCA_038211115.1. GTDB lineage: Bacteria > Elusimicrobiota > Elusimicrobia > UBA1565 > UBA9628 > GWA2-66-18. The sequence continues at coordinate 18,121 of JBBQVX010000041.1, read as the reverse complement.
GGATCCTCCGGCAGCGCGATCAAGGTTTTGCTGAACATGCCCTTCTTGCGCTCGACGAGCAACGGGCCCTGGCTGATCGCGATCGTGGCGACCCGGTGGACGGAGTCGAAGGGCGCGAATCCCGCGCGGCGGTCGGTGCCGGCGCGCGTACCGTCGAAGACGATGAGCGGCGTTCCGCGCACGATGGTGCGGCGCAGGATCGCGCGGCAGAATTCGGGCGCCTTGTCGGCGAGCATCTTGAGGAGAGCCTGGCCCTCGCGGCCGTAGGGGCCGTTCGCGACGAACGCGTCGAACTCGGATTGCGTCGCGTCGGACGGCTTCGGCGCCTCGACGGGGGCGGGCGTGGGAGCGGGAGCGGCGGCAACTCCGGGCGCCGAGGCGGCCTGCGCCGGCTTCGACTCGTCCGTGTGCGTCGCGTCGGGCTCAGCACCCGGAGGAGCCCAAGCCTTGAGCAGTCCCAGCACGGCCGGTCCGGCCGGCTGCGCCGGGGGAGCGGAGCCGAACAGCGAGTTCGTCGGCGGCGCCATGGCCGGCGCGGGCGCCTTCGGCGCCGGCGGCGCGGCCGCGGGACGCGCGGGCGAGGCGGGTGGCATGGAGGTGACGGGCGCGTTGCGCGGAGTCAGCGGAGGCGGCGGCTCGGCGTAGGCGGGAAGCGGCAAAGGCTGCTGGGCCACGAGCACGGGAGCGGCGGGCGGGACGTAGGCCGGCGCCGCCGGGCGCGCGGCCGGCGCGAAGGAGGGGGGAGTCGTTCCGGACATCATCGGATGCGGGTCGTCGACGGGCGCCATCGCGCCGAGCAAGGCCGAGATCGCCGCGGGCGTCTGCGCGGCCGTCGGCGCCTGGACCGGGGTGGGTGCCGGCGGCGCGGGGGCGGCCGCGACGGCGACGACGGCCTCGGGCGCGCGCGCGCGCGGCGCGAACGGCGACGGGCGGCGCAGGGACAGAGGCTCCAGAAACGGAGTCAGGACCGCGCGCGGAAAGAACTGACGCGGAGCCTCGGACGCGGCCGTTCGGACCGGTTCCGTCTCCGCGGCCCGCGCGGGCATGGGCACCGGCGCGTACGTCGCGGCCGGTGGCGGCGCCGTGACGGAGATCGGCGCGGCGGCCGTCGCCGCCGACGGAGCCAGGTTCGGGTCCGGATCGCGCATCAGCATCTCGGAGCCGCGGTCGAAGCGCACCGGGATCTTGTCCATCTCCTCCTGGTGCTCCTGGATTGAGAAATACGAGGAGAAATCTTTGCGGGTGCCGACGCCGAACACGGCCCAGTTCTTGCGCAGGAGCTTGCGGACGGTCTCTCGTTCCTCGTCGGTGAGCTTCTTCTCGCCCTCGGACCGGTTTAAGATGAGGTTGAGCTCGAGCAGCGCCTTCAGGCGCCGGGCGCCCGCCAGCCGCGACAGCAGGTAAGTCATCTCATCCAGGCGCACGGCGCTGTCGGCGATCTTGTCCCAGACCTTGCCGTCCTCGCGGATGATGTAGCCGGTGTCGACCAGCAGCTCTCGCGACAGGTCGTCGAGCGGCGTCGCCCGGACGTCGTACGTCTCCCGGGTGGGCGACTGCGCGGACGCGCGGCTCGCGAGAAGGAGGAGGCCGACGGCCAGTAGAGGGGCACGCATGCTATTAGGAAGAGTGTGACACGGGGCGATTATACTTTTATTGCCGAGAAGCGCCCGGAAAAGGCATGATCGGCCCGTGATTGATCCCGCGCGCCTGGTATTTCCGGGCTTCACCGTCGGAAAACAGGACCCGCGCGAAGCCGAGGAGCTGGCCCGGCTCGGCGTCGGCGGCTTCTGCCTCTACCGCGGGACGCCGCGAACCGTTCGCGAGACGACGCGCCGCCTGCGCCGCGCGGCGCGCGGCCCGCTCCTGATCTGCGCGGACTATGAGGAAGGGGCCTGGGCGCACGTGCCCGGCTCGACGCCGCTGCCGACCAACCTCGGCGTCGGCGCCTCGGGCTCAGCGGCGGCCGCGCGGGCGAAGGGCCTCATCACGGCGCGCGAGGCGCGCGCGATGGGTGTCGACTGGGTGCTGGCGCCCGTGCTCGACCTGCTCTCCGAGCCGAAGAACCCGATCGTCAACACGCGGGCGTTCTCCTGCGACCCGCGGGAGGCGGCCCGCCTCGGCGGCGCGTTCCTGAAGGGCCTGCGCGCGGGCGGCGCTCTGGGCTGCCTCAAGCATTTTCCGGGCCACGGCTCGACCACGGCCGACTCGCATCTCGACCTGCCGACGGTGAAGGCTCCGCGCTCCGTCCTGTCGAAGCGGGAGCTCGCCCCGTTCAAGGCGCTCGCGCGCGGGGCCGACGCCGTCATGCTCGGCCATCTGGTCGTTCCGGCGCTCGACCCGTCGAAGCTTCCGTTCACGCTGTCCTCCGTGGGCCCGAAGCTCCTGCGCAGCTGGGGCTTCCACGGCCTGCTCGCCACCGACGCGCTCGACATGGGCGCCATCGCCAAGCATTGGGGCGAGCGCGAGGCTGCGCTGCTCGCGGTGCGCGCCGGCGCCGGCGTCCTGCTCGTGCCGAAGGACGCGCGCGTGCTCGTCGCGGAGCTGCGCGTCGAGGCCGGGCGGGATAAGGCCTTCGCGCGTCTGTGCGCCGAGGCGTGCCGTCGCCTCGACGCGGCGCTGTCCCGCGTGCGCTCGCCGCGCCCCGCGCCCTCCGTCGTCGGGGGAGTCCCGCACGCCCGCCTGGCGGCGCCGCTGTTTTCCGCGTGCGCCTCGTGGACGCGCCCTCCGTCGGGTCCCGCGCCGCGCTGCGTCGCGTACTACGAGCCCCAGGCCGGCAAGCGTGAGGCGCTCTCCGGCGCCGCGTTCGTCGCGGCGCTCCGGCGCGCGCGCGTCCCTGTACGCGTCGCCCGCGACGGCGTGGGCCGCAAGGGCGAGACCTTGGTGGCCGGGATCTTCGTCGGTCCGCGCGCCTACTCGGGCCGCATCCGCCTCGACGAGAAGGCGCGGGCCCTGCTTGCGGCCGCGCTGCGCGCGGCGCCCGGTTCGGTCGCGGTCAGTTTCGGTAGCCCGTTCGTCCTCTCCGGCCTTCCGTCCGCCGGCTTGTGCGTCTATTCGCGTGCCGACGCCGCTCAAATCGCCGCCGCCGCGCGCCTGCTGGGAGAAAACGATGAATGAAGACAGCTCTTCGTGGTTCGCGGCCGGGACGACGCTGACCGCGGCCGACTTCGGCGTGCTGTTGGGAACGCTCGCGCTCATGTTCCTCGTCGGCTGGTGGGGCGGCCGCGGCGCCAAAAACACGAATGACTTCTTCCTCGGCGGCCGGCGCATCCCCTGGTGGGCCGCGATGCTGTCCTTCATCGCCACCGAGATCAGCGCGATGACCATCATCGGCGTGCCGGCGACGACCTTCCGCGAGAACTGGGGCTACCTGCAGTTCTTCCTCGGCTCCGCGGGCGCGCGCATCCTGATCGCGTTCCTGTTCATTCCCGCTTTCTATAAATACAACAGCACGACGATCTACGAGTACCTGCGCCAGCGCTTCGGGCCGCGCAGCCAGTACACGGCGACCGCCTTCTTCTTCGTCACGCGCCTGTTCGCCTCCGGCGTGCGCCTGATGGCCGCGAGCGTCGCGGTCGGCGTCCTCCTCGGCTGGCACATCGTGCCGACGATCATCCTCTTCACCCTCGTCAGCGTCGCCTACATCTCCTACGGCGGCATCGAATCCGTCGTCTGGACGAACGTCCTCCAGGCGGCGACCTTCCTCGGCGTCGGCGTGCTCACGATCGCCTTCCTGATCCACCGCATCGAGGGCGGCCTTCCGGCGGCCCTGCAGCTCGCGGGCGAGGCGGGCAAGCTTGACATCGTCAACTGGGGCCCGAACGTGACGGAGCCCGGCTTCCTGTCCAAGTTCTTCGGCAACCCGAACATCGTCTGGATCGCGATCCTCAACGGCTTCGTCGGCTCGACGGCCGCCTTCGGCACGGACCACGAGATGACGCAGAAGCTCCTGACCGTCGAGACCCGCCGCGAGAGCCAGAAGACGATCCTGCTCTCGATCGCGGGCTCCCTGCTGACCTTGCTCGTCTTCGTGTCGGTCGGGACTTTGCTGTTCGTGTTCTACAAGCAGAACCCCGGCCTCGCGCTGCCGAACAGGCTCGACACGATCTACCCGCACTTCGCGTCGACGGTGATGCCGCGCTTCCTGCGCGGGGCGGTGCTGACGGCGATCGTGATGGCCTCGATCGACTCGCCGCTCGCGTCGCTGACGGCGGTGTTCGTCAACGACCTGTACAAGCCGCTGATCGCGGGGATGGAGTCGCAGGAGCATTACATGAAGGTCTCGCGCCTATGCGTCGCGCTGTTCGCGCTCGCGCTGGCGGGGATCGCCTACTTCTTCAGCTTCTTCGACAAGATGCTGTGGCTGGCGTTCAAGATCGGCGGCGTCACGTACGGCTCGATGCTCGGAGTGTTCCTGCTCGGGCTGGTGACCACGCGCAAGGGCGACAAGGCGATCTCGCTCGCGATGGGGATCATGGCCTTGGTCAACGCGTCGCTGCTGCTGCTGTCGGAGTACGGCTACATCCCGCTCGGGTGGAGCTGGCTCGTCATCATCGGCACGGCGGGGACGTTCGCGATCGGCTGGGCGCTGGCGCCGGCGCTCGATGGAGAAGGGCGGGCTTAGGCGCGGCCCCGGCTATCCTCAAGGATAGTCGATTATGTCTTCCGGGGCATGGCGACTGTTGTTGACACCCGTTTTCTTTTCCAGCACTCCGCTCAGTTCTAACTTGTAATTGTGTTGTCGTGTCTAATCTGGCGGGGAATAATGACTATTTTTGAATTGTGAAGGGAAAATCGAGGCTTTGCAAGATGGAGAAAGTTCGGGTGGCCAGATTAGACAGCGAGGGTTGTCAGCCTAGTATTGCCGGCGCACCGCGCCAAAAATACTGCAACAATGGGAGGCCTGACACCAACTCCAACCAGGGCTAGTAGAGCAGGACGGAGTTGCGGGAAGCCTCGAAGTCGCGGGGGCCCTTGTCGAAGAGGCCGATGAACGCATCGTCGCCGGCGCCGGTCTCCCACATGAGGCGGAACTCCTCGGTTCCGACCATGCGCTTGGCCTCGTCCCAGCGCCACTCGAACTCCTTCGGGTTGTACTCGCGCAGGGCGAGCGCCAGGCGGCGGAACACGGCGAGCGGGCGCATCGCGTCGCGGTCGGTCACTGTGATCTTCACGCCGCGGCAGAGCTTGCCCTCGAAGACGCTCTTGGTCGGCGTGTAGTCCTGGACCGAGAACTCGACGCCCTCGACCGTGCCGCGCAGGCTTGCGACGATCTCCTCGGCATTGAGCCACGGCGCCCCGATCCAGCGGAACGGAATGGGCGTGCCGCGCCCGACGGCGAGGTTCGAGGCCTCGAAGATTCCGATGCCGGGATACAGCGCCGCGGCCTCGATGTTCGGCATGTTCGGCGAGGGGGGAATCCACGGCAGGCCGGTCTGGTCGTGCCACTGGTCGCGCTTCCAGCCGCGCAGCTTGATCACCGACAGATGGGGGTGCCCGACGGAGCGGTTATGCCACAGCGCCATTTCGCCCGCCGTCAGGCCGTGGCGGACGGGAACCTGGAAGTACGCGGTCGGCGTGAGAAAGCGGAGGGTCGGGTCCGACAGAATCGGGCCCTCGACGATGTCGCCGCGGATCGGATTCGGGCGGTCGAGGACGATGAAGTCGACGTTCGCGGTCTTGGCCTCCTCGAGCGCCATCGCCATCGTGGCGAGGTAAGTGTAGAAGCGCGCGCCGATGTCCTGGATGTCGAAGACCAGCACGTCGAGGCCCTGCAGCTGCTCGGGCTTCGGGCGCATGCCCGTGATGCCGCCGCCGTAGAGGCTGTAGAGGGGAATCTCCTTGCCGTGGACGCGCGTGCGGCCCGAGGCGATGTTCTCGGACTCCGTCGACGCGGCGTAGCCGTGCTCGGGCGTGAAGATGGCGACAAGGTTCACGTCGGGAGATTCCGCCAATAAGTCGACGATCCCGCGTCCGCGCCGGTCGACGGCCGTGCTGTTGGTGAGCACGCCGACGCGCTTGCCGCGCAGCGGGCGGAAGCCCTCCGAGACGAGGACGTCGAGCCCGGACATCGTGCCGGAAAGCGAGGAGCGCCGGGACGAGCCGCCGCCGCAGGCGGCGAGGGCGAGCGCCAGCACGGGAAGGGCGAGGCGGAGAGTTTTCATAGGGCTTTATCGAGCCGGACCTTGACGCCGCGGTCGCCGGGGTGAGACTGAGTCGGGCTGCGGCCCTCGAGGTCGCCCGCCTGCGCGGCGCCGAGCGTGCCGTGGGCGTTGAGCCGGGCCACGATGGTCAGCGTCTCGTTGCGGCGGATGCCGGGGACGAGCAGGTCCTGGGGCGACATGACGAACGACGCGGGGAACTCGGGGTTGACGATGCGGTGGACGGCGATCGGCACGCCGCCCGCGTTCTGCGCGATGACGAACAAGACGGAATTGGTCTTCGGCGCCCGGGCCTCGAGCTGCGGCGCGATCTCGATGACGCCCGAGAGCCGGAAGTCGCCGGTCAGCCACTCGCAGCCCGCGGCCAGGCAGGCCGCCAGCGCGAGGAGAAGGCCCGCCCTCAAACGGGGGAAGTCTGGGCGGCGGCGTTGGCCTTGACCGCCATCCAGAGGTAAGCCGTCGTGATCGCGATCGTGATCAGGCCGGACATCGGGACCGCGAACGGCAGGAAGGACAGGATGATGCGCAGGAGCAGGGCCGTCGTCTGCGCGTGCAGCGCGATCTGGTACAGGGCGCCGAAGGCGAGCGCGCCGCCCGCGGCCGACTGCAGCAGCATCGCGAGCAGGGAGTAGAGCAGGCCGGCTAACGCCGTCCAGGCCGCGGCGAACACGAAGACGGTCAGGATCGAGAGCGGGTAGACGACGCGCTTCAAAGCGCCCGAGGCGTCGCGGAAGAACTTGGCGTCGACGACCATCGGGCGCTCGATCGCGGCCTTCTTGAGGTCGTAGACCTCGATCTTGCCCTGCTGCTGCTCGATGTAGAGCGCGTTGTTGGTCAGGTAGGCGAGGACCTTGGCGTCCTGCATGATCTGAAGGGTGACCGGCTCGGTGCGCGTGGTGTCGATCATGACCGCGACCTCGGGGGCCTTCGGGTGGACGAGGCGCTTCGGGGCGGTTTCGGAGCTCGTGACCGTGCCGGCGGAGAAGGTCAGGGTCGGGACTTCGGTGGAAAGCCACGCGAAGGTCTCGTCGACGACGGGTCCGATGCGGATCTGCATCGCGATCGAGCCGCCGATCGTGAACAGGAGGCTGATGAAGAGGAGGTAGAGGACGGTGCGGCTCGTCTTCTCCGCGGCGAAGCGGCGGTAGGCTTGCGTCGAGGCGATCGAGCCGAGCAGGTCTTGGATCATGCGGACAGTCTAGCAAGGGCGGGGGGGCGGGACAAGGGTTGACGAAACGGCGTGGACGCCTTAAACTCTGGTGGTGAAAACGAGCCTGCGCCTGCTCACCGTCCTGAACGCGGCGCTGCTGTTCGCCGCGTTCGGCTGCGGCGGCGACGACAAGGACGGCGGCGGCGGAGGCTGCGGGCCGCCTCCCGCGAAAAAAGAAGAGGCGGGCGGAGGCGGCGGCGGCACGTCCGGCAACAAGGGCGGCGGCGGCGGCCAGGCGCAGTGGATCACGTCCGACAAGCGCGGCCGCGTGCCGAAGCCGTATCAGCGCGCCAAATCCGCGTACGAGCCGGCGAAGACCGCCGAGGCCCCGGCGCCGGCCGCGGCTTCGGGCGCGCCCGCCGCGGGTCCGGCTGCGGCCAAGAGCAAGCCGCCGATCTGGCGCATCACCAAACGCGGCGTCGACGGGGTGGAGGGACGCCTTCAGGTGTCCTGCCGGATCATGGCGTCATCGCCGGACGGGCAGTGCTCGGGAGCCGCGAACTTCGCCGAGATCAAGGAACGCTGCTGCCCCGGCGGCGTCGTCGAGCGCTGCACGACGGGCACCTCCGGCGTCGTCCTCATCGGCCGCGACTGCGGCTCGTAGGCCTGTTGGCCCCGGGTTCCTGCCCCGTTGAGCCCTAGCCCCGGCACCGGGGTAACGCGCTACAATGCGTCATGCGTTTTCTCCTCGGGCCGGCGCTGTGCGCCGCCGTTTTCCCTCTCGCCGCCTCCGCCCAGACGAACGCCGGGCGCGTGACCTCGGGCTCGAGCCTCTCGGTTTTAGTTGGCGACTTGAGCGCGGCGTCCGGCGCGACGCTTCCGGGGGCGGCGCTGGCGCCGACGGCGGGGCTCGGCTTGGCGGCGTCCTTGCCCGGGCTCTACGACGGCGCTCCATTCCTGGCCGCCGTCCCCGAGGCCGTTCATACGCCCGCGTTCCGGGGGCCGCTTCCCGCCCTGCTTCCGGGTAAGCCCGGCGTTCTCGCCGCCGCGAGCGTTCCGCAGGCGCCCGTCCCGCCGCCGCCGGCGCGCCCGCCGGAGGGGCCGCGCCGCTGGAGCTGGGTGCCGAACGCGATCACGGGGCTCAATCTCGTCAGCGGCCTCGGCGCCGTCGTGCTCGCGTCCTCGGGCGCGCTGCTTCCGGCCGCGGGGCTGATCCTGCTGGCGAACGTCTTCGACATGTTCGACGGCCGCGCCGCGCGCGCGCTCGGCGTCGCCGGACCCATGGGCATCGAGATGGACTCGCTCGCCGACGTGGTCTCCTTCGGAGCGGCGCCCGCCATCCTGCTCTATCACGCGGCCTTGGCCGGGCTCGGGCCCGTCGGCTTCATCCCGGCCGCGGTCTACGCGTTCGCCGGGATGTACCGGCTCGCGCGCTTTAATATCGGAGCGCAGAAGGAGGCCGCCGACCCGTCGGTCGCCAAGCACTCGGACACGTTCACCGGCCTGCCGATCCCCGGGGGCGCGGGCGTGATCGTCGCGCTGACGTTGGGCTTGGGGCTGCTGCCGGCCGCCGCCGCCGCTCCGGTCGCGGCGATCGTCGCTCTCGTGACCGCGGCCGCGATGGCCTCGACGGTGCCGTACCCCGCCTTCAAGAAGAGCGGCTGGAAGGTTCTGGCTCTCGCCGGCGGCTTGGCGCTCGCGGCGGCGGCTCCGCTCGCCGCGCTGGGGCTCTACCGGCTCATCCCGGCGGCGGTCTTCGGCCTCTACCTGCTGAGCGGCCCGCTGATCCGCTTCTATAAGGGAGGAAGCGACGATTTCCGGACGGAGCTCAAGCGCAAACTTTTCCATCAGAGCGGCCTGCTCTACCTGGCGGGCTACTGGGTGCTGGGGCCGGGGACGGCCGCGGTCGCGATGGCCGGCATGGCCGTCGCGTTCGGCGTTTTCGAGCTGCTGCGCCTGCGCGTTCCCCGGGTGGGCGCGCTCGTGAACCGGTATTTCGGGGGGATCCTGCGCGCGAAGGAGGCGAACCGCGTCACGGGCAGCTTCTACGTCACGCTCGGCGCCGCCGCCGTGATGCTGTTGTTCGGGTCGCATCCCGCCATCGTCACCGCGTCGCTGCTCTACCTCGTGCTCGGCGACGCCGCGTCCGCCGTGCTCGGGCGCCGCTGGAACGCCCACCCGTACGTGATCTGGGGGCATACGCGCACGTGGGAAGGGACGCTGCTCGCGGCACTGGTCGCGCTCGGGTGCGGCCTGGCGGCCGGGCTGGCGCCTTGGCTCGCGGTCGGCGGAATGCTCGCGTTCTCGGCCGTCGACGTGCTTCCGGTCCCGCCCGACGACAACCTGTGGATCCCGGTGTTTACAGCGTCCGTCCTCTGGGCGCTGAGTCTGCTGTTCTAATTACTGACAGCCGGTGAGCTTGTCGTTCGAGGCCGGGGTGAACTGCGCGGCTTGGATCGTCGCCGCTCCCGCGTGGACGCTCTTGGCGCCGCCGCGCGTGTCGCTGACGCTCGCCTTGCCGAGGTCCACGGTCTTCTTCGAAACGAGTTCCGCGGTGTCCCGCTCGCCGAGCTGGCCGGCGTTATGCGGCCCCGAGCCGGCCCAGTTCTCGACGACGGTCAGCCAGGATTTCTTGGAGCCTTTCTCGGTGGTCACCCACAGCTCGTAGCCCGCCTGGTCGGCGTAATAGACGCGCACGGCGCGCGGCGTCATCGGCCGGTTCTCGACGGTGTCCGTGTCCTCGACGCGGCACGACGAATACAGGAAGCTCATCGACAGGCCGTCCTTGCCTTCGACCTTGAACAGGAAGCCGGTCGGCCCGTTCAGCTCCGGGTTCTCGGCGCAGGGGCTCTCGGCCGCGGCTTTGGCGGCGGCGGCGGCTTTCGCGGCCGCGGCTTCGCGGGCGGCACGTTCCGCTTTAGCCGCGTCGGTCGCCTTCTTAGCGGCCTCGTCGGCGCGCTGCATCCAGTACTCGCCCTCGTCGGACTGGGCGAAGGCGGGCGCGGCGGCGGACAGCGCGATCAGCACGGCGAGGGCGGGTTTGAGCATGGATTGATTATAACGGGCGCGCGGACGCGCCTCCTGGGCATTTCGGGCTTCGGCGCGCGGTCTTTGGGCCCATCGTGGGATGTGCCCGGGAATTGATAGAGTCCCGTCATGAGCGGCACGAAGAAAATCCTCCATATCGAAGACGACAAGAACGTCCTGGCCCTCGTGAAAATCATCCTTGAGAAGACCGGCTACCAGTTCTTGTCGGCGCTCGACGCGATGCAGGGTCTGATGATGGTGCGCCAGCACCAGCCCGAGCTGATCATCCTGGACATCATGATGCCGGCCGGCGGCGGCGTCACTCTCCATGAGCGCGTGCGCACGATCAGCTCGACTTTGCACATTCCGATCCTGATCTACACGGCCACGGCTCGCACGGAGCTCGAAGGCAAGATCGAATTCGGGACGGACACCCAGTATCTGCAGAAACCCGCCTCTCCGGCGGATATTCTCAAGACCGTCAACGGGATGCTGAAGGTCGTCTAGCGCGCGTCGCGCCGCGAGGCGACGAAGACGCACGCCGCGAGCATCACGGCGGAGAAGGCGGCCAGGATCACGAGGCACGCGCACAGCGAGGCGGCGCCTTCCGCGACGACGGAGGGCAGCAGCGCGTGCTGGAGCCCCGTGACCGCGTAGGACACCGGATTGGCCGCGATCACGAGCTGCAGCGGCCGCGGCGCGGTGGCGGCCGGAAACAGCGCGCCCGACAGCATCCACATCGGAATGAGGAACAGGTTCATGACGGCGTGAAAACCCTGCGACGAGTCGAGCACCCACGCGATGCAGAAGCCGAGCCCGGTCAGGCCGATCGAGGCGAGCGTCAGGACCGCGGCGGCCGACGCGTAGCCGTGCAGGCCGGGGTGCAGGCCGGCGGGCCCGGCGAGCAGCAGGAACGCGAGGCCCTGGGCCAGGCCGACCGTAGAGGAGCCCATGACCTTGCCGAGCACGATCGCGAGCCGTGAGACCGGGGCGACGAGCACGGACTGCAGGAAGCCCTCGCGCCGGTCCTCGATGATCGAGATCGTCGCGAAGATCGACGTGAACAGCACGATCAGCACCAAGGTCCCCGCGTAAAAATACTGGAGGAAGCTCATGCCGTCCGGAGCGCCGGGCACGCGCACGGCCGTGCCGAGGCCCGCGCCGATCAGGAGCCAGAACACGATCGGCGGCACGAGGCCGCCGATCACGCGCGGTTTGTCCCGGAAGAAGCGGACGATGTCGCGCTCCCACAGCGTCAGCATGGCGCTCATTTGGCGGGGACCGCCTCGGCGGCGTCGGAGAAGCGGCGGCCCGCGTGGTGCAGGAACGCGTCCTCGAGGCTCGGACGGGAGAGGCTCACGGTGCGCAGGCGGCCGGGGAAGGCCTCGACGAGCTGGGGGATGAACGCGTGCCCCGCGGCGCGCTCGAGGCGCAGCTGAGCGCCGAACGCCTGCGGGGTGACGCCGAACTTCTTCGTGATCTCGTCGCGCAGACCGGAGGCGTCCTCGGTCTCGATCGTGATCACGTCGCCGCCGATCTCGGCCTTGAGCGCCTCGGGCGTTCCCATCGCGACGATCTTGCCCTGATCGAGGATGGCGACGCGGTCGCAGCGGTCGCCTTCGTCCATCAGGTGCGTCGTCGTCAGGATGGTCGCGCCGGCCTTCTTCAGCGCGAGCAGGTGGTCCCATAAGTCTTGACGGGCCGCCGGGTCGAGGCCGGTGGAGGGCTCGTCGAGGAGGATGACCTTGGGATCGTGAAGGAGGCTCTTCGCGAGCTCGACGCGGCGGCGCAGGCCGCCGGACAGCGTCCCGCAAAGGTCGCCCGCGCGCGCGGCCAGACGGTAACGGCTCATGCGCTCATCGATGCGCGCGTTTAAGTCCGCGCCGGATAGGCCGTAGAGGCGCCCGCCGTGGACGAGGTTCTCGCGCACCGTGAGCTTGTTGTCGAGGCTCGGGTACTGGAACACGACGCCGAGGAACGGGCGCACGGACGCGGGCGAGGCGATCAGGTCGCGGCCCAGGATAGTCGCCGAGCCGCTCGTTGGGGTGAAGGAGGTCGCGAGGATCCGGAACAAGGTGCTCTTGCCGCCGCCGTTGGGGCCGAGGAGCCCGAACAGCTCGCCTTCGGCGACGGAAAACGAGACGCCGTTGAGGGCACGGCGCGCGGGGGCCTTGCGGCTTTTCGCGTACTCGTGGACAAGGGAGCGGACCTCGACGGCGCTCATCGTCCGAGGCCGGTCCACGGCGTTTCGGCGCGGCCCGTTTCCTTGTTGACGAAGCGGGCCGCCACGAACAGCCACGTCGACAGGCGGTTCATGTAGACGATCACGCCTTCGGGCACCGGCTCGGACGCGGCGAGCTCGACGACCGCGCGCTCGGCGCGGCGGCTCACGGCGCGCGCCAGATGCAGGGCGGCGCCCGCGCGCCCGCCGCCGGGCAGGATGAACGTCTTGAGCGGCGTCAGGTTCTCGTCCCAGGCGTCGATCTCGGCCTCGAGGCGCTTCGCGGCGTCCGCGGGCAGGCCTCGATCGAACGGCGGGGACAGCTTGCCCGCTTTCTCGGCGGGGGTCGCGAGCAGCGCCCCGATGACGAAGCACTCGGCCTGGACGCGCTCGAGGCCCAGGTCGACGGACCCGAGCGCCGGGTCCTCGCGCAGCGCCGCGCGCGCGGCGCCGAGGGCGCTATTGAGCTCGTCGACGTCGCCGTAGGAGGCTACGCGCGGATGGCTCTTGGGCACGCGGCCGCCGCCGAACAGGCCGGTGTCGCCCTTGTCGCCCGTGCGCGTGTAGATCGCCACTCTAGAACTGGGCGCCGAGACCCAGGTCGAAGCCCGGAATGCCGTGGCGCAACGTGTACGCGGCGCGCACGCTGATCAGGGGGAGAGGATGCACGTCCACGCCGACCGAGAAGCGCGAGCCGCGCGCGGTGGCCTTCGTCCCGGCGACGCCGGGGGTCGTCGCCGCGCCGACCTTCACCTCGGTGACGTCGAAGCCCGCGAGGACGAACGGCTTGAGGATCGGCAGGTTCCACGTCGCGACCGCGTTCATGTCGCCGTGCGACGCGCTGAAGTAGGCGTGGTTGACCTTGTCGCCGAAGGCCGAGATCGAGATGTTCGGCAGGAAGGAGTCGACGAGGTCGGTGCGGTACAGGCCGTAGCGCACGCCGCCGCCGTAGATGGTGAGCCCGTGCGACGCCACGCCGTGCACGATCACGTCGATCTTGAGGGGCAGGCCGATGCCGGCCTCGATCAGGGGCACGCCGAAGGCCTTCACGCCCGCGTCGCGCAGAACGCGGTCGTCCTTATCCGGGCGCATCTGGACTGCAGCGACGCCGCCGACCCAGAAGCCGGGGAAGCCCAGCGTGCGGCCGGTATGGGCGGAGGCTCCGCCGAGCACGCCGCCGAGGTCGAGGGCGAACGGCTTGATGTATTCGTTGCGCGCGCGGGTCTGGAAGTCCGAGAAGGGATCGGCGTGCGCGGACGACGCGGCGAGGACGAGCAGGGCGGCGAATAGGGTTTTCATAGGCTCATTTTGCCAAATTCGAGGCGTTTACGGTACACTTCGACGGTGACTCCCTCCCGCGAGGACCGGCGCCCGGCGTTCGCGCTTGCCGCCGGCATCGCCCTCGTCTACGCCCCCGCGCTGACCGCGCCGGTCATCTACGACGACGCCGCGCACGTCCGGGATAATCCCGTCTTCCGCCTTCCGTTCGGGGAATTCTGGTCGGGGCTCGTCTCGCGCGATTACTTCCCGTTCGCCGCCGAGCGGACCTATCAGCCGCTCGTGACCTTGTTCCATTACGCGACCCACGCGTCGCCGCCGCTCTACCGCGCCTTCGGCCTCGGGCTGCACTTCGTGAACGCGGCGCTCGTGTATTTGATAGCCCGGCGGCTGACGAGCGGCCGGAAGCCGGCGCTCTTCGCGGCGTGCCTGTTCGCCGCCTTTCCCGCGCACACCGAGCTCCTCGCCTTCTCCGCGTTCAAGGGGCACCTGTTCGCGGCGACCTGCGCGCTCGCCGTCCTGCTCGGCGTGATCGAATACTGCGCCGACAAGAAAAGGAAGTCGCCGCCTTTTTCCCTCTGCGCGATCCTCGTCCTCGGCCTCCTGTCCAAGGAGACCGGGCTCGTCGCGATCGTGCTGTCGTTTCTGTACGTCGCCCTCTGCGCCCGCTCCGAGCTCAAGCGCGTCGCGGGCCTGGGCGTCGCGTTCGCGGCCATCGGCGCCGCCTATCTCGCGTACCGCTTCCTTTATCTGACGCCGCCTGCGGCGTTCCCGCGCCGCTTCGAGTACTCGTCGCTCGAGTCCTTCGCCTTCTACGTCCGGACCTTGGCCGCTCCGTATCCTCTGTGCCTCGAGCGCACCTTGCCCGACGGCCCGTCGTGGATGCTCTGGCTCGCCGGCTTCGCGGCGGTCGCCTGGGCTCTGCGCAAGTCCAAGGAAAGCCTGTTCGCGCTGGCGTGGATCGTAGCGGGCCTCCTTCCGTTCCTTCATCTGATCTCTTTCTCGAACGTGAGCCCCGTCGCCGACCGCTACCTGTATCTTCCCGCCGCGGGCCTGTGCCTTCTGCTGGCCCGCCGGGCCGGCGACGGCCGGCGCGGCCGGTACGCGCTGCCGGCGCTCCTCTGCATTTGGGCCGCGATCTCCCTCCAGCGGAACGTCACGTACCGCTCGACGCGCGCGTTGTTCGAGCAGACGGCGTCCTGCGCGCCGAGAAACGCGCGCGCGCAGTTCCTGCTCGGCATGATCTGCTTCGAGGAAAAGGACTACCCCGCGTCGCGCGCGGCGTACGAGCGCGTCCTCGCGCTGACCGACAGCGCCGGCGCGCGCGCAGCACTCGCGGACATCGACCGGCTGGAGGCACGTCGCTGATTTGACGGAAACTTGAACGCGGCTTGACGATCCGTTGGACGGATCGGGCTAGACTGAATCGACCGGCGAAGCCGGGGGAGACAGTGATGAAAAAGATGAGCCGAGACGGGAAATCCGCGAAAGCCGCGAAGGGCGCCGCCCGGGCGCCCGAACCGTTCCGCCGCTTCATCCCGGACGCGCGGCCGATGACCCGCTACTCGTTTCGGGTGCCGTTCTGGAGCAAGATATGGCTCAGCCTGCGTTGAGCGCCGAGGCCGGGGCCGCGTCGGGGTCCTTCCTTCCCGCCAGGTTGTAGATGAAGATCCAGTGCAGCGCGGCGCCGACGATGACGAGCAAATGGAACAGCTCGTGCGCGCCGAGCACGCCCGTGAGGATCACGGGTCCGTCGAGGTAGTCGATGAGCGCGCCCGCGATGTAGGCGATCCCGCCGAGAAACAGCAGGGAGGACTCCTTCCAGCCGTAGCGCGCGGTGATGTGGGCGAACGTGATGCCGCCGAGCGAGGATACGCCGCAGTAGGCGAGGATGATCGCCCAATACGGCAGACGGCTGAAATAGGAGTCGATGAGCACGAGGCACGTGATCGCCGCGCCCCAGAACAGCGCGGTCAGGCCCCAGCGCCAGCGGCCCTTGAGCATCAGGACGTGCACCGGCGTGGCCGAGCCGGCGATGACGATCCAGATCGCGGCGTAATCGAGGCGCCGGAACGCCGCGCGCCACGGCCCCGGCGCCAGCCCGTGATAGACGCCGCTCATCGAGAACAGGAACAGCAGCGAGGCGCTGAAGATCATGAGCGAAGAGCTGCGCAGCGCGTCGCCGCGGCCCTTCTTATACAGGAAGTAGGTGCCGCCCAGGACGGCCGCCGCCGCCGCGAGGTGGCTCACGCTCGAGACGGGGTCGTTTAAGCCGAGGTAGTGCTCGAGCCTCATGTTAGAGGGCTTGCCTCTCGGCGTCGTGGCGCTTCTCGAGGCGCGCCCGCAGGGCGCCGCGCAGGATTTTCGCGCCGAACCGCTTGGACGCCTCCACGAGCAGCTTCACCCCGCCCTCGACGTCGGACAGCCGCACCATCTCCGGCGCGACGGCGTCGGCGCCCCAGCCGTTGTGGTAGTTGACGAGCGGCACGGCCACGCCGCCGGCCTCGAGGCCGAACGCGAGATAGGCGGTCGCCTCGCACGTGCCGCCCGTCAGGCGCAGGCGCTGGGACTTGGTCCCGCGCTTTCGCAGCGCCTCGGCGGCGTCGTCGAGCAGGGCGGTCAGGTTGGGATCGAAGGCCGTGGCTTTGTCGCCGAGCCGGATCGTGGGGCCGCCTCCGGGCTTCGAGCCCGGCAGCTCGCGCGAGGACTCGATCGACAGGTAGGAGTCGTGCTCGGAGAGGACGCCGGAGCGGATCATGTCGAGCGCGCCGATGAAGCCGACCTCCTCGGCGCGGTTGAGCAGGACGGTCAGGTTGACCTTCGCGCGCGCGTTCGCCAGCCGACGCATCGCCTCGAGGCTGATCGCGCAGCCGAGGAGGTCGTCCACCGAGCGGGACTTGAGCCAGCCGTCCTCGGTCTCGCAGGGGGTGAGAGCCAGCACCGCGAAGTCGGGCTTGACGCCGGCCTTCGGCGGCTCGGTCCAGGCGATCGACCAGAGCCCGCCTTCCTTCTCCGGCCGCGCGCCGATGACGCCGCGCGCGAGCGGACGGTTGTCCTTGGGAAGGCGGGGGAAGGCCTCGACCGCGGCGCCGGCGAGCAGGTGCGGAGGCAGGCCGCCGCGCAGCCGGGCCTTCGCTCCCGCGCGCGTGACGCCGCTCAGGTCGAACGCGGGATGATCGAGATGGGCCGCGAGGCACAGCGACGGCCCCGCGCCCGCGCCGCGGTAGGAGACGATGAAGCCGCCGCGGACGCGGCGGACCTTCGCGCGCGCGCCGAGGTTCCCGCGGATCCACTCGAGGGCTTTCTTGGAGACCGCGGCCTCGCGGAAAGGGGCGGTCGGAACGCTCGTCAGATGACGAAAGAGGGGGAGTACGCCGGGTCCAGGTTTGGTCGCCACTTGGCTATTTTACAGATTGCCGGGTGCTTCGTGCGGCGCCGCCTGCTGTTCCTTGTCGCTGTCGAAGTCGTGCTCAAGGAGATCCTTCTCGACGCCCTTGTCGATGCCGAGCTCGAGCCCCGCGCCTTTCGCCGACTTCCCGGCGCTCTGGAGCTTCTTCATCGTCTCGGGCGTGAGCTTGCCGCCGTCGCGGACGACCGCGTCGATCAGACCCTGCATCTCCGGGCTGACGAAGCCCTGCTTCTTGCGCAGCGAGTCGATGATGTCCCGGCCCATCGAGGGCGTGATCCCGTCCTTCCCGTCGCCCGCCGCCGCGTGCAGGCGCTTCTCGAGCGCCCCGACCTCCGCGCTCTCGTCGGCCGAGACGCCTTTCCGGCCGCTCTCCGCGTTCTCGTCGAGGCCTCGGGCGCTTTTGGTGGCGCCTTCGATCACCGTGCCGCTCTTCTCGAGGAATTCCTTCACCTCGGCGCGCTGCCGGTCGTCGATGCTCTCGATCCGCGCGTAGGACAGCGGCTTGCCCTTGCCCTTGGCCGTCTCGATCAGCTTCTCGCGCGCCTTTTCCTGGCAATCGCGCACGGCGTCGAGATCCGCCTTAAAGCGCGCCGACGTCGAGGACACGTGGATGCAGTCGGGGACTTTCTCGCCGGCGGAGGCGGGGACCGCGAGGGCCGCGATCAGCAGCAGGGGGGCGACCATCTTCCGATTATGCCCCCGGCCGGGCTGGGCGTCAAGGGGGCGGGGGGCTTCGTCGCGCCCGTGAGTTGATGTGGGCCGGGGCGGGGGGAATATGTACCCCCGGGCGCGTGGGGGTGGACACACGTGGGTGCGGCCGCGCCATAGAAAGAGCCCCCACGACGCGGCGGGCCCAACGCCCCCGCGGGAAAAATTCC
>JBBQVX010000040.1:0-27075 GCA_038211115.1 Elusimicrobiota bacterium | reverse complement strand
GGAGTCGGTGAGCTCGACGCCGATCTTGGAGAAGGGGGAGCCGACGGGGCCCATCGAAAACGGGATGACGTACAAAGTATGCCCCACCATGGAGCCCTTCAGGATTTCGCGGGCCTTCTTGTAGCCGTCCTCGGGGGACATCCAGTTGTTGGTCGGCCCGACCGCTTCCTTGTCCTTGGTGCAGATGTAGGTCAGATGCTCGGTCCGGGCGACGTCGTTGGCCTTGGAACGGCTATAAAAGGAACCGGGGAACTTCTCCGCGTCGAGGGGGATCAACTGGCCGCGGGCCACGCCGCGCTTCTCAAGACGTTTCTTTTCCTGCTCACTGCCGTCTACCCAAACGACGGCGTCCGGGGTGCATATCTGGGTGATCTCATCGACCCAGGCTTTGAGCTTGGCGTGTTTGATGTTGACCATGTCCCATTCTAGCACGGTCCCCATGACCACGGATTGACCTAAATCAACGGTTTTTTTGACGCCGCGAAAAGCCTTGTATTCGGGCGGTTTCGGGCCTATGCTTGGGGCATGAGAACCCCTCTCTGCCTCGTTCCGCTGTTTCTCGCCTCATTCGTGCGCGCCCAGACGCCGGCGCGCGCCCCCGTCGCGGAGCCGCCTTCAAAGGTCGTCGAAGAGTCCCGCTTCTACCGGTACACCAACAAGAACGACAGGATCGCCGAGGTCGCCGGGCACAAGGACATCTATCTTTCGGCGGACATGGGCGCGGGCGCGATGCACGAGGTTTGCTTGGTCACGCCCGCGTCCGACTGGGTCCTCGCCGGCGCGCCTCCCGCGATCGAGCAGAAGTACACGAACCTGCTTTGGCGCGTCGGGTACGCGATCGCCTCCGCTCAGGGCCGCCCCTACGGCGTCGATACGGTCGGCACCTGCGAAGTGACGGCCTACAACCCTTACGTGTACCTGGCGGAGTATTCCAATTTCTACTTCGGCGGGTTCGACAAGACTCTTAAGGACAGGATCGGCTTCAATTCCTGCTATATGTCGGCGCTGACCGTCGACGGCCAGCCGAAGTACGCCTGTCACGGCAAGACGTGCGGTGTTCCGGCCGCGGCGATCGTGGAGACGCTCAACCTTCTGCTCAAGGCGAAGGACAAGGACAGCGTGCGGGACGCGCTGGGGGAGGTTCGCACTCTCTACAACAGCGAGCTGTTCCGGGACTCGGTCGAGGCGCTGGTCAAGGACAAGACGCGCACCGAGTCGGTCACGATCAAGCACCGCGATGAGCCCGTGGAGACCCTCCTGCTTCGCGTCCTCGCGATGCGGACGCTGGCGACGATCGAGCGTACCGAGCGCTCCGCGAAGCTTCTGGCGCTCATCTGGCACGACCAGAGCGAGCCCGAGCCCGTCCGCGAGGGCGCGATCCGCGCGTTCGCCTTCGTCACCCAGTATCCGGGTCCCGCCATAACCAGCGCGCAAAACCGTCCGGGTATGTACAAGTCGCTGTACTCGTTCATCGTGCCGCTGATGAACCTCACCGCCGACGAATACGATAAACGCGACGCGTCCGTCCCGAAGAAGGAGCTCAGCGGGCTCGGCCGGGCGGCCGAATGCGCCGCGAACATGTTCCCGCGGAAGCTTCAGCTCAAGGCGCGCAAAGGCAAGAAGTTCGACGACCCGGACTAAAATATGAAACTACCCCTCGCTCTTCTCGTGCTTGCGTTCGTCCCCTCCGCGCGCGCCCAGACGCCTAAGAAGGCCGCGGTCACGGAGCCCAAGAGCAAGGTCGTCGAGTTGGCGGATTTTTACTACTACGATCAGCGGAGAAATTCGGGATTCGCCAATATCGTCAATCGGTCGGCCCTGGTCGTGCCGTCGTACAGCGAGTACGAGCCGTATCTCGTGTGCCTGGTGCCTCCCGCGGCGGATTGGATCGCCTCCGGCGGCGCCTCTCCGGAGGTCGAGAAGCAGTACCTGACCTTGCTGCGCCGTGTCGCTTGGGCCGATCAGGAGTTTCACCAATCGGCGGCGGACGGATTTTCAGGCCGGAAGATATCGTTGTGCGGCGTCTACCGTTACCCGCTCTCGGGCAGCGTCAAGCGGATCAACGAGATGTTCCTCGGCCCGATCGATAAGCCCACGTATGACCGGACGCATTACTCCTCGTGCCGCGGCGCCCAAACGATGAAGGTCGCCGGCCATCCGAAATACGCCTCCAAGACCGCGGTCGACGTGACGCCGCTTCATGCGATCGGCGATACGATCAAGCTCCTGCTGGCCTCGAAGACGCCGGAGACGGTGCGCGACGCGCTTTGGGTGGCCCGTTCATACATGGAAAACGAGGAGTTCGCCCCGGCGATCGCCGCCGTCGTCCGCGATAAGTCCGTCGTCGCGAAGGTTCTCATCAAGCGCCCGCCGGAAGAGGGCGGCAACGAGACGATCCCGCTGCGCGTCTTCGCGATGCAGACGCTCGCCACGACTCAGCCCACGGCGCTGGTCGGCTTGACGCTGGCGAGCGTATTCAAAGACGACACCGAGACGCCGGAGATTCGCGCGGGGGCGATCCGCGCCTACGGCTACTTCATGTCCTGGCCTATAGTCGGGCGCGACGCGAACATCCAGGCGAAGGGGACCAAAGCCCAGCTCCGGCCGCTGCTCTCCATCTTCGACGGGGAAGAAGATAAGAAGGAAGAGGCCGGCCCGTCCGGGAAGCTCAGCGAGTTGGGGTTGGCGGCCAGCTGCGTCGGCCACATGTATCCGCAGGAGATGGTCAAGAAGGTCAAAGCCGGCCAGGAGCCCTAGGACCTAGGGCGCCTTAAGGCGTCCGTCCGGCCGAAGCCCGTCCCGTGGGTCTTGCTTTTTAGAGGTTCCGGGCTTACCCTGATCGTATGAGAACCCCCCTCGCTCTCCTCGTGCTTTTGTTTGCCTCCGCCGCCCGTGCCGGCGTCCCGACCCCGGTGCCCGTGACGGAGCCGACCTCGAAGGCCGTCGAGGAGGACTCGGGGTACTGGCACTCCTCGAATTCCGTCTCGTGGTGGGGGGACGTCGTATCCCGTCGAAGCATCAGCTTGGTCGACCCCTTTCCGAGCATCCGGCAGATCTGCATGATCCCGCCCGCCGCGGATTGGGTCACCGAGGGAGCGCAGCCCGCGGTCGAGGCCCAGTACCTTCTATTGCTCCTGCGTGTGAATGGCGCGATCGAGGAGGCGCGCGGTTCCGCCTGGAACGTCGGCAGTGGAAGCCGCTGCGGTGTCACCGCCTACCCCAAGGAAGCGAAGCTCATGGAGTACACGATCACCTGGAGCGGCTCCATGGCCCAGTCCATCAAGGATAAGACGCGCTTCAACGGCTGCATATCCGCCGTTAGCAAGGTTGCTGGCCACCCCAAATACGCGTCGCAAGGCAAGAATATGCCCCCGGTCGGCGAGATGGTGGCCGACACCGTGAACCTGCTGCTCAAATCAAAGACGCCCGAGACGCAGAGCCTGGCGCTCTCCGTGGCCCAGGAGCTCGTGAACGGCGACCGCTTCGTCGACACGCTCGAGGCGATGGTCAAGGACAAGTCGTTGACCGCGAAGATCACGATCAGCCCCAACAACAGCCCGGAGACGCTCACCGTGCGCGAGTACGCGATGCGCGCGCTCGCGACGACGAACCCGACGGAGCGTTCCGCGAAGTTGCTCGCGCTCATCTGGCATGACGAGCAAGAGGAAGAGGCCATGCGCGCGGCGGCAGTGCGCTCCTTCGCCTTCGTCGTCTCGCAGGCCAAGCTCCACAAGGAGCTGTTTTCGTTCCTGAATCCGCTGATGGGCATCAACATGGACGAGAACGACAAGAAGGACGCGGGCGGGTCCGCTGCGAAGCTCTCCCAGCTCGGCGACGCCGCCTTCTGCGCCGGCAGTGTATGGCCGAAGGAAAAGCGCGATTTCGCCAAGCAGGGGCTCGATTGGGACGGCAATTCCGGCAGCGCGAAGCCCAAGGCCAAGACGAAGAAGTGACTTAGGAGGCCTTGAGGCGTCGCCGGACCAACGACGCGCGCAGCGCGTCGCGGTCGAGCGGCGTCAGCACCTTCTGCGCGAGCAAGTCGAGATGCGCGGGCTGAGTGGATAAGGTGAGCTCGTTGACGACCGACAGGTCGGACGGAAGCTTCCAGCCCATCGCGAGGCCCAGCCTCACGCGCGACAGGTGCTGCTGGCACTCCTCGAAGGACAGCAGCCGCGCCGCGCCGAGCAGAGCCAGCGACCGGTGCAGCTCGTCCTCCAGACGGATCCTGGCGGCGCCGGTCGCCAGGGCGGCGCGGGCCTCCTCCTCGCGCGCGCAGACGGTGGTGACGGACTTCTCGAGGGCGGACAAGATCTCCTCCTCGGTTCGTCCGAAGCCGGTCCCGTTGGAGAGCTGGAAAAAGTCACCGACGACGCGCGTGCCCTCTCCGTGCAGGCCGCGCGCGATGAGGCCGGCGCGGCCGAGGCCGTCGAGCAGCTTCCCGACCGCGCCCGTCATCGTCAGCCCGGGCAGATGGACGAGGCAGGAGGCGCGCATTCCCGTTCCCAGATTCGTCGGGCACGCCGTCAGGTAGCCCAGGTCGTCGCGGAACGCGAAGTCGAGGACGGAGGACAGACGGTCGTCGAGCCGGTCGACGTTCGCGTGCGCGGTCCGCAGCTGCTGGCCCGGCAGCAGGGAGGCCAGGCGGAAGTGATCTTCCTCGTTGACCATCGCGACGATCGTCTCGTCGTCGCCGACGACGACGCCGCGGGAGCCCGGGCGAGCGATGAGGAGCGGGCTCGCGAAGTGCCGTTCCACTAAGAACGCCCGATCCGTCTCATCAAGATCACCGATCTTGAAGAAGGCCGCGTTGCGGATGTCGGCGAGTTTGAGCGCGTTGAACGCGTGGTCGAGCGTCTTCTTCAGCGTGTGGGGGCCGAGGTGCCCCGGAAACGGACCGCGCAGGTTACGCGCGAGCCGCACGCGCGTCGACATCACGACCTCGTGCCGGGGGCCGGCGGCCTCGGCCCACGCGGTCTTGAAGCGCAGCATGTTGTGCAGCTGCACGCTATCGTCTCCCCGGGGTCTTGCCGCGATGCCGGTACGCCCCCGCGTGCAGGCGCGGCATGAGGTCCTTCACTTGAGGCAGGAAGTGCTCGTAGCAGTTGGGGCAGCCGAAGCGGCCGCTCTCCTTGAAGCCCGTAAACGAGCCGCGGCACGTCGGGCACCGCGTCTGATGCGCGCGCGCGCGCAGCGCGGCGAGCGCCGCCGCCAGCGCGTCGAGCCCGGCCTCGGGTGCAACGCCGGCGGCGCAAGTCGAGCAGAGCGCCGCCTTCGTGAAGTGGTTGCCCACGACCGACTGGATCAGCGTCGTCGCTTCCCGGGTTCCGCAGCTCTGGCAGACCATGCTTCTATTATAGAAGACCTAGAGGCTGGTCCTAAATTCCATGGGTCCATTGTCGAGCCTCGACCGCGACTGTTGGCCCGTCACAATCTTCTCCGCGCAACCTAAACTGGTCATGGTGCGGCGCTCCTTATCGGCTTTCCTGTCGTTTATCATCGCGGTCTCTCCTTTAGAGAGCGCGTGGGCGCAGTCCCGCTCGGGGCGCGCGGTCGTGGTCGCCCCGCAAGCCGGCGTCGCCCTGCCGCTGCTCGAGACGCCGCTGATGGCCCCGGCGCTGGGCCCGGGCTTGGCGCTCCCCGCCGCGTCCCTGACGCCGGCCGTGCTGACGCTCAAGGCGCCCGCCCTTCAGGCCGTGATTCCGGCGCTCGGGGCGTCCGCCATCCCGGCCGCCGCGAAGCCGGTCAAGCCCGGCCCGAAGAGCACCGATCCCGCCCGCCGCCCCGTCGAAGCCGTCCCTCAGGAAAAGGCTCCCGCGAAGGAGCGGAAGACCGCCGAGACGCAGACCGCCGAGGGCGCCGCGAAGTTCGACGGCGCGAAAGACAAGGCCGAGGACAAGGGCACCGTCGCCGAGGGGCTTTCCTCCGAGGCCGTCAAGGAGCTGCTGCGCCTGCGCCGCGACGTCCAGTCCGACGCGCGCGACGTGCTGCAGGACCAGATGGGCGGCGACGTCGGGGACGGCCGCCTCCACAAGGACGTCAATCGCGTGGCCGCGCGCCTGGCCAAGGCGGCGGGCCTGCCGAAGGAAGCGGTGCAGGTGTTCATCGGCAACTCGTTCCTGCCGAACGCGTTCACGACGATCACCGAGGCCGAAGCCGAGTTCATCGACTCGAAAGCCTCGGTCGCCAAGCCCTTCCGCGTCGCCAACGTCTTCCTTTCGCTCGGCCTGCTGCGCGCGCTGCAGAGCGAGGAGCAGCTCGCGTTCGTGATCGCGCACGAGCTCAACCACAACTGGAAGGAGCACTTGAAGGGCTTCGCCGGCTCCCACGAGATGCTGGGCCATTTCCACGAGTTCGAGGCCGACCTCGAGGCGATCAAGCTCGTCGCGTCCGCGGGCTACGATCCCCGCAAGGCGCTCGACACGCTCTACGAACTCGACAAGGCGTACGAGAAGCTCGCGAAGGACTACGCGATGTTCTCGCGCCGCGACAAAGGCGAGATCGCCCAGGCGATGGAGCGCATCCGGGACGTGCACCCGCACGCCGACCTGCGCCGCGCGAACATGCTCGACCACCTCGACGAGGCGCTCGAGCAGTACGTGCCCGCGCCGGTGCCCGAAAATCCTATTTGGATGCAGCGGCGCGAGTCCTCGCGCCGCCCGTCCGCGCTCGACCGCTTCGAGGCTCGCGCGAGAAAGGCCGCCGCCGAGGGGAATGTCGACGAGCGGTTGCACAAGCTCGAGGCTTTCGTCGAGCGCGAGAAGGCCAAACGCGCGTTCGGCGCCGATGAAAAGGCCGTCGTGGAGGAGGCCTACCGCGACATCCTGAAGGGCAAGCCGGACTTCGAGGGCACCCGCAGCGTCGAGCTGTCCGTCGGCCGAGGCGCGGTCGTGGGGGGCAAGGGGCTCGCCGGCGAGCTCGTCACGCGCCAGCTCGAGCTCGTCCAGGCGAAGGGCGGCACGCTCGAGGACTTCCTGCGCGCCTCCGCCGGCCTCGGACCGGCCGCGCGGCGTGCCGGCTCGCTGCGCCTGATGGGTCAGGTCAAGACGAGGGCGCAGCTCGACGCGATGTTCCGCGCGCTCACGCACGGCGCCGAGAGCCTCGGCCTTGAGCCCAAGGACTCCGGCCGCCAGGTCGCCGACCGCCTGTGGCGCTCGACCTATCGCGTCCTGTCCGCCGAGCTCAAGCGCCCGGCCCTCCCGGAAGAGATCATCGACGAGCTCAAGTCGAAGCTGTCCCCGTCCTGGCTGCGCGCGTACCGCGAGATCCTTCAGGTCAACGTCGTGGAGAGCGCCTTCGAGCGCCCCGAGCGCCGCTCGAAGCTGTATACGCCGTCGCAGCTCGCGCTGCGCCTGCGCTCGCTCGACGAGACGCGCCGCGATTCCGCCGAGGGCGACGGCGAGCTGAAGGCCTTGTTCAAGGGCTTGTCCGAGTGGGGCGAGCGCCGCTACACCGAAGGCGAGATGGACGTCAAGAACGACCGCGTCGTGCACCGCTACGAGCGTTTCCAGGTCGACGGCTTCACGGCTCCCAGCGAGCGGGATTTCCTCGACCTGATCTCGCGCTTCGAGGCGGGCTGGAACCCGCCGCCCGCCCTCGTCCGCGTCCTCCGCCGCGACGGCGTGTTCGACAAGTACGTCCTGCTCGCGATGGACCGGCTCGAGGAGAAGCTCCTCGCCGCGCCGAAGCCGGAGCTGAAGGGCGCCGTCAACCGCTACGCAGAGCGCCTG
This sequence comes from Elusimicrobiota bacterium, assembly GCA_038211115.1. Lineage (GTDB taxonomy): Bacteria > Elusimicrobiota > Elusimicrobia > UBA1565 > UBA9628 > GWA2-66-18. Next base: position 19,348 of record JBBQVX010000040.1, on the reverse strand, counting down.
CAGCAGCTGATGCGCGCGTCGCTGCACGGCATCTCCGATCTCGGCGAAACCGCGCGCGTCGCGCGCTTGATCTGGGAGCGCGCCCGGACGACCCACGACGCGGTGCAGAAGGCGGGCGGCGCCGGCCTGCAGGGCGATCCCAAGCTCGTCCGCCACTGGATGATGGGCTCCTACTCGACCAAGCTCTCCGACGAGCTTCTGAAGTCGATCTCCGTCTCGGTGCGCGTGGCCGTCGTGCGCCTTAATCACTCCGGCCGCCGCCCCGACCCCGAGACCCTCGCGGCACTCGCCGGCGTCGTGCGCGACATCGAGACGACTCTCGGGCTCGAGCCCGGAGAGGACATCGTGCTCCATCACGCCTCGCGCCTCGCCGCCCTGCTCGAGAAGATACCGGAGCCGGGCCGCGCCGCGAGGAAGGCCGACAAGGCCTACATGCAGGCCTTCGGCACCGCGCTGCCGGGTTCCTCGCGCGAGAGCGACGACAAGCGCCGCTGGTGGCAGAAGCGCGTGGAGGTCCCGCGCGCGCTGCGCGGCACGGACCTCCTGAGCCTGCTGCTGATGACGACCGACGAGCGGATTCCCGAGACGACGCGCCTGGCCGCCGCCGCGATGGCCGACAAGCTGCACATGATCCACGACTCCAGCTACGGCAAGACCGGCGAGGAGGCGCTCTCCCTCGTCGGCGGGCACACGGTCGGCCGCTGGCTCGTCGAGGGCTCGGTGCGCGCGGCGAAGGCCGGCGGCACGCTCCCCAAACTCGTGACCGCGTTGCTGCGCCTCAACGACCTCCAGCCGAGCTTCCTGAACCCCGACGCGACCGAGAAGGGCGACGCCGCGTCGGCCTTCCGCGAGGGCGCGGGCCTCGTCCGCCGCAACGAGCCTTTCCGCACGCTCGCGCGCCAGGAGCATCCGTTCCGCGGCGTCAACGTGCAGTGGGGCCACGACCTGATCGACGCGCTCGACGAGGCGAAGGCCTGGCCCGAGTCGTTCGACGACCGCCTCGACCTGCTCGACTTCCTCAACTCGAGCGGCGAGTTTAGCGACAAGATCGACGGGCGCGTCATCGCCGACGCCTCCGCCGACAAGGAGAAGTTCCGGGCCTGGGTGAAGTACGACGAGAAGCGCCTCGCTCGCTGGGGCGCTGAAAAGGAAGAGCCGATGGACTCGCCGTTCGGCCAGATCATGGTCCCGCGCGCGGCCCCGCTGCGCATCGTGCGCAACGCGGCGCTGCGCGCCAAGCTCTTCGACCTGTTCCCCGAGTCGAACCTCAAGGAGCGCGCGCCCCGCCGCGGCCTGCGCGAGACGATCAAGTCGTACTGGAAGCTGATCAAGGCGTACCGCGCGGCCCGCAAGGTCTTCTCCGCGAAGTTCCTCGAGTCGCTGCGCGCCGAAGGCAGTCTCGAGAGCAAGTTCTACCTCGTCATGGAGGAGATCGACCGCGTCGCGCTCGAGGAGTCGAAGAAGCGGCAGGAGCGCTGGGACAAGGGCGACTTCACCGACATCGAACGCGCGACGATCTACAAGGAGCGGCCGCTGCCCGACTACTGGCGCGAGGCCCTCCCGCACGAGAAGGAGGAGGTCCTCAAGACCTACCGGCTCGCCTATCAGCAGCTGGCGCTCCAGCTCGTCTACCGCCTCTACCTCGCGTTCGCCGCGACGCAGGAGCCGCTCCTGGGCCTGCTCCTCGAGAACTACCCTGAGCCCACGCGCTCGCGTGACGAACTGCTCGAGCGCGTCATGAAGGCCCGGCGCCTGACCCCGGGCAGCCTGTCCTTCCTCGAATCGAACAAGAGCTACCGCCAGCCCAACCCCGTACGCGTCGCCGAGAAGCAGTTCCTCGACCAGGCCATCACCCACCTGCGCCGCTTCAAGCCGAAGGACCGCGTCGACCTCATCCTGCATATGTCCGGCGTCGTCAAGGTCGCCCCGGAGCGCGTCAAGGAGCTCGACCGGATCTTCCTCAAGGGCGATCGCAAGAAGTTCGCGCGCGACAAGGTCGCCTTGCGCGGCGTCTCGCAGCTCAAGGGCTACCTGACCTTGATGCACCCCAAGGACCGCTCGATGCTCGTGCGCGGCATGTTCTTCGGCCCCGACACGCTCCACAAGGAGCCCGCCGAGGTCCAGCGCCTCTATGAAGCGATCGTGATCCACGGCCGCGGCCTTCCGAAGTTCGTCGAGGAGACCCTGCGCGCTTACTTCCGCGTCCTGACCGACGACGAGAAGGCCGTCCTGATCTCGAATCTCGCCGGCACGAGCGACTTCGACCGCGAGCTCAAGGGCCCGCAGGTCATCCGCGTCGCTCTCAAGGGCATGGGCGTCACGGGCGCCAAGGTGGCACAGGTGCTCGCGACTCACCGCGGCCTCCTGCCCGACGAGTACGCCGACGCGCTCGAGGGCTTCAAGGACAAGGCCCAGGACATGGGCAAGATGCGCGCCTACGACATCATGAAGGAGCGCCTCGAGAAGCTCGCCGACGATCCCGGCGAGCCGCGCCAGGTCAGCCTCGACGATCTCTCTCGCCTCTCCGACGAGGCCATCCCCGACGAGAATCCCTCCGTGCGCCGCCGCCTGGCGAAGCAGGTCCGCTACATCCTGGCCGAGGAAGGACGCGCCGTGCGCCGCATCGATTACATCGGGCCGGAACTCGGCTCCGGCTCGATCAAGGTCGTCTACAAGGTCGAGCTCAAGGACGGCCGCGTCTGGGTCGTGAAGCTCCGCGCGCCGGGCGCCAAGTACCGCACGCAGCGCGAGTTCGACATCGTGTCGGCGATGACCGACGACCTCGAGAAATCCGGCACGCTCGACCTGCCGGGCGTTCGCCAGCTCATCGACGAGGTGCGCGGCCTGGTCCGCGCCGAGATGGATTTCCGCGACGAGGCGACGAAGGAGCGCGGCGTGCGCGACCGCGCGCGCGCCCGGCCCTGGTACGCGCGCCTGCTCATCGGCCCGTCGCCGTACGTGCCGAACCCGCATCCGGTCTACGAAGGCGAGGACCTGCTCGTCGAGGAGTTCGTGAAGACGACGCGCTTCTCCGACCTGCCGAAGTGGAGCCTATTCGGCCCGAGCAAGCGCTCGATCGCGCGCCGCACCGTCGACGAGGGCACCTACGCGCTCCTTCACGACGAATGGCTCGAGCCCGACGCTCACACCGGCAACCGCTACGCGCGCAAGGGCATCATCGACTGGTTCGTCACGCGCCTCGTCATGATCGACTTGGGACAAGGCGGGCCCTCGCCGGTCGCCCGCCTCAAGCCGCTGATGCGCTCCGGTCTCGCGATCGAGGCCGAGGACCTGACGGCCGCCGCCGAGGCGCTGATGACGACGCTCGAGCCCGGCAACAAGGGCGACGCCGTCGTGCGCGACGCGGTCGCCGTCGGCCTGGCCAAGCGCCCGACGGCCGGCATCGTCGAGCGTCTGATGGACGGCTTCCTCGAGGCCGAGAAGTCCGGCGCGCTCGTCAAGCCTGAGTACGCGGCCCTGCAGAAGGCCTTCCTCATCTACGCCGGTTACTCCGAGTACCTGCCGCACAACGGCCTGTACGCCTCGCTCGAGCGCTCCGCCGCGACGCGCATGCTCAAGGACGGCAAGATCGGCGTGTGGGGCCTCGTCCGCTTGGCCGTCCGACGCTTCTTCCTTGGCCGCAAAGCCACGCGCGCCGAGATGGCCGCGCTCATCGAGAAGCTGTAGGGCCCACTAGCCTCCGCGCGCGCGAAGCGCTAAACTCTCGTCCATGGAAGCCGCTCTTGCCGTCGTCTCGCGCTTCATCGACACCGACCCCCAGCAGGCGGCGCTCGCCCTCGAGTCCCTGTCGCCGCGCGGCGCGGCCTCGGTCGTGCGCGGGCTGCCGCCCGAGACGGCGGCGCGCCTGCTCGCGCGCGTGCACCCGCAGTCGGAGGCGGCGATCTACGAGCATCTCGTCCCCGAGCCCGCCGCGACTTTGCTCGGCCTCGCCGACGCCGACGACGCGGCCGACGCCTTCCGCGCGCTGACCGATGAGTCCCGCCGCGTCCTGCTCGCGTCCCTGTCGCCGGAGCGCCGCCGCGAGCTCGAGGAGCGCCTGTCGTATCCCGATCACAGCGCCGGTCAGATCATGCGCACCGACGTCGTCTCCTTCTCGAAGGATGCGCGCGTGCGCGACGTGGTCACTCGCCTGAAGACGATCACGGCCACGAAGCATCCGCAGAGCTACACCTACGTCGTCGACGAGCACCGGCGCCTGCTCGGCGTCCTCAACATGCGCGACCTGCTGCTCGCGGAGGACGACGCGCGCGTCGAGACCATCATGCGGGCGGACGTCGTCTCCGTCCCGGCGCACATCGACCGCGAGGAGCTCATCGCCGAGCCGAAGGTGAAGGGCTACCTCTCGATCCCGGTCGTCGACGCGCAGGGCCGCCTGCTCGGCGCCGTGCGCACCTCGGACCTCCTCGAGTCCTCCCAAGAGGAAGCGACCGAGGACCTGCAGCGCCTGTTCGGCGCGAGCGCCGACGAACGCGCGTTCTCGCCGGTCGCCTTCAAGGTCCGCCAGCGCCTGCCGTGGCTCACCGTCAACCTCGCCACCGCCTTCCTCGCCTCGGCCGTCGTCGCGATGTTCCAGAATCTGATCGGCAAGATCGCCGTGCTGGCCGTGTTCCTGCCCATCGTCGCCGGCCAGGGCGGCAACTCCGGCGTGCAGTCGCTGTCCGTCGTGCTGCGCGGCCTCGTCATCGGCGAGGTGCGCCTGCGCGACGCCATGCGCCTGACGGCGCTCGAGGTCTCCGTCGGCCTCGTCAACGGCCTCGTGATCGGCCTCGTCACCGGGCTCGGCGCCTGGCTCTGGAACGGGAACCCGTGGATGGGCCTCGTCATCGGGCTTGCGATGATCGTCAACATGATCGCCGCCGGGCTCGCGGGCGCCGTCATCCCGCTCGGCATGAAGCGGCTGGGCTTCGACCCGGCGCAGTCCTCGGGCATCTTCCTGACGACGGTGACCGACGTCGTGGGATTCTTCTCCTTCCTCGGCTTCGCGACCTTGATGCAGGCGCATCTCCTGCCGAAATGATCCTACCGGGCCTGGCCCGCCCCGTCGGCGCGATCTGGTGCATCGGCCGCAACTACGCCGAGCACGCCAAGGAGCTCGGCAACGAGATTCCGGCGTCCCCGCTCGTCTTCCTCAAGCCGGCCTCCTCCTTGCGGCTCGACGGGGGGATTCTGCGGCTACCGCCCGACAGCAAGCGGGTCGACCACGAGGTCGAGCTGGTCGTAGCCTACGGACAGTCCCTCCTCGCGGCCGTCGGAATCGACTTCACCGCGCGCGACCTCCAGGATGAGGCCAAGAAAAAGGGCCTGCCGTGGACCTCGGCTAAGGGCCGCCCCGGCTTCGCCGCGGTCGGCAATTTCACGCCGCTGAACCTGCCCGCCGAGCTTCTCCTGACGGTGAACGGCGCCGTCCGTCAGCGCGGGTCGACGAAGGACATGCTCTTCTCCATCGAGAAGCTGATCGAGCATCTCGACCGTACCTACGGCCTGAGCGAGGGGGACCTGATCTACACCGGGACCCCGCCCGGCACGGCGCCGGTGGCCGCGGGCGACCGCATCGAGGCCTCTCTCAACGGCGGGGAGAGCCGACTGAGCCTGACCGTCGCTTGATCCGGTGGTCGCGCGACTGCTCGCGCTACTTCAGCTTGAGAGCGGCGTAGCGGGCCCGGGACAGCACGGGCTCGGAGTGCTGATCAATGGCGGGATCGAGCTGGACCCACGTCGCCATTCCCCAGTCCGCCATCGTCTTCAGGGACTTGTTGGCGGGGGCGGTCTTTGCGACCCTGGCGAGCAGCTCGCAGAACAACGCGCGCGCCTCCTCGAAACGGGCGATGCCCTCGTCGGCCTTGATGTCCTGGCGGCCGTCCTTCGCGAGCGCGGCGAACGCCGGCGCGCGGCGAACGAGCTCCGCGGTGGCCTCGCCCACGGGGGCGGTCAAGGTGAAGTCGCGACTGACCGGGAACCCGGGCTGCTCCTCAGGGCCGAAGAATTGGCCGAGGATGCTCCTCAGGCGCTCGGCGGACGCGACGTCGGCCTCGACGCCCTGGGCCTTCAGCTCGATGAGGCTCGTGAAAACGAACGGAGTCGCGGACGCAGACGAGGCCAGCAAGAGGAGGAGGGCGATTCGCATGCCCTATTATGCCACGGCCTGGATCGGGGGCGGTTGACCTAAGTTAAGGCTCGGCGGGCGGCATTAGGACCAGGGCCTTGTGGGACTTTGGACTCTTTTTCCCGGCGTCCTGGAAGGGCATACTGTGGGGATGTCGCTTATGCGGCTTATCGTCGGTCTTTGCTTGGTTTTCGCGCCTTCGGCGCGGGCTCAGAGCATCGTCGCGCCCGTCGAGGGGCTGGGCAGGACCGTCGTGGCGGCTCCGATTCCCTGGCTCGCCGCTCCGTCGATGATCGTTCCCTCGGCGCTCCTGTCCCCGTCGCTCTCGGCGCCATCGGCGGCGCTTTTTCAAGTCCCGGCTCCGGTCAAGCTCGAGGCCGTCGACGCCGCGGTCGTCCGGTTCTCCGCGATCGACCTGAAGTCCGCGCCCGCGGCCGACGTCCGCGGCGGCGGGGACGCCTTGATGCTCCGGGCGCTCGGCGCGGTCGTTCCCGAGGCGCCGGTCGGAGTCCTCGCCTCGCCGTCGGCCGGCGACGCCCCGCTTTCGCCGTCCGAGCCCGGCACGGCGAAGGCGCCCGCGCCGGACCCGCACGTCCACCTTCTGTCGAACCCCCTGCACGCGACCGTGGAGCTGGGGCTCCTCGCGCGCGTGCTCCATTACGCCGTCGAGATCGGCCTTCAGCTCGCCAAGGCGGCGCTCGCTTGGCACGCGACGGGCTCGCCGGCGGCGGCGCTCGGCGTGCTCGCTTTCGAGGCGATCAAGGTGCCGCCGATGATCACGGCGCAGAGCCTCGCGGATCTGGGCCTGCGCTGGTGGTGGAAGAGGCTCGCGGCCGTGCGGCGCCTCGCCGACACTCCCGGCGTGACGCGCGTGCGCGTGCTCACGACGGGCGAAGTCGAGTTCGCGGGAATCCTCGCGCGGCGCAAGGAGAACGTCGGGCTGGTGTTCGTGGACGCGAAGGATTCCCTGCCCGCGGATATTCCCGGCTTCGGCGCGCCGCTCGGGGTCCGAAATCTCGACGAGCGGCGCGTGCGGCTGACTTTGATCCATGAAGGCGACGCGGACTCGAACGAATGGACTCCGACTCTGAACGAGCTTCTGTCCGGCGCGCCGATTCCGCCCGGAATCGCCGAAGCGTGGCGCGCGCGGCTCGACGCGGACAAGAAGGACAAGACGCCGCTGCGGCGCTTGTTCGACTTCAAGAAGGAAAAAGAGCTCCGCATCGAGGCTCGCCTGGGCGCCGCCGACGAGGCGCCGCGCACGGTCGTCTTCGGCCGTTCGGTCAAGCGCTTGATCGGCCTCGGCCGGTGGGACCGGCTGAAGGCGCTATTTGGCGCCGCGCCCGCCAGGCGCGCAATCCCGATCTCGGACACGATCGTAGAGCGCGGCGGCGTGAAGGTCGTGAATGGCGCCGTGAGGCGCGCGTGGCGGCGCTTGACCGGCCGCCTACTCGTCCGCCCTTAGCGGCAGATCGACGTGCCGTCGAGGGCGACGGCCTTTCCGTCGACGCCGAGCCCCGACCGCCGGAAAGTCAGAGCGATCGGGTAATGGTCGGAGGCGCGGCCGCCGGCGGCGCCTTCCGCGCGCTCGACCTCCACGCTGCTGACCGCGCCCGCGACGACGAGCTCCTCGTTCAGGAAATCGTCGCTGACGAGGAAATGATCGTAGTTGTTGGCGCCGCCGTGGCTTCCGTGTCGCGAGGTCGGCTCGTCGACGAGGGCGGTGAAGCCCGGCCCGAGGCTTCCCTCGATCGTCGCCCACGCGGCGTCGCCCGAGCGCTTGCTCGCCGTCTTGCCCTTGCCGGTCGCGAGGTTGAAGTCGCCCGCGATGACGAAATCCGGGTCGGCGCCGGGTTTGGCCGCCTGCGCGCGGACCCACGCCATGATGAGCTTGAGCTCATCGGCGGAAGCCGAGGCGTCGCCCTTCGCGTAGCTCAAGTGCACGCTGAGCAACGTGAAGTCGGCGTCGCCGACGGTGAGGTGCGCCATGTGCGGCGGGTGCCGGACGCCCGCGATGTCCGGATCGCCCGAGCAGTCCACGCGTACGCCCGGGCCGGCGTAGATCGCGTTGTTCATCGCGTCCGAGGTGTCCGTGAAGGCGGTCGTCCAGCCGCGCCCTTCGCCGGGCAGCTGGCGCGCGAGCGTCGCGGCGCCCGCGTCATTGGCGACCTCCTGCGCGGCGACGATCATCGAGCCGGCGCCCGCCAGCGCGCGTTCGAGCCCGAGGCGCAGCGCCGCCTTCTTGGCCCTCGAAGCTTTCTTGCCGAGCGTCTGCACGTTCCAGGACACCAAGCGGCCCAGATTGCCCGTGCCGGGGGCCGGAGCCGGGACCGGAGGTTTGCGGCCGCGGAAGCGTTCCCAAAGGCTCTTGAAGCCGTCGGTCAGATCGGCTGAATTGGTGGGCGCCGCGCCCGCGTATTGAGCGCGCGCGGACAAGGACGCGGCGAAGAAGACGACGAGCAGGGCGTGGCGCACGACGACATCCTAGCGCTCCGAAGACGCGTCCGCGCGGGACCTAAGGGGAGAAAGTCCGGCGTCATTCGGCCCAGCGCGGCCTAGGACCGGCGCTTACGCGAGCTCGATACCGACCGGGCAGTGGTCGGAGCCCATCGTCTGGGGCTGAATGAACGCCTTTTTGAGGCGGGGGCGAAGATTCTCGGAAATGAAGAAGTAGTCGATGCGCCAGCCGATGTTGCGGTCGCGGGCGCGGGACTGCTGATCCCACCAGGAGTAGTGCTCGGGCCCCTTCTCGAACTCGCGGAACGTGTCGATGAAGCCGTCGGCGAGCAGGCGGTCCATCCACTCGCACTCCTGGGGCAGGAAGCCGGAGATCTTGCGGTTCTCCTTCGGGCGCGCGAGATCGATGTCCTTGTGCGCGGTGTTCACGTCGCCGCAGATCACGATCTTCTCGTCGCCGCGCTTGCGGTAGCGCGGGATGACTTTCTTGAGGAAGGCCTCGTAGAAGTCCATCTTGAACTTCAAGCGCTCCTCGCGGGCCTTGCCGTTGGGGAAATAGATGTTGAACAGCGTGATATCGCCGTGCTTCGTGGCGAGGACCCGGCCCTCGTTGTCGAACTCCTTGATGTCGAAGCCGCGCTCGACCTTGGCCGGTGCCGTCTTTGAGAACGTGGCGACTCCTGAATATCCTTTCTTCTCACCCCAGTGGAACTCGCCGTGATAGCCTTGCGGGTTGAGGATGTCCGGGGTCAGCTGATCGGGCTGAGCCTTCGTTTCCTGGAGGCAGACGACGTCCGCCTTCTCGGCCTTGAACCAGTCCGCGAAGCCCTTCTTATGGGCGGCGCGGACGCCGTTGACGTTCCAGCTGATCAGGCGCACGGCTTACTTGGCCTTGACCGTCTCGTAGACCGGCGTGCCCGCGGCGGCGGAGTTCGCGTAGTCGCGGAAGTGCTTGATCAAGTTCTTGGTCGTCGGACCGCAGACGCCCTTGCCGATGATCCGGCCGTCGATCTTGACGGCCGCGATGACCTCGGCGCCCGTGCCGGTCAGGAACACCTCGTCGGCGCTGTACAGCTCGTAGCGCGGGAAGTTCCGCTCGAGGACCTTGAAGCCGAGATTCTTCTCGACGAGCTCCATCACGACGTTGCGCGTCACGCCGACGAGGATGCCGGCGGACGTGGGGGGGGTGTAGATTTTTCCCTTCTTCACGTAGAACAGGTTGTCGCCCGAGCATTCGGAGACGTGGCCCGTCGCGTTGAGCAGGATCGCTTCCTGCGCGCCGGCCGCCGTCGCCTCGGCGCGCGCGAGGATGTTCGCGAGATAGTTCAGCGACTTCACGCCGGGCGTGACCTGATCGAGGCCCTTCTGGCGGATCGTGGACGTGATCACGGTGAGGCCCTTCTCGTAGAACTCTTCCGGATACAATTCGATCCTGTCGGCGATGATGAAGAGCGTGGCGCCATCCTTGCACTTGCGCATGTCGAGGCCGAGATCTCCGACTCCGCGCGTGACGACGAGGCGGATGTAGGCGTCCTTGAGGCCGTTGAGGCGGACGGTCTCGATAATCGCCTTCTCGATGGCCTTGATCGGCAGCGGGAGCTTGAGGAGGATCGCGTTCGCGGACTCCTCGAGCCGCTGCAGATGGTCCTCGAGGCGGAAGATGCGGCCGTTGTAGGCTCGGATGCCCTCGAAGATCCCGTCGCCGTAGAGGACGCCGTGATCGTAAACGGAGATCTTGGCGTCGTCCTTGTCGTAATATTTGCCGTCGATATAAATCTTCATTTATTACTCCCGGCGCGGCGCCGCGCCCGACGAAAAAAGGATACCAAATCATCCCCGGCCGAGCATTGATCCAAATCAGTTATGTAGGTGTCAGGCCTCCCATTGTTGCAGTATTTTCCAGATGAGAACGTGACATCGCCATCATGGCCGGGAGGCTGCTTGCCGTCTATACTCCTTTTGAAGACGCCGACAGGCCTTAAGATCAAGGAAACATCCAAAATAGCCGCTGAAATATTGCGGAAAACAGAGGCCACTAGAAGGCCCGCGGATGCGAAACACTTGATCGAACAAAGCGCCGAAAGGTGGCAACACCGGACGAACGCTGGCGTCTCCGCCCCGGTCCGATCACGAACCGGGGCTCCGTATTTATAGGGTGTCAGGCCTCCCATTGTTGCAGTATTCGGCCCATGCAACTTTTTCGCCTCCTCATTCGTATGGAGACATGGGACGATTGCCGCGTATTCATTATTCGGGCGCCGTTTATCACGCGATGGCGCGCGGCGTCGATGGCCGTGATATTTACGGGGATGACGCGGATCGCGCGGATTTCCTCAATGTATTGAAGCGCGTCGCATCGGCTTCGGCCGCGGAGGTTCTCGCGTATTGTTTGATGGGCAATCATTTTCATCTGGCGATCAAGGTGGGACGGATTTCGTTGTCGTCGGTGATGCAGCGAATTCTAACCCCCTACGCGATGAAGTTCAACCGGCGTTACGATCGGGCCGGGCATCTTTTTGAGGCGCGGCATAAGGCGAAGCTGTGCCGCGACGAGAAATATCTCGCGTGCTTGATTCCGTATATCCATATGAATCCGGTGCGTGCAGGGCTTGTCGGCGACCCCGGCGATTGGCCGTGGTCCAGCTATCGGCCGGAGTTCGGAGTTGCGGCGCTCCCGCAGGATTTTAATCCCTGGGGCGAGAATTCGGGGGAATCTTCCACGTCGCGGAGCCTCGACATCGAAAAACCAGATCTCGCCGCCATCGGCTTGGAGATATCGTCTCGGACGGGAGTCGGAGTCGATCGGCTACGTTCAGCCAGTCGAGATCGCGTGGTCGTGGCGGCGAAGAGACTTCTCGTCCAAGAGGCGTTTGTCCGTGGGCACGCGCTGGCGTCCGTGGCGGAATGGATCGGGACGACGCGTAGCTCGGTCAGCCGCTATGCGGCGGCGCGTTGAAAATACTGCAACAACGGGAGGCCTGACACCTATTCCGGCTGAAGGCCGCGGGCGGCGGTCCAGGCGGCCGCGGCGGCAACGGCGAAGATCAGTAGGCGGGCGATCAGAGGCAGCGAACGTAGGGCGCCGTCGGACGTGAGGATGTTGGCCAGAGGGTGGAGACGCCAGAACCAGAGGGACGCCTTCTCGGCCGCGAACTGATCCGAGCCCGGCCAGAGCAGATAGCCGCCGGCGGCGTGAATCATGAGGGCGGAGGCGACGGAGGCGGACCAGACGCGCGCGCGGCTCCGTGACGAGGCGAGCCACGGCTCGAGGCCGGCCGTCGCCCAGCACAGCACGAGCGCCGCGGCGGCGAAGTAGCGCGGGCCGAAGGTGGAACCGCCGACCCATGTGTCGTAGAAGCACAGCAGCAGCCAAGGTCCCGCGCAGGCGGCGGCCATCAGGCGCACGAGCGCGTCGCGGGACCGCCAGGAGGAGAGAAGGCCGAACGCGGCGGGCGGGAAAAAGAGGAAAAGGCCCCGCGTCGGGCTCGCGAGCAGGCCGAGGAACGCCTCGGGCTGGAAGCCTCGGAAGATGCGCGCCTGAAAGTCCGCCTCGGGCGGCCGCAGGCGTCCGGTATAGACGAGCCAGTACGCGGCGAGAAGCCCGAGCGGGACGGCGGCGCCCAACGCGAAGCCGGGAATACGGCGGCGCGCGAAGAAAAGAACGTAGAGGCCCCCAGCGGCGAAAAAGAAGACGCTGTCAGGACGCGCGGCGACGGCGAGGCCTAGGCCGAAGCCGGCGAGCGCGTCGAAGCGGAGGCCGTTCTCGTTGAAGCCCCACAGCGCCAGCGCGACGCCGAGCGCAGCGGGTCCGTGCTGCCACAACGCTTGGCTGCTCACGCTCATCGCCCAGGTGCCGAGGCCGTAGACGAGGCTCAGCGCGAGCGCGAACTCCGGTGAGCAGCGGCCCTTGAGGGCCCGGCGCAGGGCGATGGCCGAAAGCGCCGTGATCAGGGAGCCGCTGAGCTTCGAGAGGCCGTGCAGGGCCGCTTCACCGATGGTCGCGCCAGACAGCGCGGGCAAGAGGTAGACCGGCAAGGCGAGCAGGCCCGGAGCGATCGGGTAGATCGACAGGTGCTTCCCCAGGTAAGTCACGGTGAAGTTGTCGAGCTTGCCGACGAACCATGGGTCGAGCACCGGCTCCAGGGTCAGAGTCCCGTGGCGCAGGATGCAGAGGGGCAGCAAACTGTTTGGTGCGTCGTCGCCGCCGTGCCAGCGGAAAGTCGACAGGTAGACGGCGAGGAGGCCGAGCCCCAAGACGGCGTCGGGGTGGAGTTCGAGCGTCCTTTTTCCGGAGCGCGCCCATAGGACGGCCAGCACGGAGAGGCACAGCGTGAAGGCGGGCGCGGGAACTAGCCCGCCAGTCGCGAGTGCTCCAAGTAGCCAGGCCGTGACGAGTCCCAGCCAGATCGATTCGGGAGAATACTGCAACAACGGGAGGCCTGACACCTACTTGAGGGAGCCGTCGGACATGCGGAGGATGCGGTCGGCGGCTTTCGCGGCGGGCTCGTCGTGGGTGACGAGGACGACGGCCGCGTTCTGCTCGCGCGCGACGCGGCGGAAGTCGGCGAACACGCGGTCGCCGTTGGTCCGGTCGAGGTTGCCGGTCGGCTCGTCGGCGAGGATCACGGACGGCTTGTTGATCAGGGCGCGGGCGATCGCCGCGCGCTGGCGCTCGCCGCCCGACGTCTGGGAGGGAAAGCGGTCGCGCAGGGCGCCGATGCCCAGGGCGTCGAGCAAAGCGGTCGCGCGCGCCGTCGCGCTCGCGAGGGGCTCCTCGGACAAGCCGTTGACCATCGCGAGTCGCGCGGGCATCAGGATGTTCTCGAGGATCGTGAATTCCGGGAGCAGCGAGTCGAATTGGAAGACGAAGCCGATGTGCGCGCAGCGCAGCTTCGCGCGCTCGAGTTCCGCGAGGTCGGCGGCGCGGCGGCCGCGCACGGTCAGCTCGCCCGAGTCCGGGCGGTCCATCAGGCCGAGCAGGTTCAAGAGGGTTGACTTCCCCGAGCCGCTGGGGCCGAGGATCGCGACGAACTCCCCGGAGGCGACCTCGAAATCGATCCCGCGCAGCACGGAGACGGCCGAAGGGCCTCGGCCGTACGTCTTGCTGACGCCTTTGACGGTGATCGCGGCTTCAGCCATAGTGGATGGCCTCCACGGGATCGGCTTTCGCGGCGCGCGACGCGGGGTACAAGGTGGCGAGCAGCGAAAGGATTAGGCCCATGACCGTCACGGCCCCGACGTCCCAGGGCCGCACGTCGACCGGCACCTTCGAGAGATAGTAGATGTCGGCGGGAAGCTCGACGATCTGGAAGTTCGCGATCACCCAGCACAGGAACATGCCGAGCGCCAGGCCCATGACGACGCCCGAGCCGCCGATGAGGAAGCCCTCGACGAGGAAGATGCGGCGGATGAGGCCCGGGCCGGCGCCCATCGCCTTGAGCAGACCGATGTCGCGCGTTTTCTCCACGGAACGGAGGATCAAAGTCGAAGCTATTCCCAAGGAAGCGACCAAAGTGATCAAGGTCAGGATGATGAACATGACCGTCTTCTCGAGCTTGAGCGCCGCGAACAGGGTCTGGTTCATCTGGGCGTACGTGCGCACGAGCTTGTTGAAGCCGAGGACGCCGCGCAGGCGCTTGGCGGCGGCGTCGACATGGCCGAGGTTCTTGAGCTTCACGCCGACGCCCGAGGCGCCGGCGTCCACGCCGAGGAACTTCGAGGCGGCCGCGAGCCCGGTCCAGGCGGTCGCGCTGTCGTACTCGTAGTAGCCGGTCTTGAGGGTGCCCGCGACGCGGAACTTCTGCATCTTCGGCAGGAGGCCGAGCGGGGTCGCGACGCTCTTCGGGGAGACGAGCACGACCTCGTCGCCGATCTCGCAGCCGAGGTGGTCGGCGAGCTCGGCGCCGAGCACGATGCCCGCGATCTTGCCGTCGCCGATTCCGTCCCACGAGCCGGACGTCAGCTTCGCGGCGAGATCGTTGACCGCGAACTCGCGCTTCGGGTCGATGCCTTTGACGACGACGCCGATCGAGCGGTCGCGGACCGTCAGGATCGCCTGACCGAGCGCGAACGGCGCCGAGGCCTCGTGATCCGGGTCGGCCCGGACGGCGTCCAGGGTCTCCTCCACGTCCTTGGTCGAGCGCGCTCCGAGCACCGTGATGTGCGCCTGTGCGCCGATGATCTTTCTCTGGATGTCGGTCTGGAAGCCGTTCATGACCGACAGGGTGGTGAGCAGCGCGGCGACGCCGACGGTCACGCCCGCCACGCCGATCAAAGTCGTGACGACGGCGAACAGCCCCTTGCGCTTGGCCTTGAGATAGCGCAGCGAGATGAAAAGCTCGAGGCTCACGCGGTCTTTTCGTTCTTCAACGTCGGGAAGAGAATGACGTCGCGGATCGAATCGCGGCCGGTGAGGAGCATAGTCAGGCGGTCGATGCCGACGCCGATGCCGCCCATCGGGGGCATGCCGGCCTCCATCGCCTGGATGAAGTCCTCGTCGAGCAGATCGGCTTCGGCGTCGCCGGCGGCGTTCTGCTTCATCTGCTCGGTCAGGCGGTCGCGCTGGTCCTGGGGATCGTTGAGCTCGGAGTACGCGTTCGACAGCTCGGTGCCCGCGGCGAAGCACTCGAAGCGCTCGACGAGCGACTCGGTGCCGGCTTTGAGCTTCGCGAGGGGCGTGATCGCGGTCGGGTGGTCGAACAGGAAGGTCGGCTGCTCGAGAAGGTCCTCGATCTTCGCCTCGATGATGCGGTCGAAGATCTTCGCGCTGGGGGTCTTCTCGCCGGCGCCGACGCCGAGCTTCTCGGCGAGCTTGAGGAGGCCGGCGCGATTGAAGCCCTTGCCCTCGAGGACGTTCTCGATGGGCTCGCCGCAACGGTCCTTCCACACCTCGGGCAGGTACAGGCGCTTGAACGGCGCCTTCAGGGAGATCTTCTTGCCTTTCCATTCGATCTCGCTGACGCCGCAGGCCGCCGCGCACTCCGTTAGAAGCATTTCGAAGAGGCTCGCCATTCCTTCATAATCCGAGTACGCCTCATACGCCTCGAGCATCGTGAACTCGGGGTTGTGGCTCGTGTCGAGGCCTTCGTTGCGGAACACGCGGCCGATCTCGTAGACGCGGTCGAGGCCGCCGATGACGAGCTTCTTCAGATACAGTTCGGTCGCGATGCGTAGGACCATGTCCTGGCCGAGCGCGTTATGGCGCGTGTGGAACGGGCGGGCCGACGCGCCGCCGGCCTGGCCGAGGAGGACGGGCGTCTCGACCTCGACGTAGCCGCGCGAGTCGAGGACGCGGCGGATCGTGGAGACGATCTTCGCGCGCTTGATGAAGACGTCGCGCGACTCCGGCGTGGAGACGAGGTCGAGATGGCGCTGCCGGTAGCGCAGCTCGGTGTCGGTGAGTCCGTGCCACTTCTCGGGCAACGGGCGCACGGCCTTGGCGAGCATCGTCGCGTGCTCGACGGCGACGGTGGGCTCGCCGGTCTTGGTGATGAACACGGAGCCGGACACGGCGAGGAAATCGCCGGCATGCAGGTCGCGCTTGACCAGGGCGAACACGTCCTCGGGCAGGGCGTCCTTCTTGAAGTACACCTGCGCGGTGCCCGACAGGTCGGCGAGGCGGCCGAAGATTGACTTGCCCATGTCGCGAAGCTCGACGAGGCGGCCGGCGATCGCGACTTTTTCCATGGAGTGCTGCATTGGCTCGGTCAGGCCGGCGCCGAGGGGGCGGACGGCGGCGCAGTCGTTCTTGCGGACGGTCCGGGAGGGGAACGGGTCGATGCCGCGCGCGCGAAGATCGGCGATCTTCGCCTTTTTCAGGGACATCAGCTCCTCGAGGCCGTGGCCGGCGGCGGGAGCGGGTGCGGCGGAAGGCTTGGGCGCGTCAGACATTCTTCTTTTCTCCGCGTGAGGCGAGGATGCCCGCGATCAGCTCGCGGAGCATCTTAGGATCGAAAGGCTTCTGCACGTAGGCCGCCACGTTCGGCGCCATCTCGAAGAGGTCGCGCATCTTCTGGCCCTTGGCGGTCAGCACGAGGATCGGGATGTCCTTGGCGCGCGGCTCGGTCTGCAGGCGCATGTTGAGTTGGTAGCCGTCCATCACCGGCATCATGATATCGAGGACGATGAGGTCGGGAAGGAGGGACTCCGCCTTGACCGGCTCGAGGCCGAGGAGTTCGAGCGCGACCTGGCCGTTGCCGGCCTCAGTGACTTCGTAGCCCTCTTTTTCGAGGGCGAAGCGCAGCAAGGTGACGATATCGGGTTCGTCGTCGACGACCATGATGACGGGCATAGCGCTCTTCACTTGAGTAGGCTCCCGACGAGTTCGCGGAGCATCTTGGGGTCGAAAGGCTTCTCGAGATGCGCGGTGACGCGGCAGGGCGGATTGAATTCGTCCTTCACCGCGCCTTTGGCGGTCAGCACGAGCACCGGGACGGCTTTCGTGCGCTCGTCCTCCTGCAGGCGCGCGCAGACCGTGTAGCCGTCCATGACGGGCATCATGACGTCGAGGATGACGAGGTCCGGGATGACCGCGGTCTCGTCGCGCGGCTCGAGGCCGGCCTTGGCCAGAGCCTCGGCTCCGTCGTACGCGGCAATGACGGTGTGCCCGTCTTTTTCAAGCATGAATTTGATGAGAGTGACGACGTCGCGCTCGTCGTCGACGAGCAGTATCCGCGCCATGACCCCGATTCTATTAAATATACTGTGCGCATGAAACCGACCGTCAAGCCGCTGACGCCCTCTCGCTGGAAAGATTTCGAGGAGCTGTTCGGTCTCCGGGGAGCCTGCGACGGCTGCTGGTGCCATTGGATTCGCCTGCCGCGCAAGGAGTACGCGGCGGTCCGCGGCGACGGGGCGAAGGCGCTCATGAAAAAGCTCGTGATGGACGGTGGGGTCCCGGGCCTTCTCGCGTATGAGGGAAAACGCGCGGTCGGCTGGATCGCGCTGGCGCCCCGCGAGGAGTTCCGGCGCCTGGAGAAATCCCGGATTCTGAAGCCCGTCGACGGCCGACCGGTGTGGTCGACGCCGTGCTTTTTCACCGCGAAAGACGCGCGCGGCAAGGGGGTCACGACCGCGCTCCTGAAGGCGGCCGCCGCCTATGCCGCGAAGAAGGGCGCCCGGGTCCTCGAGGGCTACCCCGTCGAGACGAAGGGGCGGAAAATTCCCGACGCGTTCGTCTGGTGGGGCCTGTCCGGCGCGTTCAAGAAGGCCGGGTTCAAGGAAGCGGCGCGCCGTTCCAAGACCCGCCCGATTATGCGCCGCGAACTCGCCTAGGCCCGGGCCCCCTGGCCGCACCTCCTGGGTCCAAAGCCCGAGAGCCTCCGACGGAGGGGCGCGGTATAATCGCTTCATGATCAAACTCGCGATTTCCGCCGCCGCCGCCCTCCTCCTGACTTTGCCCGCCGCCGCCCAGCGCGCCTCGTCCGACGACTCCTTCAGCGTCGAGATCCAGAAGATCAACGAGTCCGTGTCCAAGATCGCCGCCGCCCGGGCGAAGCGCTCCCAACAGCCGCAGGCCCCCGCGCAGGCGCCGATGTGCACGCCGGCCCAGATCGACCAGGCCTACCAGGACGTCGGGCGCTGCGAAGCCTCGATCAAGAAGTCCTTCGGCGTGAACGTGCGCGACGTCAACGGAGTCCTCAACAAGGGCTTCACCCGCGACGGCCTTTCGCTCGTCCTTCTGACGACGACGGACGCGTTCTTCTATCACGAGGACTGCGACATCTGCGCGGCCGTCGAGCGCTGCTCGCTGAAGGACGGCTCGATCACGAACTTCAAGACTGCCCACAGCGTGGATTGCGCGGACTTGGCGCCCTTCCTGAAGACGGGCGTCGTCTACAGCTCCTGCCCGCTGAAGCCGTAACCTGATATAATCGCGGCGTGAAGACGCTGATCCGCCTGGCGCTCATCGCCTCGATCCTGTACGGCACGGGCGCCCATTGGGCCGCGCTGCAGGTCTACGCGTGGACGACGATGCGGGCCGCGGGCCAGACGGATCCCTGCAAGGTCTGCAGGATCGTCGAAAAAGGCTCGGCCGAGCAGGCTCCCGTGAAGAAGGTCGCCGTTCCCAGCCTGGATCTCGCGGTTCCCGCCCCGCTCGTTCTCGCCGTCGCGTTCTCCTCGACCCGCCCGGCCTCTGCGCCGTTCGTTCGCGTCGTGTCGCCGTCGTTCCGCCCTCCGACCCCGCCTCCCGACTCCGCCCTCCCGGCCTGATCCGTCTCCGCGCGCCCGTGGGCGCGCGCATCATCGGGAGAAACCATGCATCTGTTTTTAGTCGTCCTGTCGTTCGCCGTCCCGCCGTCGCCGTGCCGGTCCGAGGAAGCCGCCCTGCTCGAGCCGGTCGTCGTTCTGGGCGCCCGGATTCAGGAGAACCCGTCCGCCCGCTCGATCGGGCGCGTCGAGCGGAGCGTCCTCGAGGCGACGGACGCGTTCAGCCTCAAGGATCTGATGGACAAGACGCCCGGCGTGTTCGCGAAGCAGTCGAACGGCCCGCGCGACGTGTCGATCTCCGTGCGCGGCTCGGGCGCCAAGACGAGCTTCGCGATCCGCAATATCAAGATGTACGAGGACTGGTTCCCGGTGACCCAGTCCGACGGCCTCTCACGCACGGACATCCATGATGCGAACGCGTACGAGGGCATCGACGTGCTGCGCGGGCCGTCGTCGTCTCAGTACGACAACTACGCGCTCGGCGGCGTGGTGAACTTCCGCACGAGGCTCGGACGGGACGTCGACGGGCTCGACGCGGGCGTCACCGCGGGCTCGTAC
>JBBQVX010000039.1:0-27139 GCA_038211115.1 Elusimicrobiota bacterium | reverse complement strand
GAGCAGCAGTTTTGTAAACTGCCTACCCCAGTTCGATTCTGGGAGGGGGCTCCGCTTTTTTCGCGCGCTACTTGCGCAGCGAGACGGTGAAGCGCCGCGGCGTGGAGCCGACCGGCGAGCCGTCCCGATTCTGGCCGCGCGCGACGAGGACGTGTTCGCCGCCGCCGTAGCCCGCCCAGTCGTACCACCAGTAGCCGCACGCGCGGCGGCAGGCGTGCCAGGGACCCCGGTCGACCGAGACTTCGAGCGATGCGAGCGTCTCCGGCCCGTCCACGCGGAACGTGTAGACGGTGGAGGTCACGATCTGGTCCTGCTCCGGGTGGTCGATTTCGAGATTGGCCATGGGCAGCGATAACTCGCTCACGCCCCTAGTCTTGCAATTTATTACAGGTGGGTGGAGAGAATCGAGTTAGGCCCGTGGTGGTCGCCGGCCGGGGGCTTCGCATGCGCGGGCGGCGCGGGCCCGTCGTCGCCGGGCGGATCGTTCGGGGGCTTGCGCGTGGCCTTGGAGAAGGACAGGAACGGCGCGGCGAGGCGCAGGAGGGCCATCACGCCCGTCGCGATCGCGGCGATCGTCAGGGAGGTCGAGATCGAGATGTCCTTGAGGACGAATCCGTACACGTAGGTCGAGAGGATCGCGGCGGCGATGCCGAACAGGGACTGCGCGGCCAGGATCTTGTTCACGTTCTCGTCCTTCTGCCCGCCGAGATTCTTCTGGTACAGCCCCTGGATCGCGATGCCGATGAAGCCGACGACCAAGGACTGCAGGCCGTACAGCGCGACGGCTCCGAGCATCGTCGGCGTATGGATCATGATCAGGAAGAGGGGCGCCTCGAGCGCGGCCAGGATGTAAAACGGGATCGTGAGCGCCTCGTCCGTCTTGAAGCCGAGCTTCTTGAAGAGCTTCGTGAGGGGCTTGATGAGCAGGGACGCGACGATCGAGCCTACGCTCGCCATCACCATCATCATCGCGAAGTTTCCCATCGGCGTCGAGGTCAGGGACTTGAGGAACCAGCCGACGCCGGGAATATTCATGATCGCGCCGATCGAGCCCGGATTCTTCGCGACGAGGCCCTCGATGTACTCGGGAAGGACGTTGAAGATGAGCGGATCGGAGAACAGCGACGTCACCATCGACATGAGCAGCAGCGTCCGCAGGAAGCGATCCTTGAGAACGATCCTCGAGCCGTCCTTGATCGACGTCCAGAGGCCCTTGAGCGTGCCGCCGAGCCCCTTGGGGGCCGCCGCTTCTTTGGGTTGCTCCGCCCCGTCCGTCTTTTTCGGGCCGCCGATCATCTTGATCGTGGCGTACACCAGGGCGCACAGCGCGATCGCGCCGGCGTAGATCGAATAGATCACCGCGCCGCCGACGCCGGTCTTGCCCATGACCGGGCCGATCTGCGCGAGTTGGCCCGCGATGACGGGAGCGATGATCGCGAAGATCGCGGCGATCACGGTGAGGATCGAGTTGGCCTTCGTGCGCTCCTCGCTCGTGACGCTCTTGTCGCCCATGATGCGCGTCGTGGCCGCGCCTTCGAAGGTCACCGCGATGCCCTGGAAGAACGACTGCAGCGCGACGAGGCCGAGGAACATCCACAGCGAGGCCGACACGCTGAGCACACCCGTCGCGAAGAACAGCCCGGCGACGCCCGCGAGCACGCCCGCGCGGATGAGCATCGACCGCACGAGCCACTTCTTCGGCCCGTCCTTCTCGACGCCGCGTGTAAAGAGCGGGATCGTCACGTAGCTGACGCCCTGCGCGACCCAGTGAGCGATGCGCGCGAGGGAGCGGTTGGAGCGGACCAAGGTCTTGAGCGCTTCCTGGTTGGCGGCGCGCGCGTCGTGGTTCTCGCTGAGGGAGTTGCGCGTGATCGCGGAGATCAGGTACGGAAGGCCGACGACGTACATCTCGAAGCCGAAGAGGAAGATGCTGTAGCCGCCGACGTAGCGCCAGAAAGCCTTGTTGCGCTCCGGGTCCTTGAAGACCTGAGTGATCCCGGCTTTTTTCGGCGCGGGCGGCCCGGTCTCGTCCCCGGCGGCGGGAGCGGAGAGGGTCTTCGCGGCGAGGCCGGAGGGCGAGAACGCGCCCATGGTTCCGGCCGAGGGGGTGAGCCCATCGTCGGACTGCGCGGGAGCGGAGAGGGGCTCGGCGATCAGCGCGGAGAACTGCTCGGAGCCCTTGGAACTGGCCGAGTCGCCGGACGCCTTGGACAGGCCTTCGACGGCTTTCGAGGCGGCGGACTGGATCGCGGTCAGCGCAACGGCGGTCGCGCGGAGGGTGGTCGGGACGGACGGGTGGGAGGGCGCGACGAGAACGGGCTTGAGGGCGGTGGGGACGGCGGTGATGGGAGCGGCGTGAACCAATTGAACGGCTTGAACGGCAACGGAGGGGGCGGGCAAAAGGGGCGATAACGACGGAGACAGCAATGACAACGTGAGAGGGGAGCCGAAGCTTGCGCCTGCGGCGCTTACGGAATTTATTGCACCTGCGGCGCTTGAAAAACCGGCGGGGGAGACCGAGACGTGGACCGATTGGACCTGGGCGAAGGCGGGGGAAGCGCCGAGCGCGATGGACAGGAATAGAGCGATGGTACGGCGCAGGCGCCTCATACGCTCATTATAAGGATAAGAAAACTGTTCGTAAGGGGGCTAACGGCCCCTTCGGACCCAGGTCCAATGGCCGCGGGTTTACGACAAGCGCGCGATCGAGTCGATGAGTTCCTCGGCGTCGGCGACGCGCTTGGACGGGTCGGCGGCGAGCGTGATCTGGAAGAGCAGTTCCGAGGATTTGGGAAGGCGGGGGACGATGAACTGCGGCGGCGTGAAGGCCATGCGTTCCTTCTGGATGAGGAAGTCGGGTCCGGGGAACGGCCGCGTTCCCGTCAGCGTCTCGTAGAGGCAGACGCCGAGGGAGAAGATGTCGGAGGCTTTCGCGCCGCGGCCCATGTGCTGCTCGGGCGCCATGTAGGCCGGCGTGCCCGACGCGTCGACGTTGGTCAAGCGGCTGATCGTGTCCTTGGCCGCGCGCGCGATGCCGAAGTCCATGACTTTGACCTCGCCGCGTCCGTCGATCATGATGTTCGAGGGTTTGAGGTCGCGGTGCAGGACGCGCGCGGCGTGCGCGCTGGAGATCGCCAAGCAGACCGCGGTGAAGATCCGCTGGGTCTCCGCGACGGGCAGGCGGCCGTTCTCGTGCAGGAGCTGGGCGAGCGTCTTGCCGTCGACGTAATCGAAGACAAGGAACAGCTCGCCTTCCTCCTCGAAGAGCTCGTGAAACGCGACGATGTTGGGATGCTTGAGCCGAGCGAGGATGTCGGCCTCGCGCTTGAAATTCTCGCGCGCGCTCGCGTCGTTCTTGATCTCCGGGCGCATCTGCTTGATCGCCACGCGTCCGCCTTGGACCTTCTCGACGCCCTCGAAGACCAGTCCCATGCCGCCGGCGCCGATCTGGTTTCGGAGGTCGTAGCGGCTGAGGGCGCGCGCGTGCGCCGGCGGCGCGTCGCGCACCGTCGGCGCCGTTTCCATGTCGACGGGGGCGGAGACGGTCTCCTCCTCGATCTCCGGCGCGTTCATGCGCCGCTGGATCATGGTCCCGAGGCCCATGCCCGCGACGAGCAGCGCGAGGATGAGGCCCACGATGAAACCCGCCCCGGGGCTTGGCGGCATCCTCCGTCCGGCTTCGTTGCTCTCGGGGGCGCGAGCCGGAGGCTGGGCGGACGCGATCGGGCGGCCGGGATCGGCCGGAGCCGCAGCCGGAGCCGCGGCAGGAGCGGCCGGCTTCCCCAGCGCCCGGGACGCCTCGTCGCGGGCGCCGACGAGGAGAATGTCCTTCGGCGCGAGCGCGAGGCCGGCCTCCGCGTCATCGAGCGCCTCGCGCGCGCGCCCGGCGTTCAGCCGCAGCTTCGAGCGCAGGGAGTAGGCCTGCAAGGTGGGGTGCAGAGCGAGCGAGCGGTCGAGCCAGAGAAGCGCCTCCTCGGGACTGCCGCCGCGCTCGAGCATGCGGTGCGCGTTGGCGTAGGTTTCCTGCGCGCCTTGGAACGCGATATCCTTGGGCACGGTCGCTCCGCCGCGGCGCGCGGCGGCCTTCAGGCGCGCGTTGCCCGGCTCGAGCACGAGCCCGTTATCGGCGTAGAGGCGGGACCACCCCGGGGCCCGCGCGAGATATTCCTCGGAGAGGGCGCGGTCGAGGTAGTCCTGGGCCGTCGGATTCACCTGGTAGCCGTCGCCGTTTTCGAGGACGTGGAGGACGGCGAGAGTATAGGGCTGGTCGACGGGCCTGGCGGCCGGCGCCGGACGCTCTCCGCTCTTCTGGCGCAGGTAGAGCGCGCTCACGTATTCGCGGACGTGCGCGCGCTTTCGCCAGTAGGTCCCGTAAGGCATCGGCGGCATGTTCGGCTCGAGGCGCCCCATGTCCTCGGGGCACGGGATCGCGATGAGGCGCGTCGGCTCGTAGCGCGTGTCGAAGGCCCCGCAGGTGACGTGGGCGCGCGCGAACGCCGGCAGGAGCAGGGCCAGGATCGCCGGAGCGAGAGCCCTCATGGCGGCCCTACTTAGCAGCCGATCGCCCGGCTGATCACGAGGCGCTGGATCTCGCTCGTGCCCTCGCCGATCTGCAGCAGCCGCTGGTCGCGGTAGAAGCGCTCGACGTCGAACTCCTTCATGAGCCCGTAGCCGCCGTGGATCTGCACGGCCTCGTTGGCGACCCACTGCGCGACTTCCGAGCAGTAAAGCTTCGCCATCGCGCTTTCCTTGCCGAACGGCTGCTTCGTGTCGCGCAGCCAGCACGCCTTATACAGGAAGACGCGCGCGTGGTCGATCTTCATGGCCATGTCGGCGAGCTTGAAGGCGATCGCCTGGAACTTCGAGAGCGGCTTGCCGAACTGGACGCGCTTCTGCGCGTACGAGAGCGCGGCCTCGTACGCGCCCTGCGCGCAGCCGAGGCCCATCGCGCCGATCGAGAGGCGGCCGGAGTCGAGCGTCTTGAGCATCTGCTTCGAGCCCGAACCGCGCGAGCCGAGGATGGCCGAGTCGGGGACCTTCACGCCGACGAAGTAGAGCTCGGCGGTGTCGCTCGCGCGCCACATGAGCTTTTTGTGCATGCGCTTGCTGGTGAAGCCGGGGGTGCCCTTCGGCACGATGAAGCACGTGAATTCGGGTTCGCCTTTCGCATCCTTGCCGGTGACGGCCTGCACGATCACGCCGGCGGTCAGCTCGTTCGAGCCGTTCGTGATGAAGATCTTCGCGCCGTCGATCGTCCACGTGCCGTCGGGATTCTGGATCGCCTTCGTGCGCGAGCCGCGCGAGTCGCTCCCGGCGTCGGGCTCGGTCAGGCCGAACGCGAACAGCTGCTCGCCCGAGGCGAGCTTCGGCAGCCATTCTTTTTTCTGCGCCTCGGTGCCGAAATAAAGGATCGGGGCGACGCCGAGCGAGACGCCGGCGGCGATCGTCGCCGCCTGCGAGCCGTCGACGCGCGCGAGCTCCTCGACGGCGATGCAGTAGGAGGTGTAGTCGAGGCCCGAGCCGCCGTACTCCTCGGGGACGATCAGGCCGAACACGCCGAGGGCGCCCATCTGGCGCGTCAAATCGGCGGAGAACTCCTCCTTCTCGTCGAGGTCGTGGGCGAGAGGCTTGATCTTGGCTTCCGCGAATTTGCGGACGGTGTCGCGGATGTCCTTCTGGGCGTCGCTGAGTTCAAAATCCATAGCGCATTGTAGCCGATTTTGTAGGATAGCCGCTGATGAAGCACGGCGCGCACCCGCACCACGAGAAGCCGCATCACCCTCACTGGCCGCTCGAGACTCTGCTCTTCGCGCTCGTCTTCGCGCTGGGCTGGCGCTCGGTGCACGCGCCGGAGACCTGGATCCATCTGAAGACCGGCGCGAAGATCATCGCCGAGCACCGCCTGCCCCGGACGGACCCGTTCGGCTACGGCTCGGCGGGCGGCGCGTGGACGACGGACTCCTGGCTGTTCGACTCCGCCGCGGCCAAGCTCGACGAGCTCGGTGGCGTGAAGGCCGTCGTGTTCGTGAAGAGCCTCGCGGCGGCCGCCGCCTTCGCGCTGCTGCTTCCGCTCAACCACGGCAGCCCTCTGGCGGCGGCGTCGCTGCTTGCGCTCGGCGCGTGCGCGGGCTGGACCGGCCTCGTCGAGACGCCCGCGGTCTTCGACCTGCTGTTCTTCGCGTTGTTCCTCCGCCTGCTGCGCCCGCGCCACCGTTTCCAGTGGTGGCAGGGAGCCGCCGCGGCCGGGCTGACCGCGCTGTGGGCGAACGTGCACGGCGCGTCGGCGCTGCTCGCGCTGTGGCTCGTCGGGTTGAAAGTGTTCAAGGCGTCCCTGCGCACCGTCGCGCGCGAACGGCTCGGCTACTGGGCGACGCTCGGCGCCTGCGTGCTGACGATCGCCTGGAATCCGCTGGGCTGGTCCGTGCTCGGCCGCACGTTCGCGGACGCGACTTCGGTCGTCGGCGGCTGGCCGGCCGACTGGGTCTCCCTTTATACGCTGTTCGCCGTCGCGGGGCTGGTCTCGTGCTGGTACACGCTTCAGCAGGAGTTCGTCACGACGCTGGCCGCGACGACCGTCATCGCCCTTTCGCTCGTGCTGCCCGGCCTGCGCCCGCTCGCGATCCTGGCGGCGTGCCCGGTCATCGCGCTGGCGCTCGGACATTGGCTCAAGGCCCGCTCCGACACGTGGCCGCGCGTGATGCGCTGGGCGGTGTTCGCCGGCTTCCTGTTCGCGGGCTATCAGCATTTCGTGGCGGCGCCGCTGTCGAGCGCGCGCGGCTACGGCTCGCCCGCCCTCTCGGGCGCCGTGCATTACTTGAAATCGAACGCCGTGCGCGGCCGTATGTTCAACGAGCCCGACGCGGGCGCCGAGCTCATCGGTCTGTCCGACCGGCCCGTGTTCGTGGACGCGCGGCCGGGCGTGTATCCCGCGGCGTTCAAGCGCGAGGCGGCCGCGTGGCCGCGCCTGTTCCGCCAGCTCGACATGGTCTACCGCTTCGATTACGCGGTGGTGCTCAACCGCCGCGCGGACTCCCCGGCCCGGATCATCGATGAAGATCCCGCCTGGATCCTGGCGTACGCCGACGACAGCGCGCTGGTGTACCTGAAGAAGGTCGGCGAGAACGCGTGGCTCGTCTCGTCCCAGCGCCCGCGCCTCGTTCCGCCGAACCGGATGTGGCCCGGCGACATGGATCCGCTTCTCGCCGACAAACGCAAGGCCGCGAAGGTTCTCGAGGAGCTCGATCGCTGGCTCGTTCAGGCGCCGGATTGCGTGCAGGCCCTGATCTGGAAGGCGTACGCGCTGGGGCGGCTCGGCTTGGCCGATAAGGCCGAGCGCCACCTCGATCTCGCGCGCGAGCGCGAGCGCCTGCGCCGCGATCCGGAGCTGCTGGCCGCCTACGCGTTCACGCTCGAAGACCGCGGGCGCATGCCTGAGGCGAAGGCCGCGTATCGCAAGGCCCTCGAGTCGGCCCGGATCCTGGAGCCGGGCGTGGAAGCGGCGATCCTGCCGCGCCTGGCCGCCCTGCACCGCAAGCTCGGGGACGAGCGCGCCGCAGTCGAGGCCGAGGCCCGAGCCAAGGCGCTGCCCGCGCCGGGCGAGCCCGAGGAGTGACCCTAGACAACCGCGCGTGGTCCTGGTATACTCGGGACTCTCTAAGAGGATGAAAAACACGCTCGCGCGCCGTCTGACCGCAGTTCTCCTCCTGGCGCTTGCCGCCGGCTGCAACCCGCCCAAGTACGCCGTTTACGAGGGAGTCAACAAGGACTTCACCGTCTCGGTGCCGTGGGGTTGGCAGGTCATGACCGACCAGCAGGACAACGATTTCGCGCAGGCCACGTTCATCGGCCCGTTCGATCCGGACTTTTACCTCGGCGCGCCGAGCCTCAGCGTGCGCTGGTTCCGCCGTTATCAGCCGCACCGCCTGTCCGACGGCCGCATCGAGATGTACGGCGGCCCCGACGACTTCATCCAGCAGATGCTCACGCAGGTCTACGGGCCGGACCACGCGATCCTCGACCTCTCGGACAAGTTCACTTATAAAGAGAGCAAGGACGGCAAGGTCACGGAAGCTATCCCGGAGTTGACGCTGCAGTCCTCGGGGCTGACGGCCAAGGTTTTCGTCGTCGTGTCCGAGACCCCCGCCGCAGCGAACACCCAGTGGGGCGTCTTCGTCAAGAAGGAGACCGGAAAGGCGTACGTTCACCGCAAGCACGCCTACGCCGTCGTGCCCGTCGAAAGCGGCTTCTACGTCTTGACCTATCCGGCGACGCTCGAGGGCTATCCGAACCACGAGAGCAAGTTCCGCGGCCTGATCGGCTCCTTCATGCCGCTCACGGCCGGCCCCGGCGGGGCGAAGTTCCGCGTCCCCGGTCCCCACTAAAGCCCCGACCCCTGGCCGATCCGCCGGCCCTCTGATACACTAGAAACCGATGCCGTCCGCCGAGAAACCCCGCCTCTCCACCCGCGATATCCGCCTCGCCGCGATCATCCGCGCCAAGCCCGAGCTCGTTTACCGGAGCCTGACGAGCGCCCGCGAGCTGACGCGCTGGTGGCTCCTCGGAGCCGAGACCGACGCGCGCAACGCGGGCCGCGTGCGCATGATCTGGCCGCGCGTGCGCGGAAAGGACGGCGTCCGCGCCGCCGGCTTCGGCGAGCGCGAGGGCGTCTTCGTCGATCTCGAGCCCGCGCGCAAGGTCGCCTGGCTGTGGAAGCCGGCGCGCGGCGAGAAGAGCGTCCCCGCCCTCACCTCGATCTTCGTCCTGCCCGCCCGCGGCGGCAGTGAGGTGACTTTGCTCCACTCGGGCTTTCCCTCGGCCGCGAAGGCCGACGAGCTCTATCACGGCTACGCGCGAGCGTGGGAGGACGGCCTCGCCAAGCTCAAGCTCTATCTCGAGACCGGCCGCACCTGCAAGATGGAGTCCATCGATCTCGAGACCGTGCGCATCCTGACGGCGAGGTCCCGCAAGAAATGAACGCACTGACCATCCTGCTCGCGGTCGTCGCCGGAGCCGCGCTGTCTGGAATCGCCTTCTACCTCGTGTTTTTCTCCTCGCGCAAGAACGAGGACGCCGGCCGCCTCCAGATGCGGGAGGATTTCCGCGCGCTGCTCGAGCTGGCCGAGCAGAAGTTCGAGACGGAGCGGGTCAAGCAGAAGAGCGAGCTCGACGAGAAGAAGGCCTCGGTCGAGAACACGGTCGACAAGCTCTCCGAGCGTCTGAAGAACTACGAGGAGCTGGTGCGCAAGTTCGAGGCCGACCGCGCGACGAAGTACGGCTCGCTCGAGAAGGGCCTCAAGGACGCGACGGAGCAGACGGCCAAGCTGGCGTCCTCGACCGAGGGCCTGCGCGCGCTGATGGACAACTCCCGCGCGCGCGGCCAGTGGGGCGAGCGCATGGCCGACGACATCCTGCGCGCCTCGGGCCTGCAGGACGGCGTCCAATACCGCAAGAACCGCGCGCTCGACACCGCCGCGACGCGGCCCGACTTCACGTTCCTGCTTCCCGAGGGCAAGAAGCTCAACATGGACGTGAAGTTCCCGCTCGACAACTGGCTCAAGATGCTGCACGCGGCGGGCGACGACGAGCGGGCGAAGCTCAAGAAGGACTTCGAGCGGGACGTCAAAAACCGCATCAAGGAGCTCCAGGGCCGCGGCTACATCAGCGTCGAGGAGGGTACGCTCGACTATGTCCTGCTCTTCATCCCCAACGAGCAGGTGTACGGCTTCATCCAGGAGAATTATCCGGGCTTGGTCGATGAGGCGCTGGCGCAGAAGGTCGTCCTCTGCTCGCCGTTCACGCTGTACGCCGTCCTCGGCGTGATCCGGCAATCCTTCGACAACTTCCACTTCGCCCAGGCGACCCAGGAGGTGCTGAAGCTGATCTCGCACTTCTCCTCGACCTACGAGACCTTCAAGGCGCGCTTCCAGAAGCTCGGGGAGCAAATGGGCAAGACGAGCGAACTCTACACGGACATCGAGCAGACGTCCTTCAAGCGCCTGGACGCCTCGGTGGCCAAGATCGACCGCGTGCGCAAGGGCGAGGAAAAGCCCGAGGCGCCCGCCCTCCCGTCCGATTTAGGGTGATTTCACGGCCGTAAAAGAGAAAGTCCCCCGACCGCGATGCGGTCGGGGGACTCTTTTTGCCCGGGCGCTCTGATTAGAGCTTGATGACGCCGGCAGCCTTCGGGCCCTTGTCGGTCTGAAGGAGATCGTACTGGACGGCCTGGTTCTCGCTCAGGGAGCGGAAGCCGTCGGACTGGATCGCGCTGTGGTGCACGAACACGTCCGCGCTGCCGTCATCGGGGGTGATGAACCCGAAGCCCTTCTGATCGTTGAACCACTTCACTTTGCCTTGCATGCGTGTACACCTCGTATTGCGACTTGTGCGAGCCCCTCGGCGGGGGCCTCCTCGACGACGAATCGGCGAGAACTGACAAAATTATAGCACGCGGCTTTCGTCCGTCAAGTGTCATTTGCTGCTGTTTGAGGGGGTTATTTTGGCACCCCCCGTTGGGGACCGGAAACGGCGATAAATGACGCTCCAAGTGAATAAACGACGTTTAAAGAGCGGTCAGGTGGCTGCCGGACCACAGGGAGGACGGTTTAGGAGGCTTTAAGGCGGGCGGCGCGACGCTTTTCAGCCGCGGCCCAGCGCTCTTTGTCGCCCGGGGTCTCGAGGGTGAGGCCGGGGACGGGGGAAGGGCGGCCGTTCGCGTCCACGGCCACCATCGTGACGAGGCAGGAGTTGGTGTGGACGCGGGTTCCTCCGGGCATGTCCTCGGCGTAGACCTCGACGCCGATCTCCATGGAGGAGCGGCCCGTGTGGTTGACGCGGGCGTTGGCGATCAGGAAGGTGCCGACGCGGATCGGGACGAGGAACTCGACGCGCTCCATGGCGACGGTTACGACCGGCTTGCCGGCGTGGCGCATCGCGCAGACGGAGGCGGCTTTGTCCACCATCTGGAGGACCTTGCCGCCGAACACGGTCCCGTGCATGTTCGCGTCCGGGGGAAACATGAGGTCGGCGACGTCGGAGATGGAGTCGCGGACGGGTTTGGAGGGAAGGCCGGCCGGTTTCTTAGCAGGCATACTTGGCCGGGCGGCGGTCCTGGAACAGGTCGCAGGCCGGATGGACCTTCTTGTCCTTGGCGGTCCAGGCGTCGATGGTGACGACCGCGGCGGCGGCCTGGTCGGGCCCGAGGCGGACCAGGAGGGAGCCGTTCGGGGAGCAGATCTGGGACTGGCCGATGTAGCGAAGGCCGCGCTCGACGCCCACGCGGTTGGCCGTCGCGGAGAAGACGCGGTTCTCGAGCGAGCGGATTTTCATCCCTTCCGGCGCCCAGGGAAGGACGAGGTTCGAGGGATGGGCGATCACCTCGGCGCCGAGCAGGGCCAAGGTGCGGGCCGACTCGGGAAAGAACCAGTCGAAGCAGATCATGGGGCCGACCTTCACGCCCTTGACCTTCTCGACCCAGAAGCCGGTATTGCCGGGCGTGAAATACTTCTTCTCGCCGCCGAAGAGATGGGTTTTGCGGTAGACGCGGCTCCTGCCGCCGTCGACGAGCACCGCGGAGTTGAAGAGCTTGGTTCCGGCCTTCTCCGGGAAGCCCGCCGCGATCGCGCAGCCGTTGCGCACCGAGTAGGCTTTGAGCAGGGAGACGAGCGGGCCGTCGGCGGTCTCGGCGCACCTGCGCGCCTCGGCCTTGGTCTTGAAATTGTAGCCCGCGGCGAAGAACTCGGGCAGCACCCAGAGGTCGGCGGCCTGCCGGTCCATCTCCTCGAAGCACGCCTTGAGGTTCTGGGGGGCCTTGAGGAATTTGGGGGAATTTTGGACGACGCCGAGACGGAATTCCATGGGGCGATGGTACCAAAAAGAATTGGTGTCAGGCCTCCCGTTGTTGCAGTATTCCAATTGTAAATGCCCGGAGTAATACTGCAACAAGGGGAGGCCTGACACCAATACCAATGAAGAAGTCCGGCTCCCTGGGAAAAGAGCCGGACTTCTGCCGTCGATCCGCGGTTGAGGGGGCGTTACTTCCTGTCTCCGCGTCGCGCCGTCTTCCGGGATCCGGGCGTTAGCCCGGTAGGAGGAGGAAAGCGCTGTGTGTAAAGAGGATAGCCGCGGAGGCGGGCCGCCGGGAGGGTCTCCGGGCTCACGGGCACATAGGTCTAAAGTCCTATATCGCAAAGGGGCCTTCCTTTATAGAATCCGGACAATGAAGAAAGAGGCGCTGTCTTGGTGGCGGATGCACCTCGAGGACGATCCTCGCCGCCCGCACAGCCAGATCAAGACCCAGATCGACGGCGTCGAGCGCTTCATGCGCCTCGAGCCGCGCTCCCGCGTGCTCGATCTCGGCTGCGGCTCGGGCCGGCGCACGATCGAGCTCGCCCGCCGCGGCCATCGGGTCGTCGGGCTCGATCCCGACGAGCGGGCGCTCGCGGCCGCCCGGACGGGGGCTAAAGGCGAGAAGCTCAACATCCATTTTCTGAAGGCGGACACGGCCGCGATCCCCTACCGCAGCGAGATCGACGCGGTCGTCCTCCTCGACGGCGCGTTCGGCCAGAGCGCCGGCGACCGCGAGGACCTGCGCTGCCTCGAGTCGGCGCGCAAGGCGCTGAAGCCGGGCGGCCTGCTGCTCATCGACGCGCTCAATAAGGAGTGGCTGATGAGGCACTTCGAGCCGAATTATTGGGAGCAGGGCGAGGAGAACAAGAACGCGGTCGTGCTCGATCAGATCAGCTTCGACTTCGAGCGCGGGCGTCTCGACAACCGCCGCATCATCGTCGGCGCGGACGGCAAGCGCACGCCTTCGTTCGTGAGCGTCCGTGTGTACGCGCTGACCGAACTCAAGGCTCAGATCGAGCGCGCCGGCTTCGTTTATCGCCAGTGCTGGGGCGGCTTCGACGGTTCCGCGTACGGCATGGAGAGCGCCCGCGTGGTCGTGCTGGCCGAGCGGCCGCAGGACCGCGCGGCGAAGCCGCCGGAGCCCGACGACGATCTTCCGACCGCGATCCGTATCAAAGGACGGAGAAAGCGATGAAAGCGATGATGCTCACGGCCTTGCTCGCGGCCCTTCCGGCCGGCGCCGCCGAGACGCTCGCGGCGCCCCGCGTCGATTTCTCGAGCTTCACGCTCGCCAACGGGATGCGCGTCCTGCTCTCGCGCGACGCGTCCGTGCCCGTCGTCGCGATGACGATGATCGTCGACGTCGGCGGGCGGCACGAGGCGCCGGGACGCTCCGGCTTCGCGCATCTGTTCGAGCACATGATGTTCGAGGGCTCCAAGCACGTCCCGAAGGGAGGCTTCGACAAGCTGCTCGAGACCTACGGCGGCGACAACAACGCGTCGACGCACGAGGACTTCACGTTCTACTACGAGGAGGTGCCCTCCAACGCGCTGCCGGTCGCGCTTTGGCTCGACGCGGATCGCGTCGGCGCCCTGAGCGTGACGCCCGAGGCGACGAAGAACCAGATCGAGGTCGTCAAGGAAGAAAAGCGCATGCGCGTCGACAACGAGCCTTACGGGCCGATGCTTTACGTGGACATGGGCTCGCGCACGTTTTCCAACTGGCAGAACTCGCATCCGACGATCGGCTCGTTCGAGGACCTCGACGCCGCGTCGCTGAAGGACGTGCGCGCCTTCTTCGAGGCGTACTACTCGCCCGACAATATCACCATGGCGATCGTCGGCGACATCGATCCCGCCGCGACGCGCTCGCTCGTCGAAGCCTACTTCGGCTCCCTGCCGACCAAGCCCCGGCCGAAGGCCGCGGACCTCTCGGAAGCCAAGCCGGACGGCGAGCGGACGATCAAGCTGACCGACGAGCACGCGAAGCTGCCGGCCCTCGGGTTCACCTGGAAGGACGCTCCGGAGCGCGGCACGGAGGAGTACTACGCGATGCTGCTGCTCGGCAAGGCGCTGTTCTCCGGCAAGAGCGCGCGGCTGTACCAGAAACTCGTCAAGGAATCCCAGACCGCGGTCTCGCTCGACGGCGGGCTCGGCTTCCCGATCTCGGACGCGGAAGAGTACAAGGCGCCCGGCGCCTTCGGCGGCTTCGTCGTGCACAAGCGCGAGAAGCCCGCGTCCGAGCTCAAGGCCTTAGTCGAGGCGGAGATCGCCAAGATCGCGGCGGAGGGCTTGCCGGCAGCCGAGCTCGAGCGCGTGAAGACGAAGTTCCGCTCCGATTGGCTCCGCGGGCAGGAGACCCGACTGGGCCGTGCGCAGCGCCTGCTCTACGCCGCGCTGCTCGACGGCGACGCCGAGGCCGCGAACCGCGAGCTCGGACGCTTCATGGCCGTCACGCCCGAGCAGATCCGCCGCGTCGCCGCGGCCCGCCTGACGTCCGCGGCCGCGACGTGGTTCGAGCTCGCCGCCGGGGAGGCCAAATGAT
This sequence comes from Elusimicrobiota bacterium, assembly GCA_038211115.1. Taxonomy (GTDB): domain Bacteria; phylum Elusimicrobiota; class Elusimicrobia; order UBA1565; family UBA9628; genus GWA2-66-18. The sequence goes on along the minus strand of JBBQVX010000039.1, from coordinate 12,750 downwards.
TTCCGCGCTCCTGCTGCTGTCCGCGTCCCTCGCGTCCGCGGTCGACATGTCGAAACCCCCCGAGATCGCGCCGATGCGCGCCGTGAAGCTCCCGCCGCGGGCCGAGTGGCGGCTCAAGAACGGCATGATCGTGCTGCTCGTCGAAGACAAGCGCGTGCCGCTCGTCACCGCGCGGCTGGCGCTCGCCGGCGGCGAGGCCGCGGTCGCTCCCGAGGACGCCGGCCTGGCCGACGCTCTGGCCGAGCTGCTCACCGACGGAACGGCGACGAAGACCTCGAAGCAGATCGCGGAGGCGGCGGAGCTGTTCGGCGGCTCGATCTCCGTCGACGCCGAGCCCGACGCGATCGTCGTGCACGCGTCCGCGCTCGCGGACAAGGCCGACGCGATGGCGTCGCTGCTCGCCGAAGTCGCGGGCACGCCCTCGTTCCCCGAGCCTGAAGTCGCGCTGCGCAAGGCGAACATGAAGGAGGAGCTCGCCGCGTCGCGCGCAGAGAGCGACTTCCTCGCGGGCGTGGCGTTCTACAAGAAGATCTTCGCGGGACATCCTTACGCCGTGACCGCGCCGACGGACGCCTCGATCGAGCGCCTCACCCGCGAGCGCGTTGCGGCGGCCCATAAGCGGCTGTTCACGCCGCGCGGGGCGCTGCTGATCCTCGTCGGCGACCTGTCCCGTCCCGCGGCCGAGGCCATGGTCGCGAGACATTTCGGGACTTGGTCGGGCGGCGCCGCCGCCCAGGACGCCCCGCCCGTCACGGCGGCCAAGGCCGACCGCACCGTCTACCTGTTCGACCGCCCGAAGTCGAGCCAGGTCTCCTTCATCATAGGCAACCCGGCCGTCCGCGAGGACAACCCCGCTTACTTCGATCTCCTGATCGCCAACCAGGTGCTCGGCGGCTCCTTCTCCTCCCGCCTCGTGCGCGATATCCGCGAGACGAAGGGCTACACCTACCGCATCGGCAGCCGTCTCGAGCACCGGCTGACCGGCTCGCTGTTTAAGATCCGCACGCCCGTGCGCACCGAGGTCGCGGAGCCGGCGCTCGCGGCGATTCTCGAGCATCTCGTCAAGTTGCGCAAGGCCGAGCCGACGGCCGACGAGCTCAAGCAGGCGAAGGCGTACCTCGCGGGGAGCTTCGCGCGCTCGCTCGAGACGCAGGACGGGGTCGCCGACGCGGTGCTCAAGCTCCGCGCGCGGCGCCTTCCCGACACCTGGTACGACTCCTACGTGGAGCGCGTGCAGGCCGTCACCGCGGCCGGCGCGAGGCGCGCCGCCGAGGTCTTCATCCGGCCCGATGAGCTGACGATCGTCGCCGTCGGCGACGCCGCGAAGGCGCGTCCGATGCTGGCCAAATTCACCAAGAAGCCGATCGTCACCGTTGACCAAGACGGTAACTGACGCCCGCCGCCTCGTCCTTCCCGCGCTCGGCGCCGGGGCCGCGCTGTCGGCGATGCTGTTCGCCTCGCGCTTGCCCGTCACGCTCGACTTCATCCTGCCGCGCCGCGCCGGCTGGCCGCTGTTCGTCCTGGGGTACGAGGCGCTCTCCCGCTCCGGGCCGCGAGGGCTCTTCACGGGCGCCGTCTCGCTCGCGCTGCTCGGAGGTCTCGGGCGTTTCGCCTGGCTGGCCGCCGCCGTCGCACGCGCGCGCAAATGGTCTGTCCCGGATTTCCTCTATCGCGGCTTCGCGCTGGCGCTCGTCTTATTCCTCACGCGCGGGTCGTTCGCCGTCTGGTTCGAAGTCTCGCAGAAGGTCTGGTTCCCGTTCGGCTCGATGAACGCCCTCGAGCCGTTCGCGAACGTCCTCGCTTGCTCGGCGCTCGCGTTCGTCGCGATGGCCGGGACGCTCGCGTGCCTTTCTCCGCGCCCGGGCCTCGCGAAGGGGCTGCTCGCGTGGGCGGCCGCGAACGGGTGCGCGGCGTTGCTCGCGCTGTCCGTCTACGGCGCGTGGACGGCGTTTCCGTCCGCGCCCGCGGACAGCCGCCGCCTGTTCGTCGTCCTGACGGAGGAGGAGGGGCGCCCGGCCCAGGCGGCGTACGATCTGCCGGTCTCGGCTCCGCCGCTGCGTCCGGCCTACGCGGCCGTCCGGCTCGAATCGCTGCGCGCGCGGTACGAGGCCGAGGCGAAGCTCATGGATCCGGCCGGGCTTCGCGCCGCGCTGCTGCTTGGCGTGGAGGCGGGCGACGACCTCGCGCGCGCCGTCCTGCTCGCGCACCTCTCCGCCGCGCCGCCGTCGGCGGAGGCTCTGGGCGCGCTCGGGACGCTCGCCGACGAGACCGCGCACCGCGTCGGCCCGATGGGCGCCGTCCGCATCGCGCTGGCCTACGCGCACCTCGGCGACGCGGCGCAAGCGGCCGTTTGGGCCAAGCGCGGCGAAGCGGGCCCGCGCGGCATCCCGGCCGGGCTGCTCGACCTCTCGGGCGGAGGGGCGCTCAAGCCCGGACGCATAGCGGGACGCGTCGAGGGGCTCAGGCCGCTCAAGATCGCGCTCTACCGTAAGAGCGACCCCGCGGCGCCCTATCTGCTCGACGCGTCGGGGCTCGTCGCGTCGACGGAGGCCGACATGAAGGGCCGGTTCTCGTTCTCCGGCCTTACGGCGGGCCGATACTACCTCGCGTTCGCGTTCGAGCCGCGGGGGGCGGAGATCCGAGCTTCGGGGCAGCGCGGCGACCTAACGCTCGATTCCCGGAGGACGTCGATCGAGGTTCCGCCGCTGACGTTCAAGCGGCTCTAGGGCGCCTGCCAGATGGAGCCGGCCGGCGCGGGGGACTTCGTCGCGTCGTAGACGATGCCCGTGACCTTGCCTTCCGACTTCACCTCGTAGCCCGGCTCGCGCGCCGCGGCCTTGGCGTTGATCCAGGCGTGGATCGTGTCGGGGTCATAGAAGAAGACGCTCTTGGAGGGCTCCCCGTCGCGAGCCCAATGCGTGCCGTTGGAGAAGAGCAGCTTCCACAAGGCGACGCGTCCGCCTGTGATCGGTCCGCCCACGTAGCGCAGCGGCACCGCGACGGTCTTGCTCCACGCGGCCGACAGCTCGGGGCTCAGCAGGCCCGCGGTCTCGACGAAGCTCGCTCCGAAAGCCGAGCAGCCGGCCCCCTCGCGATGCAGCGGCCGGTTGGGCAGGCCGTAGTGGGCGCCGTAGCCTTTGGCCTCGTACTCGTCGAAGTAGCGCACGAGGCGGCGGCAGGTCTTCGGCGCCAGCCGGAACGTCACGAAGCTGACGGTGCCTTTCGCGGCGCGGCTGCGGAGCCGTTCCTCGATACGGCGCGGGTCCTCGAGCCGGCCCTTGAAATCGTGGAACAGGATTCCCAGTCCGAGTCCGGGACCTCGGAGCAGCCGCGCGCTTTCGTCGCCGTCGGCGTCGGTCATGCCTGCGGCGACGCGACGCGCCGGCTCCTTGGCGTCCGCCGCGCAGTCGACGTCGACGGTGACGTGCCCGATGGGCGAGCCGTCGCGCGTGAAGAGGGCCGGAACGTGGTTAAGTACGGCCGAGCGCGCGAGCGAGGCGGGAGACGACCAGTCCACGCCGAACGAGCTCGGAAAGACGTGGAGGGTGAGCTCGTCGGCGCGGGAGGGAAGAGCCAGGACCGCGAGCAGGAGAAGAGTCTTCATCGGAGGCGGTCCGCTAGGATAAGCGGGACGTCCCCGGCTGTCAATGCCGTCGTTTCAGGCGGGCGGTCAGCTTCGGCGTCGCGGTCAGCGAGACGAACAGGTAGTTGCCGCCGTGGGCGCCGTCGGCGGCGCCGAGCACTTCATAATGCCGCCCCTCGAGGCCCAGCGAGATTCCTTTGTAAGGCTGGGCGCGCAGGCCGGCGGAGATATACGGCATCGGCAGGACGGGCTGGCGGGTCTCGATGACTCCGTTCGAATAGGGCTCGGGGTCCTTTGTCGGGCCCGCGAAGGTCGTGACGCCGGCGACGCCGATGCCCGCGCCGACCTGGGGCTCGATGAAGAAGCCGCGTTCGCCCAGGGCGTCGCCCCAGCCGATGCGCGCGATCTTCTGCACAGCGCCGACCGTGAGCGGGAAGGATCGCACGCGATCCTGCTTCCACTGGCCGCCCTCTTCGTAGACCTTGTAGTTGTCGACGCCGGAGACGCCGGCGACGAAAGAGGTACCGTGGTTGTTTAGCGGGAACTCGAGCTCGGCCCCGCCGCCGGCTCCGTAGGAGTTCTTCTTGATGAAGTTATCCGGGAAGCGGTTCGCGTAGCTGAGCGTGACGCTCGGCGCGTCGCCCTTCAGGCCGCTGGGCGGCAGGATGCGCGGCTTGCGGACGGCGCTCGACGCGTCGAGCGGCGCCAAGGTCTCGACGTTCAGTTGGGCCGAGCAGGGCAGCGAAAGCAGCAGGAAGGCGAAGGAAAGAGGGAGGATGTTCATGTAAATAGTCTACCCCGGGTCCGGTCGAGGCGCGTTAACCTAGGATAAGCGGCTTACGCGGAGGTCAGGTGGCTCTTGTAGCCGCCTTCCGACACGAACAGCTTGTGCCAGAGCAGCAGGTTGAGCAGGCACCAGAGCGCGCGTCCGTTGTCTTTCCTGCGCGCGAGATGCTCCCGCCACATCTCCATGACGGTCTCGTGCCGGAGGAAGCCGAGGCGTTCGACGTTCTCCTTGCTGAAGACGTCCTCCGCGAACGCGCGGAACTCCTTCAGGAACCACGTCGAATGCGGGAGCTCGAGGCCCATGTTCTGCCGGCGCGCGATCTCCTTCGGGAGCAGGCCGTCCATGGCGAGCCGCTGGATGTAGCGGCCCTGGAAGCCGCGCATGCGCAGGCGCGCCGGGATCTTCGCCATGTACTCGACGAGGTTTCGCTCCATGTAGGGGAAGCGGGTCTCGATGGAGTGAGCCATGATCATGCGGTCGTTCTTGACCATCAGGTCATCGACGAAATAGTAGCGGAGGTCCATCAGGGAGACGCGATCGAGGCCCTCCGCGTTGTCGAGCCCGCGGTAGTAATCGGAGAAGAGCTGCGACGTCGGACGGCAGGGCTCGCCGCTCCAGATCCGGTCCTGCTCCTCCGCGGACAGCGAGTGGCGCCAGTAGACGTGGGCGTCCGCGACGTCGAGCTCGGAGCCCTGCGTGAAGCGCTTGGAGACGAAATCGAAGGACAGCTTGCTGTAGGACGTCGGCAGGAGCCCGGACACGGCCTTGGCGGCGCCGCGGGCCCAGGCCGGGACGAGCCTGCGGTAGAGCAGGCGTGCTTTGTAGGCGCGGTGCGTCTCGTACGCGTTGAAGATCTCGTCGCCGCCCTCGCCGGACAGAAGCACGCGCACGTGGTTCTTCGCCTCCCGCGCCAGGAGGAAGGACGGGATCGCGGCTCCGTCGCCGGCCGGCTCGTCGAGATGGGCGATCGCGGGCAGCAGGTTGTCGATGATATCCTTCGCGCCGACCGTGATCTCGTGGTGGACGGGCCGCGCGAAGTCGACCATGATCTTCTGATAGCGCGATTCGTCGAAGGAGGGCTCGTCGATCTTGATCGAGAACGTGTGGAGCTTCCCGCTGCGGCCGATGTCCTTGGCCAGGGCCAGGAGGCTGCTCGTATCGACGCCGCCGGACAAGGTCATGCCGACCGGAACGTCGCAGTCCAGCGCGGTCCGGACGGATTCCCGCATGAGCTCCCGCACATCCGCGGCGCAGCGTTCCTCCGTGAGCGACTCGTCGGCCCGGAACTTCAGGCTGTAGTACGAACGCTCCTCGCGGCGGCCGGAGGCGAGATCGACCTCGATGAGGCGTCCGGCCTCGAGCTCACGGATGTCCTTAAAGGGCGTGGAGGCTCCGGGGATGTAGGCGAGGAACAGAAAGTCGCGCAGCGCCTGATGATCGAGGCCGCGTCCGACGGACGGGAGTTCGAGCAGCGCCTTGATCTCGGAGGCGAAATGCAGGCGCTCGCCGATGACGGCGTAGAAGACCGGGCGCAGGCCGTAAAAATCACGCACGACGTAGGCCTTATTCGCCCTGCGGTCGTGCAGGCAGAAGGCGAACATGCCCGACAGGTGCTCGAGCATCCCGATCCCGAGCTCCTCGTAGAGGTGGACCAGGACCTCGGCGTCTGAGCCGGAGCGGAAGCGGTGCTTGTCATCGAGGCGGAACTTCCTGCGCAGCTCGCGGAAGTTGGTCACCGCGCCGTTGTACGCGATCCAAACGGTTCCGTCCTCGTTCGAGAGGGGCAGGTCTCCGTTCTCCGAGAGGTCGGTGATCCGCAGCCGCGCGCTGCCGAGAACGCAGCGTCCATCCCCCTCGATCGCCTGGCGGTCGGGGCCGCGGTGGCGAAGCCGCCGCGTCATGGTCAGGACCGCTTCCCGCTCGTCCGGGCCGAGGCTCGCGCCTAAAGACAATGTCCCCGCGATGCCGCACATATTTTCCCGATTATACCGTTTCGGGAAAGCCCGCGGGGGGCGGTCCGGGTCTCCCCGGCCGCCCCCCGCATCGACGAAAGATCTTACTTCGCGCTGACTTTGTAGACGATCCCGCGGTGCAGCACCGTGACCTCGGAGCCGAGGGCGAAATAGCGCGCGAGCCCGGGATCCTTCGACAGCAGGTCGAAGTAGGCGGCGCCGCGCGCCTCCACCGTGACCGTGCGCAGCGACGCGGCCTCGGGCGTCTCGGCGTCGGCGTCGACCCAGGTCCCGCCGCGGTCGTAGAAGGTCTTGCCGCCGATCGTGCGCGTTCCGACCGACGCGTAGCCCTTGTTCTTGTTCTCGTCGCGGGCGTCCTTCTCGAGCTTGTCGAGCATCATCGCCGGCGAGGCGGGCGCGTCGTCGAACTTGCCGGACTTCATGCCGCGCACGGACGCGGCGGGCGACGCCTTCATCGCGCCGAAGATCATCGAGTCGGCTTGCGCCTCGTGCGCCGCGGCCGCTCCGCCGGAGAATCCGCTGCCGGCCGCGTTCGCCGACAGCGCGTCGAAGCGGCGGCGGCCCTCGTTCTCGGCGCGGCGCAGATCCGTGCCTTCCTCGGTGACGAGGAACGAAGTGTACGGCGTCACGATGCCGTGCTTCTTCGCGAGACGCACGATGGACGACACGACCTCCGGATCCGCCGGACGGCCGGAGAGGCGGATCATGTCGAGCTCATGGCCGATCTTCTGAGAGGCCCACAGGCGCGGCAGAAACGCGTTGTGCGAGTTCTCGGTCGGCAGGTCGACCGGAAACTCGAAACGCGCGGGTTTGCCGTTCGCCTTGCCCGTCACGACCACGGTTCCCTTGCCGCCGGCGCGGAAGCGGCCGTACAGGGCCAGTTCACCGCCGTGGAAAAGATCGGGAACAGGCTTCGGAAAGACCTGATCGACTTCGACGCCGTTCCACTCGACCTTCACGTCGGTGAGCGCCGGGTGGGAGACCTTCTGATAGAGGGAGGAGACCTTGGCCTCGATGTCCTCGCTCGGAGCGACGTAGTCGCGGGCGCCGCGGCCGCCTTCGGCGAGCTTGTCGAGAAGCAGGGTGTTCACGTCCGAGCCCACGCCGAACGAGAAGATGCGGGCGCGCAGGGTCGCGTTGTCCGCGGTGGCTTTGCGCAACAGGGCGCCGGGATCGGTCTGGCCGATCGTCGGCACGCCGTCGGTCAGAAAGAACAGCATGGGCGTGATCCCGCCCGCGGTGTTCAGGAGCTTGAGGCCCTGGTCGAGACCCGCCTCGATGTTCGTGCCGCCGGCCGCCTCGATGCGTTCGATGTAGCGCTTGGCGCGCGCCTTATTTTCCGGCGTCGCGGCGAGAAGCTTGCCCTCCTCGAGGGCGCTCCAGTCGGTCGCGAAGTCGACGACGCCGAAGCGGTCCTGCGGGTTCAGGCGATCGACGCACCACGCGAGCGCCTTCTTCGCCTGGTCCATCTTGCCGCCCTCCGTCATCGAGCCGGAGCGGTCCACGACGAACACGACGGCCTTCGGCGCGGCCTTGGCCTCGAGCTCGATCTTCGGCGACAGGGTCAGCAGAAACGTGCCGTCCTCGCCGCTCTCGCGGTACGCCAGCACGCCCGCCGCGAGCGGGTCCTCGCGCATCGAGAAGGTGAGCGCCAGGTCCTGCGGGCCGGCGGCGCCCTCTTCATAGCTGATGGTCGCGCCGTGCTCGCCGTCGCGGACGATGCGCGTGTCGGCGTTTGATGAAAGAATCGTGCGGAGGGGACGCGTCGTCTTCAGCGCGATACGCGCCGAGGCTTTCCCGCCCTCGCCCTGGGTGAAGCGCGCCGAGCGCATCGGCACGGACAAAGTGACGAGGCCGCCGCTCTTGGCCAGCGTCTGCGTCATCTTGAGCGTCGCGACGATCTCGCCGCGGGGCTCGATCGGGAACACTTTCGCGCGGAACATGCGCTCGCCGATGAGCTCGAGCAGGCCCGGATCGATCGCACGGCTGACGATGCTCTGGTAGATGGAGGAGGCCTGCGACGCCTCGAGCAGCTCGCCTTTGGTCTCCTTACCCCCGATCACCATCGAGAAGCCCGACAGCGAGGCGTCGGCCGGCAGCGGCACCATGAGCACGCCCTCGAGCCTTCGGTCCGTCGGGTTGCGGAAGACGATCCGGTAGGACAGCTCCGCGACCTGATCGGTGATCGTTCCCTCGACGTGATAGCCGGTCATCGTCACCGGCGAGGCTTCGGGGGGAAGGACCGGCGCCGGCCGCGGGCCGGGCATGGGCATCGGGCGGGGCGCCGGGCCGGGACCGGGCAGGAAAGGATGAGGCATCGGCATCCCGGGCATGAACAGGCGCAACGCCGCGTTGGCGGCTCCGATCGGCCAGGCGAGCAGCTGCTGGGCCGGCGCGGGAACGGCGAGACCGAGAACGAGCAGGGCGGACAGGGCGTTGCGTTTCATGTGAGCTCCTCCGTATCGCGAGTTATGACACGGGCCCGGAGAAAAAGTTCCGTGAGGAGCGGCCGGCGGCTATTCGACCGGCTTGACGACGACCGGCTTCGAGGAGAGCGGAACGGCCCGCACGCGCGCCGAGGCGTCGTCGAAGCCCGCGTTCTTATAAAGGACCACGATGAGCTTCTTGCGCTCCTGGACGTCGGTGATGCCGCAGCCCGCCGGGCCGGCGAGGAAGAGCGCCATCTCCCCGGGGAACTTGACGGCCGGGGGCTTGCCGGGGAGGCCCGCGGCGGCCCAGGCGGTAAATAGCGCGTCGGCGCTGCGCAGGGCGAGGGCTTGGAGCGTCGGAGCGGACCGCTCGGCCTTGGCCCTGAGAGCGCCGCGCGCGGAGGCGCTCTTGCTGGGAGCGCGATCGACGCGGTCGAGGGCCGGCGCCTCGGGGGAGGCCTGAAGCGCCATCACGTCCTGGCCGGAGGCCCTGCGGTCGCCCTCGGAGTCCTTGTCCATGATCCTGGCGATGCCCATGCGCTTCTTCTCTTCTTCGAAACCCTTGTAGAGGCGTTCGTTGATCGCGGAGCGCTCCTCTTCATTGCGCGCGATCAGAGGCGCGTTCTTGTCCTCGAGCGGCTCCTTCTCGCTCGGCGGCGCGGGGCTTGCGGCGGCGGGCGCGGCGGGCGAGACCGCCGCGGCCTGGCGGGCGATCATCCCGGACCCGCCGGCGAGGGCGCCGGCCGATTCCGCGATTCCAAAGGGCTTGCCGGGGGCGCTGAGGTGCTTGCCGAACGTCGAGTTCGCGTCGTCGGCCTTGCCGGCGTCCTCTTTCTTCGCGGACTCGTCCTCGGAGAGCTTGGCGCCGACCTTCATGGCCGACAGCTGGCCGCTGACGTCGACCGAGGGCGGCGCCTCGGCGGCGCTCTTCACCGCGATCCGGTCGCCTTCCCAGCCCACGTGAGGCTCGGCGTACTCCTTCGACGGATTGTTCTTGTCCCAAATGACGAGTGCTACGACCGCGGACGAGAGCGCGAAGGCGAGCGGCCGGTAGGCGGGGGGTAGGATGAAATAGGCGCGCTCGGGCTTCTCTCCGCGGGCGCGGCGGGCCTCGAGCCGCGCCGCGAAGCCGGCGGGCAGATTCTCCTTCGGCAGGCCCTTCACCGAGGCGGAAACGGCGCGCAGCGCCTCGAGCTCGAGGCGCATTTCCTCGGAGCGGGCGAGCCGCTCCTCGATGTCCTTGCGGTCCATTTCGGAGAGCGCGCCATCGAGGTAGGCGGAGAGTTTTTCGCGGAGTTCGTCGTTCATGCGGTTCCCTTATCGAGCAAAGTCTTGAGCTTGGCGCGGGCGCGGAACAGGCGCGACTTGACGGTGCCCTCGGCGAGTCCGAGGACCTCGCCGATCTCGCCGTACGAGCGTTCCTCGATCTCGCGGAGGACGACGATGGCCCGGTCGTCCGCGTCGAGCTGAAGCAAAGCTTTCTGTACCACGGCGGCCGTTCCCTCCTTTTCGAGCTCCGCGTCGGGCGGAGCGTCTTTTCCGGCCGGCTCGTAGACCGGCTCGTCCTCGTCCTTATCGCCTCCGAACGCCCCGAACGAAATCGTCTTCCAGAAGCCGCGGCTCTTCTCGGCACGGACCCGGTTCTTCCACGTGTTGACCGTGATCGTGTAGACCCACGTCGACAACTTACTGTCGCCTCGAAATTTTGGTAAAGCGCGCAGCGCCCGGATCAAAGCGTCCTGGGCGAGGTCTTCTGCGTCGGAACGGTTTCCGGTCAGGCGCAGAGCCACGTTGAAGACGAGCTCCGAGTGCTGTTCCAGGAAGTCCTGTTCCGACACCGGCTGTTGTGACCCGATCGCGGTCAAAATGTTCCTTTAGCGCGCGTAGGTTTCGATTTTCGCCGCGGTCTTGAACGGCGCGCCGGTCAGTTCCTTGACCTTTTCGAGGGTCGTGTCGGACGAGAGCGCGGTGAGGACCAGCCCGTCCTTCGTCACGTCGAAGGTCGCGAGCTCGGTCACGATGGAACTCACGACGCCCTTGCCGGTGAGGGGCAAAGTGCACGCGGCGAGGATCTTGGGCTTGCCGTCCTTGGTGGCGTGCTCCATCGCGACGATGACGCGCTTAGCCCCCGCGACCATGTCCATGGCGCCGCCCATCCCTTTGACCTTCTTACCCGGGATCATCCAGTTGGCGAGGTCTCCGCCCGCGGAAACTTCCATCGCGCCGAGTACGGTCGCGTCGAGATGGCCGCCGCGGACGATCGCGAACGAATCGTGCGAGCCGAAGTACGAGCAGCCGGGGAGCTCGGTGACGGTCTCCTTGCCGGCGTTGATCAGGTCGGGGTCCTGCTCGCCCTCGTGAGGGTACGGGCCGTAGCCGAGCATCCCGTTCTCCGTGTGAAGGGTGACCGACACGCCTTTTGGCAAGTAGTTCGGGATGAGCGTGGGAATCCCGATACCGAGGTTGACGTACGAGCCGTCCTTGAGCAAGGACGCGGCCTGGCGGGCAATGACGATGCGGCTGTCCTTAGGCTCAGACATGGGCGGCGGCCTTCCTCACGGTGAGTTTTTCGATCGGTTTTTTGTACGACTTGCCCAGAAGGACCGCGTCCACGAAGATGCCGGGTGTGTGGATGTGCTCCGGGTGCAGGCCGCCGACCTCCACGAGCTGCTCGACTTCCGCGACGACGTAGTTCGCGGCGGTCGCCATGACCTGATTGAAATTGCGCGCCGTCTTGCGGTACTCGAGGTTGCCGAGCTCGTCGCCCTTGTACGCCTTGATGAAGGCGAAGTCGCCCTTGAGCGGCTTCTCGAAGACCATCCAGCGGCCGTCGATGAGCCGCGTTTCCTTGCCTTCGGCGATCGGCGTGCCGTAGCCGGTCGGCGTGAAGAAGCCGCCGATGCCGGCGCCGCCGGCGCGCAGGCGCTCGGCCAAGGTGCCCTGCGGGTTCCACTCGACCTCGAGCTTCTTGGTGAGGGTCATCTCCTCGAAAGCCTTGCACTCGCCGCCGTAGGACATGATCATCTTGCGCACGCGCCCGGCGCGCAGCAAGGTCCCGATGCCGAATTCGTCGAGGCCGGCGTTGTTCGAGACGAGCGTGAGATCCTTGGCGCCGCTGTCGAGCACGGCGGGAATGAGATTTTCTGCGAGACCGCAGACGCCGAAGCCGCCGAGCAGGACGATCGAGCCGTCCTTGACGCGCGCGGCCGCCTCAGCGGCGGTGGCGATGGTTTTGTTCACCGGAATGGGCTCCCATGAGGCGGATGTCGTAAATGGAGAAGAGCTGACGGCACGCCTCGTAGCTGGAGTATAACACGATGCCGAAGGTCAGGTACGGCATCGCGTCGAGCATCATGCGCGGCGGGAGGCCGAGCCATTTGAGCGCGCTGAGGACGATCCCCAGGGCGATCGTCGAGAGGACCATGACCAACGCCTGGCGCCAGGTGAACGACCACCAGAGACGCCAGGTGTCGGGCCGGACGAGCGGAGTTCCGCTCATGATCGAACGGTGTCAGGCCTCCCATTGTTGCAGTATTCGGAAAAAGAAATTCCTAATTCGAATACTGCAACAATGGGAGGCCTGACACCTGCCATTTAGGCGACGGCGAGGGCTTTCTTCGCCTTCGCGCCCTTACCGAGGACTTCCTCGCGCAGAGCGACCGCCTTGTCCGTCAGCTCCCACGTGAACCCCTTCTCGGTGCGGCCGAAGTGGCCGTAGGAAGCGGTCTGGCGGTAGATCGGGCGGCGCAGCTTGAGCGTGTCGATGATGCCCTTCGGCGTCATCGGGAAGAGCTTGCGAACGGCGACCTCGATGCGCGCCTCGTCTGCGACGCCGGTGCCGTGCGTGTCGAAGTAGACGCCGACGGGTTCGGCGACGCCGATCGCGTAGGCGAGCTGAACCGTGCACTCCTCGGCAAGGCCGGCGGCCACCACGTTCTTGGCGATGTAGCGCGCCATGTAGCAGGCCGAGCGGTCGAC
>JBBQVX010000038.1:0-27384 GCA_038211115.1 Elusimicrobiota bacterium | reverse complement strand
GCCGCGCCTCCCAAGCCGGAGGCGCCGCTGAGCTGGCCGTCCATCGCCGACTCCTCCTCCGGCGCCCGCATCGCGCCGCGAGCGGCGGCCATCTTCATTCTCCCGAAGCCACGGCCGTAGACGCGGCTGCGATTGAGCCGGAGCCCGGGAGCTCTCGGCTCGTTGATTGCGCCATAGTAGAGATCGAGCATCTTCTTGACCCAGCCTTCCTCGACGGGAAGCTGCTGGGCGTACGGCTGGAACAAGGAGCCCTGCGCCGGAGAGTAGCTCCAGCGCGGCGCGTACAAAGACGAGGTCCAAGCTCCGGCGGCGCCGGCGTAATACTCGAGCGAGCGGTCGTAGACGCGCACCGCGGCCTCGCCGCCGGCGGGCTTGCCGTCGCGGTCGGACACCGACAGCGACCAGCGGACGTTCTCGCCCGGCTTCATGACCGGAGTGTGCTTGATCTTCACGAACAGCTCGCGGTCCTTCCACGGCACCTCGACGCGCGCCTGGCCGGCGCGGATCTTGAAATCCTGCGCGCCGAACCAGCGCACGGTGAAGCCGCCCTTATGGTCGTCGGTCACGGGGACCTCGAGTATCTGCACTCCGCCGCCGCGGACGACGCGGCGCTCGAGCATGGATTGGCCTCCCCAGATCTCGACGATCATCATCTTCGACAGCGCGCCCGAGCCGATCAGTAAACGGGACTTCTCGCCTCGCAGCGCGGTCGCGTGCTCGGCGAGCGAGACGGAGGGCAGGCGCAGCGAGGTGCGTCCGGCGCCGGCGGACAGCACGATCACCGACTGCTCGACGGCCCCTCCCGCCGGATCATCCGCCTTCACGACGAGGCGGTAGGCGCCCTCGACGAGCGCGGGCAGGCGCGCCTCGACGGGCTTGTCCTTCGCGAAACGCAGGCGACCCGCGGCGGCTTCGACGCCGTTCGGAACGTCCTTGTACAGCCTCTCGAGCGACGGGCTGCCCTCGAACTGGCCGCCCCACTGCGGGTCGCCGTCTTCGGCCGGCGGATCCTTCTCCAGCCGGTACAGCGCGAACGAGCCGCTCCCGTCCTGCGCCTGCTCGTTGAGATTGAGGAGCTTCACGGCGACGGGATACGCCTTGCCCGCGCGCGCGAAGCCGGCCGAAGGCTCGATGGAGAGCAGAACCGATTTTTCCCCGGCCGTGAAGGAACGCGACGCGGTGATCGTCCGGCCGCCGGGATCACGCGACTCGACCGCGACCTCGAAGCGCGAGGGCGGGCCGTTCGTCGCCGACGGATCGTACGGCTGCGGCGTGACCGGAAAGGAGAACTTGCCGTCCGGGCCGGTCTTGACCTGGCCCGAGGCGACCTCCGTGGCCCCGCGCGAGCCCCACTGCCACCGCCACCACCAGCAGAACCAGGGGATGTAGACCGACCGGGTCACCCTGTACGTCACGGGCGCGTCAGGAACGGCGCCTCCGAAGTAATACTTCGCCTCGCCCGTCACCGTGACCGCGCGGCCGTAGCGCCAGATGCCGGTGCTCTCGTCGACCTTGACCTCGAACTCGGGGCGCTTGTACTCCTCGACGGCGAACGGGAGATAGCCGGTGAAGCCGTGGCCAAAATCGGACAGCGACGCCTGGGCCGAATACTGGCCGAGCAGGCGGCCCGTCGGGATCGCGCACGCGATCGAAGCCGAGCCCATCGCGTTGAGCTTCGGCTCGGCCTTGCAGAGCTCCTGCCCGTTCGCGTCGCGCACGAAAATCACGAGCTTCGAGGCTCCGTCGTATACCTTGTAGCCGCGCGGCAGCCGTCGCAGGACCGTCGTCTTGACGCGCACGGTCTGGCCGGGGCGGTAGATCGGCCGGTCGCTTTCCAGATGAAGCTCGATCGGAGCGGGAACCGAGACGTTGAAATAAGCCGGCGACTGCCAGTAGGCGCTGTTCTCCCCCGAGCGGGCGAGCGGATCGAGCGAGAAATTCCGCGAGTCGCTGTACCGCAGGCTCACCGTCGCCGGAACCTCGGCGACGCCCCCGTCGTCGGCCGTCAGGGACAGGCGCTCGACCTGGCCCCAGTTCGTACGCTTGAACGCGTCGATCCCCGCGCCGGCCGCGGGCGCGCCGGTCCGCGCGTCGAGCGCGTACAGGTGGAAGCCGGCGACGGTGCGCTCCTGCGGCCCCTGCGGATCGAAGATGAAGTCGCTCTCCGGACCGGTCGGTCCGGCCGAGCCGATGAGGAACAGCTCGGTGACGTTCACGAACACGACGGAAATGAGCGAGGAGCCGGGCTTAGGCGCCGCGTCGTTGCTCGCGATCGCGAGGTAGACGCCCGCCTTCAACGGCGGGGCCGCCGTCTGCGTCTCGGTCTGCCGGTACGGCGCCGGAGGCTTGATCTCGACGGTGAAGCGTGCGGCGGGTTCGCGCGAGAGGAAAGCGGACACGAGCTCCCGGTCCGGATTGCGCAGCGCCGACCAATCATCGCCGCGGCGTCGGGATATCTCCGCGATCTCCGCGGCCTCGACGCGGTGCAACGCGACGTGCACGCGCTCGAGGTTGCGCGTCGACAGGCGCAGGATGTCCTTGGCCGGCGGCGGCGCGAACTTTCCCGTGACGGCGAGCGTCGGAAGCTCGATCTGCGCGCGCAGCTTCGCGCAGCTCTTGGCCGCGCGCGTCTGGGGCCAGCTCCTCTCGACCGTCCGGCACGAAGCGACCGCCCCGGCGGGGTCATCAACGTCGTTGAGCATCACTGCGGCCTGATAGCCGGCCTCGGCCCTGCCGCTCGCCGTCGAGAACGACCCCATCCAGCCGTTGAGCAGCCCGATCGCCGTCCGCCGCGCCGCCGTTTGATCGGGCATTGCGGCGACGTAGCCGGAGTGCTGAAAAGGAATCAGGAGGCGCTTGAGCTTCCAGCCTTCCCGGACCTCCGCGCGCCCGTCCCCGCCCATGCGGGCGCTCTCCTCCAAAATCGCCGCAGCCTGGGCGGCGGGAGGCTCGTCGGGTGCGTAGGCTCCGGCGTAGTCCGCGACGAGAAACGAGAGCCCGGCCGGATTCTTGCCCGGCTCCGTCGCTGCCTCGTTCAAAAGATAATCGGTCCAGCGCAGGACCGCGAGGTCCCATAAGGTCGGGGCGAGCGCGGCGTCGGCGTCCTTCAAGTCCACGAAATACGACTCCCCCTCGATCGGCCGGGCGGCGAGCGCCTCGCGCAGCTCCCACAACTTCTTGTAGTCGGCGCTCAGGTCCGCCTGCCACTCCGCGCGCGTGCGTTTCGTGAGATCCTTGGTCCCCACCTCGGCGTCCTGGGGCGCGGCCCAGCCGTACTGCTTGAGGAACTCGCGAGCGAGCTCGGTGCGCAGGAGCAGGAAGCGCCCCCGCCAGACGCGGTCCTGCGGCAGCTTCTCGGGGAACACGCGCTGGGCCGCTTCCGCGTAGCGGAAAAGCAGGGCCTGCGACTCGGCCGCCCGGTACAGCGCCTTCAGCCGCTCCTCGCCGGCGGACGTCGCGAGCGCGCCCTCGTATTCCTTCAGGGCTTCCTGATAGAGGCGCTTTTCGAACAGCGCGTCGCCTTTGGCGAGGTCCGCGCGGGCGGAGCCGGCCGCCAGCAGGATGAGCAGCAGGAGAATCGATTTTTTCATATGTTTTTGGACAACAGCGGGTCCCGTTTTGTTCCCAGCAGACTGTACCCCCGATGCGCGCCGAGCGCAAGAGCGGCAATTGAGTTAAACTTATCCGCTTGCCTCAGAGATTCCGCTTCCAGGCGCTCGCGTTCACCGGCTCTTTCCTCGCGTTCTGCTTGGAACTCGCCGCCGCGAAGCTTCTGCTCCCGCGCCTCGGCGGGAGCGCGTTCGTCTGGACCGGCGCGATGATGTTCTTCCAAGGCCTGCTCCTCCTCGCTTACCTGTACGGCCGCCGGGCTCCGTTTCATCCGCGCGTCCACACCGCGGTGCTGGCGCTCCCCTTCTTCTTCCTTCCGTTGGCCCTGCCGACGGCGCGCCCGGCCGCCGGCCCGCTCGCGGAGCTGCTCCGTTCCCTCCTGGCGTCGGTCGGAGCGCCGTTCTTCGTGCTGTCGACGACGGTCGTCGTCGCGCAGAGTTGGTATATGAGGACGTCGGACGACGATCGCGCCAACGGATACTTCCTCTACGCCGCGTCGAACGCAGGGGCCGCCTCCGCGCTGTTCGCCTACCCGTTCCTCCTCGAGCCGTTGCTGCCTTTGCCCGCCCAAGGCCGGCTTTGGCTGGCGCTTTACGCGGCGTACGCTGCGCTGTGCGTCTCGTGCATGCCTCGCGGCCGCGCCGTCGAGCGCGCCGCCGGCGGACGAGCCCCTTCGGCGCGCGAGCGCGCGCTGTGGCTCATGCTCAGCGCGGCGCCGTGCGCCGCCCTGCTCGCCGCGACGAATCTCCTGAGCATGGATTTCGCCGCAGTGCCCCTGCTGTGGACGGCGCCGCTCGCGACCTATCTACTTACCTTCGTGCTGAACTTCAAGCGCGAGCCGTGGTACCCCGAGAAGATGAACCGGACCATGCTTCCGGTGCTGGCGGCCTGGGCCGCGCTGTGCCTGGTTCCCGTGGCGCTCGCGTTCTGGTTCAACCAGGACTCAACCCCTGCGCAGGTCCTCGGCCGCCTGCTCGATCTCGGAAAGTTCGCGTACATCCTCTTCGCGCTATTCGCGCTGAGCATGGTCTTCCACAAATCCCTCGCGGCCGGCCGGCCCTCGTCCGAGCGCGCGATGTCCGAATACTACGTCTGGATCGCGGCCGGCGGCCTGTTCGGCAGCGTCCTCGTCGGGCTCGCGGTGCCGTGGTTTGGCCGCCGCGTCGGCGCCGTGTCCCTCGACTGGGCGGCCGTCGGCGCCCTCGCGGTCGCCGCGATCGCGACCCGGGATTGGAAGCAGCTCCTGGCCCACCGCAAGGCCGCGGCCGGAATCGGGGCGCTCGCCCTCGCGGCGGCCTGCGCGGTCGCCGCCGCCGCCAGCCGCCCGGGAACCGTCTACAGCCTGCGCAACTTCTACGGCGTCTACTCGGTGCAGGACCGCGACGGCGTCCGCTGGCTGTTCCACGGAAACACCGATCACGGTATGCAGTTCCTCGATCCGGCGAAGCAGCCGGAGCCGCTCGCGTACTACGGCTTCTCCTCGCCGCTCGGCGAAGCCTGGAGCGAGCTCGGCGGGGGCTGGCGCTCGGTCGGCGTCGTCGGGCTCGGCGCGGGAAGCATCGCGGCCTATGGGCGCCCCGGCATGACGATGGATTTCTACGAGCTCGACCCCGACGTCGTTGCGATCGCGGGAAGCTTATTCTCGCACCTGCGCCTGAGCGAGGCGAAAGTCCGCGTCGTGACCGGCGACGGGCGCCTGTCGCTCGAACGCGCCGAAGGCGCCTCCTACGACGCGCTCGTCCTCGACGCCTTCAGCAGCGGCGCGGTCCCGATCCATCTTCTGACTAAGGACGCGTTCGCGGTCTACCTGCGACGCCTGAAGCCCGGCGGCGTGATCCTTCTGCACGTGTCCAACCGCTACCTCGATCTGCGTCCGGTGCTCGGCGCGGCCGCGCGCGACTTGGGCCTCTTCGCCGCGTCGAAGCGGCAGCTGTTCTCCGGACGCGTCGAGGAAGGGCGGGTCGAGTCGGTGTGGGTCGCGGTCGGAGGCAGCGCTTCGATCGCGCGGCTCGTGGAGCGCAAAGGCTGGCACGGCTTGAACTCCTCGCGCGCGGCCGCCTGGACCGACCAGCACGCGAGCCTGCTGCCCGCGCTGTCGTTCTAAAAAAAAAGGCCAGGCCCATGAGGCCCGACCCCTGCGTCCAGCCGTCCATTGCGCTCGCCAGGAATTGAACCTGGATATCCGCCTTCGCAGGGCGGCACACTATCCTTTGTATTACGAGCGCAATCGACGGCCCGACGCGTGATTATAGCCTATCGTCGGGGGTGGTGGCTAGACGCGAGTTCAACTGTTTCCGGAAACAGTTCCCCGATTGCTCCGACTCATCACTCGTCCCGGGACGGATGATGATGTCTCCCGAGACATGAAAATCCGAAAAACGGCTAGGCTCCGCGCCGGACCAGCCGCGCGACCGTCTCCACATGATCCGTGTGCGGGAACAAGTCCACCACGACGAGCCGCTCCACCTCGTACTTGGCCCCCAAAATCTTGAGGTCCCGACCCAACGACTCCGGGTTGCAGGAGACGTAGAAGATCAGGGGCGGCGCCATCTCGAGCAAAGTGGCGGCGGCCTTCGCGTGCAGGCCCGCGCGCGGCGGGTCGACGACGACGGCCTCGGGGCGCATGTCGAGCAGAGACGGCAGGAGCAGCTCGACCGGCGAGCAGTAGAACTCGCAGTTCTTGAAGCCGTTGCGCTCGGCGTTGGCCTTCGCGTCGGCGACGGCCGCAGGATTGAGCTCGACCCCGACGACCTTGCGCGCGGCCCCGGCCAAGGACAGCGCGATCCCGCCGCCGCCGCAATAGAGGTCCAGCACCGTGCCCGTCGCGGGCAGCTCGCGGGTCCAGGCGCGCAGCAGCCCATACAGCGCCTCGGTCCCCTTCGTGTTGGTCTGGAAGAAAGACTGAGGAGAGATCCGGTAGTCGACCGCGCCGTCGGGGAAATAGAGGGTCTCGGTGACGTAGCCCGTGCCCGTCAGAACCTCGATCGAATCCGAGATCGCGGTGTCCGACTGCTTCTTGTTCGAGCCGAGCAGGATCGTGGTCGCGGGATAGGCCCCCTGAACCGCCTCTATAAAGGAGGGCTTGGGGATATTCCCGTCGGTCGTGACCAGGAGGACCATGCGCTCCGGACGATTCTTGGCCTCGCGGATGACCAGATGCCGCAAAACGCCTTCTTTTTTATGAGAATTGTACGGGGGCACCTTTTCATGTTCAGCCCAGGCGCGGACGGCGGCCACGAGCTTGGCCGCTTCGGGGCTGGGGAGGCGGCACTCCTCCAGGTTGAAGATCTCGTACCAGCGGCCCTTCGGCTTCATGCCGAGCTTCAGCCACTGGCCGGCGACGGGCGGGTACACGTCCCCGAAGCTGAACTCCATCTTGTTGCGGTAGTGAAATTGATCGGGAGACCCGATGATGGACGGCGTGGGAAGTCCCTCGATTCCGGCCAAGGCGGCGAGAACCTTTTTTTCCTTTAAGCCGAGTTGAACGTCATAAGGCTTGTCCTGCAGGGAGCAGCCGCCGCATAGGCCGAAATGCCGGCACGGCAACGTTGCCTCAGTTGGCGAACTTAAAGTGGCAGACATCGCCGTCCTTCATGACGTACTCTTTGCCTTCGGAGCGGATCAGCCCTTTCTCTCGGAGGGCCGCCTCGGACCCGAGCTTGTCGATGTCGGCGTAGCCGAAAATATCGGCCTTGATGAAGCCTTTCTCGAAGTCCGTGTGGATGACGCCGGCGGCCTGCGGGGCCTTGTCGCCGACGTGGATGGTCCAGGCGCGGACCTCCTCGACGCCGACGGTGAAGTAGGAGCACAGGCCGAGCGTCTTGTAGGCGCCGACGATGACGGTCTCGAGGCCGCTCTGCTTCATGCCGAGCTCCTTCATGAACATCTCGCGGTCCTCGCCGGACAGCTGGGCGATCTCGCTCTCGAGCTTGCCGCAGATCACGACCGATTCGGAACCGCGGGCCTTGGTGAAAGACGCGAACTCGGCGAGCGTGGCCGCGTCGGGAGCCTCGTCGGTGTTGCCGACGTAGAGGACCGGCTTCGCGGTGAGAAGAGCGAACTCCTGAAGAACTTTCGGGTCGAGGCCGATGGCGCGCGCGGGCTTGCCGGCCTCGAGGCCGCCTTTGAGCGCGTCGAGGACGACCATCGCCTCCTTCGCGGCTTTGTCGCCGGACTTCGCCTTACCGGAGACCTTGTCGTACTGCTTCGAGATGCTCTCGAGGTCGGCGAGCATCAATTCGGTCTCGATGACGTCGATGTCGCGCTTGAAGTCCACGCCGCCCATCGTGTGGATGACGTCGGGATCCTTGAACAAACGGACCATATGAAGGATGGCGTCCACCTCACGGATGTTCGCCAAGAACTTATTGCCGAGGCCTTCGCCGGAAGCGGCGCCTTTGACCAAACCGGCGATGTCGACGAAGCGGCAGGAGGCGGGAATGGTTTTTTTCGGCTTCGCGATCTCGGTCAGGCGGTCCAGGCGCGGGTCAGGCACGCCGACGACGCCGACGTTCGGCTCGATCGTGGTGAACGGATAGTTCGACGCGGCGGCGTTGCCTGAGGTCAGCGCGTTGAAGATGGTGGACTTGCCGACGTTGGGTAGACCGACGATGCCGATTTCCATGGGGAAGGCCATGATACCAAATCGGGCGGCGCCCCGTTCGGGGCCCAAAGGTCCCGGATCATTCTGGGCCCTCTCCCGTCGACGAAAGGGACCAACGGCCCTCAGGCTTTTTCGACGGGGATTACTAGAATGCGCACATGAAGAAACAGCCCCGCCTCTCCCCCGTCCTCGTCGCCGTCTCCCTTTTCCTGACCTCGCTGCCTTTGCCCGCCGCCGCGCAGATGCGCGCGCAGATCGGCACCGGCTCCGGCTCGGTGGTCCCCGTCGTGCCCGCCCTCGGAGGCAGCATCCTCCCGAGCGCCGGCACCCTCGAGAACTCCCCGGCGACGCTCGGCCTCAACGGCTCGCTCGCCGCGCCGAGCGTCTCACCCGCCCCCCTCGTCTCCGCGATTACGACCCCCGTCCTCAAAGCCCCCGCCGCGCTGACCGTCGTCTCGCAGTCCGTCGCCTCGACTCCTGACAAGGCGACGCCGGTCGTCATCCGCACGCCGGGCGGCGCCGCGACGCACGTCGCCGAGGAAGCCGCCGCGTACGCCGAGACGGCGTCCGTGAACGTGACGACCGCCAAGACCGAGATCCCCGTCGTGAAGAGCGTCGGCGCCCGCATCCTCGACGCCATCCTCTTCCGCCGCCCCGCGGCCTCGATCTCCTTCGACGGCGCCTCCGAGAAGTCCGCTCCGATCTTCGCCCGCATGGGCCTCAAGGAGCAGAAGCCGCTGTCGCTGCCCAACGGCAGCGCGGCCGACGAGCAGCCGACCATCCCCTCCCCCGACCGCGTCCCGACCACGCGCGTCGAGGCGTACGGCCTCGTTCCCGGCGCCGTCGACGTCGGCGGCATCTTCGAGACGAGCCGCAAGGTCCTCGCGGCCGACGCGTCGAACGCGACCGCCGTGGTGGACGCCGTCCGGGCGATGATCGACGCCGACCGCGCGCGCTACGGCGTGGCGAGCTCGGACCTCCGCCTCGTCCACGCCCAGAAGTTCGAGGGCCGCGGCGAGCAGGCGGACACCCTCTTCGTGTACTTCCGCCAGACCAAGAACGGACTCGTCGTCCACGGCTCGGGCCTCTCCTTCACGATCAAGACCCTGGAGGGCCGCCCGACGATCGTCGCGCAGACCGGTCAGGTCTTCCCGCAGATCGACGCGAACACCGAGACGGTGCTGACCGACGAGCAGATCATGGGCAAGATCGCCGAGCGCACCGGCATGCCGGCCGCCGACGTCTCCACGACTTTCGAGTTCTCCGAGCAGAAGCTCATCTATTCGCGCGGCGCGTGGCGCAACGTGAAGCTGTACGTCGCGGAAGGCCTGCCGTTCATGGTCGCCGTCGACGTCGTCACCGGCCTCGTCTTCGCGTGGGACAACCGCGCCGGCCTGGAGAGCTTCCAGCTCCCTTCCACCGAGCCGAACTCCGGCGGCGTGAGCGGCAAGATCAGCGGAAACACCGTCGATCGCGGTCCGATCCTCCCGAACGCGGTCATCAGCGAAGTCCCGATGCCCTTCATGGAAGTGAAGATCGGCGGGAAGTCCTACGTGACCGACAAGAACGGCGCGCTTCCCTCCGACGTCTCCGGCGAGATCGGCACCGAAGGCCTCGAGCTCACGGCCACGCTGGCCGGCCCGTACGTCCGGGTCGAGAACCAGCAGGGCGCGACGCTCAGCGTGAAGGTCAAGGTCAAGGCCGGCGACAACAAGGTCGTCTTCAACACCGGCACGGGCATCGAGGACGAGAACACCCTGGCGCAGGTCAACGCGTTCCATAAGGTCAACATGTCCCTCAATTTCCTGCGCGAGCGCAAGCTCAGCAACGAGAAGATGGATAAGACCCAGCTTCCCGTCCGCACGAACGTCGACGACGAGTGCAACGCCTACTACACGCCCGGCCGCCCGAGCCTCAATTTCTTCCGCTCGAGCAAGAACTGCGTGAACTCCGCGTACGACACCGTCGCCGAGCACGAGAACGGCCACTACTGGGACGACTTCACCGGCGGCATCGTCAACGGCGGCCTGTCCGAAGGCTGGGGCGACATCCTCTCGATGTTCCGCCTGAACAACCCGGTCATCGGCGAGCACTTCCTCAAGCAGGCGCGCGGGGGCGTGGACTACATCCGCCACGGTGAGAATAAGTACCAATACAACGAGTACGACGAGGTCCACGATCAGGGCCAGGCGTGGGGCGGTTTCGCGTGGAAGCTCCGAAAGGCGCTGATCGCCAAGCTCGGCGCCGAGGAAGGCGCCGCGATGGCCGAGATGCTCATCATGCCGACGATGTTCGCGAAGGCCGCGACCATCCCGAACGCGATGGCGCAGGTTCTCGTCAACGCGACGAAGAAGGACGGAACGATCCTGCATGAGGCGGAAATCCGCGCGGCCGCGAAAGCCCACGGCATCAACCTCCCGCAGGCCGCCGCCCCGGCGTCGGGACCGGCGTCGTGGCTCTCGTTGAAGGTCAAGACGTCGGCGATCGACATCTTCGACAAGCCGACCCGCGGCCTCCTCCCCGAGGCGGCCGGCTCGATCCTTCCGGAGCACCAGGAGGAGGCGAAGACGGCGCAGGGCCTCGTGGTCTTCTCGGCCGGGCGCGCGGTTAAGGCCGACGCCCTGAGCTACATCCGCGGCTACCTCGACCACTTCGGCGTGACCTACACGATCCGCCGGGTCAGCGGCAACGGCAACGTGACCAACTTCGAACTCTCGATGACCGGCGACAGCCGCGCGATCGAGAACCTCACGAAGACCCTCAAGGACGGCAAGCTGGGCTACTAAAAGCTCTCCTCACCAGGAGAAACCGCCGGGCGGCCCTTCGGGGCCGCCCGGCCCTTTTTCGCCCGCCGTGGATTTGGCATACTGGCGTCATGAAACCGACTAGCGCCCTCCTCGCCCTCCTCCTCCTCTCCGTGTTCGTCTCCCCCGCCTCGGCCCTCGAGTGGCACGCGCGCGGCGCGCGCGCCCTCGGTATGGGCGGCGCCGGCGTGGCCTCGGCGCAAGGGCCGCTCGCGTCATATTGGAACCCGGCGGCGCTCGGACGGACGACGGTCAACTCCTACGGCCTCGCGATCCCGCTCGGCGTGCACGCGGGCCTGACCGGCTCGGTGATCGAAGGCGCGAACGATCTGCGCAGGATGCGCGACGACGCGAACGCCGGCAACGCCCCGACCCAGGCCCAGATCGACGCGGCTCTCGCCAAGTTCGACCAGCCGGGCAGCGGCCTGCGCTTCGACGGCGACTTCGGCACGGACTTCCGGATCGGCAAGCTCGGCATCTTCTTCACGGGGACCGTCGACGCCGGCGCGGTGCCGCAGGTGGACCGCGCGGCGGGGCACACCAACGCCGCCGCCCTCGCGGCCGGCCTCAACGACTCGAAGCTGATCGTCAAAGGCGCCAACATCGCAGAGCTCGGCGCCGCCTACGGCCACGAACTGCCGTTCGCGCCGGGGCTGTACGTCGGCGGCGCGCTGAAGATCATGGCCGCCAACGTGGGCTACGCCGATTACTTCGTCCTGCGCAACGACAACAGCCAGAACAACATCGTCGATTCCCTCAAGAACGGCGCGCGTAAGAGCTCGAACCTGGGCGTGGACGCCGCAGCGCTCTGGGACCTCGACCGCTCGTTCGACGGCGTGGCGCTCAAGCCGCGCATCGGCCTCATCGGCCGGAACCTCAACAATCCGTCCTTCAAGCAGCCCGACGCCGCGATGCGCGCGGGGCTCTCCGACAAGTTCAAGGTCAACCCGCAGGTCCGCCTCGGCGTCTCGATTTCCCCGTTCAACTGGTGGAACTTGGCCGCCGACGTCGACCTGACCCGCAACCTCACCCCCGTCGACAACACGGCGAGCCGCCAAGTCGGCGTCGGTAGCGAGTTCAACGTGTTCAACCGCGCCTGGATCAACATCCCGCTGCGGGTGGGCTTCATGCGCAACACGGCCGAGACCTCGGCCGGCACGGTCTTCACGGCCGGCGCGGGCCTCAACTTCCTGCACGTCATGCTCGACCTCTCAGCCGCCGTCAGCAACAAACGCGTGACCACCGAGAGCCGGGGCACCGAAAAGAAGATCCCGCGCGAGGTCGCGCTGGGCGCCCAGATCAGCTTCCTGTTCGGCGGCTCGGACACGGAGCCCGTGGCCCCGTCGCGCGAGTGGAAGTCCGCGCCGAAGGCGGACGACCAGCCCGCCTCGACCGAGAAGGTCCGCCAGGCCGCCGACAAGGCCCAGCAAGACCTCAAGGTCGAGGATCTCAAGCAGGCGGCGCCTGAGAAAAAGCCCTCGGCAACCAAGCCGTAAAGACTCCGATGCGCGTCCATCGACTTTCGGCGGCGGCGTTCGCCCTCGGCGGGCTGCTGTTGACCGGCTGCAGCGGCTTCGTCGTGAAGCCGCCGAAGCCGGCGTCGATGCCGCGAGCCGACGCCCCGCTTCCGCTCAAGGTCGGCGTGCGCCTAAAGAAGTCCCGCTTCGAATGGCAGGGCATGGGCATGATGAACACCGATTACATGGAGCGCCACCACGACCGCGGAATGTTTCGGCCGATGTGGGCCCAGGCCGACGACGTCGACGGGCAGTTCCTGCGCGCGCTGCAGGCCTCCTCGGCTTTCTCGCGCGTCGACATGCTCGCCGGCTCAGGCTCAGGCGACCGCGACCTGATCATCGACGCCGATTTCTCCGGTAAGTACACGCAGGATCCCGCCGGCACCGGCAAGGCGGTCGTGACCGGCGCGCTGCTCTTCCTCCCCGCCATGTTCATCACATACGAGGACTCCTATTTCGCGGCCGCCGAAGTGAGCGTGCGCGACGCGGCAGGCAACGTCCTGCGCAAGTACTCCGAGCGTCAAGACGCGAAAACCTCGGCGATGATTTTTTCAGCCGGCACCGCCGACTCGGTCTCGGCGGGCATCGAGTCCGCCGCCGCGAACCTCGCGGCCAAGCTCGTGAAGCTCATCATCGACGACCGCGACGCCTGGAAGCCTTCGACGAAGCCTGCGGCCAAGAGCGAACCCGTCGCCGCCCGCAAGACCTTCCGGGTCGACGACGAGCCCAAGCCGGACGAGGCGGGGCTCATGAAGACGTTCCGGATAGACGACGAGGCCGAATCCAAGCCCACCGCCGCCGCGCGGCCCCGCGGAAATACCTTCCGCATCGACGACGAGCCGCGCCCGGCTCCGGCGCCGGCTCCGGCGCCGGCCCGGGCGGCGCCCGTTGAGCGCGTGATCGCAAACGCGGAGAAGGCGCAAGCGGAGCTCGTCTCGGAGGAGGCCCGGACCGACCCCGCGCCGTCCCAGGCGGCGCTGACCTCCGCCGAAGAACGCGAAATCGACGAACAGGTGATGCCGTGAGGGCGCTGCGTTTCGCGTCCTGCGCGCTTCTGGCCGCCGCCGCCTTCGCGGCCGTGGGCTGCACCGGGCCGTCGAGCGCCAGCAAGCGTACGGTCAACGCGTATCTCGCCCAGCGCCAGTACGCCCAGGCTGAAGCCTATCTCGAGTCGCAGAAGGAGCACGAGTACGGCAAACGCAACACCGTGCTGTTTTACCTCGATAAGGGCCTCGTACAGCACCACGCGGGCAAGTACAAGGAAAGCGACGCTAGCTTCGACATCGCCGAGCGGCGCATGGACGAGCTCTACACGACCAGCCTCTCGAAGGCGGGCGCCATGCTCGTCATCAACGACGCGACCATGGACTACGCGGGCGAGCCTTTCGAGCGCACCCTGACCCACGTCTGCCGCGCCCTAAACTACGTCCTCCTCGGCAATCACGACGAGGCCTTGGTCGAGAGCCGTAAGGTCGAGCGTTTCCTAACTGAGCTCGGCGACAAGGCCGGCTCCCGGAACGTCTACAAGGACGACGCCTTCGCCCGCTACCTCGACGCGATGCTGTACGCGGACGCCGGCAAGCGCGACGACGCGCGCATCTCCTATCAGGCGGCGAAGGTCGCCTACGCCGACTATCAGCGCACCTACGGCACTCCCGCGCCCCGCTTCGACTTTCCTAAAGCCGCCAAGAACCGCGGGGAGCTCGTGTTCATCCATTATAACGGCGTCGCTCCGCGCAAGATCACTCAGACCCTCCAGGTGTCCTGGAACCAGGCCATCCCGATGATGCGGCAGAGCGGAGACGCCGAGGCGGAGGACGCGCGGGTCAAGAACGCTCTCACAGCCGGCTTCATGGGCTCGGCCGTCACCGTCGCGTTCCCGGTCTACACGCAGGACCCCTACATGATCACCTCATCGGAGGTCCTCGTCGACGGCAAGCCCGCCGCGTCGACGATCCTGATGGAGGACGTCGCGGCGATCGCGATCAAGACTTTCGAGCAGCGCATCGGAGTGATCAAGGCGCGCGCGATCGCGCGCGCGACGATCAAGTACATCCTCGCGGAGAGCGCCGCGAAAGCCGCCGCCGCGGCCTGCGACAAGCAGTTCAGCGGCTGGCAGGCGACGCTGTGCAAGGGCGCCACGCGCGGCGTCGCACACGGCGCGGCCGCCGTCAGCGAGTACGCCGACACGCGAAGCTGGGCGGTCCTCCCCGCGCAGATCCGCATGGCGCGCGTGAAGCTCGACGCCGGCAAGCACGACGTCGCCGTCTACTACAAGAGCGCTTCCGGCGTGGTCGTCTCGTCCCAGACGTTCAGCGGCGTGCTCGTCGCCGACCACCAGCGCACGTACCTCTCCGCGCGCACCGCGCAGTAGGGCCGGCGTCGCCGACCCCGCTCTTACAGGTCCCAGCGCCGGATCAGGAACAGCGCGAGCGCGCCGAAGCCGACGTTGGCCAGCCAGGCGGAAACGAACGGCGGCAAGCGACCGCTCACGCCGAGCGTGCGGCCGACCTCCATCATCCACAGGAAGATGAAGGAGAGCGCCAGGGCGGCGGAGAAGCTGAGGACGCGAGAGGATTTTCGCAGGCGCAGCGCGATCGGGATGCCGAGCGCGCAGATGATCAGGTTCGTGAACGGGTAGGCGATCTTCGCCATCGCCGCGACCTCGTATTCGCGCTGCGAGCCGCCGAAGCGCCCGACGAGATGCGAATAGGCGAGCGCTTCGCGGATCGTGAGCTCATCGGGGCTCGTGGCCCTGGGAACCAGGTCCAAGGGCGCGGCGTCCAGATCCGAGACCTTGCTCTCGAACGGCGTTTCGACGACGCCCAGCGGGCCGAACACGCGCTCGACTCCGTCGTGGAAGACCCAGCGGCGGCGCGCCGGATCCCAGAACGCGTATTTGGCGTCGAGCTGGCGCTCCACGCCGGCGGCGCCCATCGTCTCCAGGATCGGGCGCTCGAGCTTCCCGTCCTTCGGCAGAAACAGCCAGGCCT
Organism: Elusimicrobiota bacterium; assembly: GCA_038211115.1. Classification (GTDB taxonomy): domain Bacteria; phylum Elusimicrobiota; class Elusimicrobia; order UBA1565; family UBA9628; genus GWA2-66-18. The sequence continues at coordinate 11,858 of JBBQVX010000038.1, read as the reverse complement.
GGACGAATTGATCGGGGCCGCCCAGGAGCGCCACGTTCTGGTACTTGGTCCATTCCCATTCCGGATGGACCTTCTCCCGCCACAGCCGCCGCGAGCGCGCCCAGGCGGCCGGCATGACGGTTTCCTGCGCCGCGAAGGCGAGCACCGAGACCGCGAGCGCGCAGCCGAGCACCGGAATCCAGAAACGTTTCGTCTCGATGCCGCACGACTGCGTCGCGAGCCATTCGCCGCTCTGCACGAAGCCGCCGATAGCCACGAGGGTCGCCAGCAGGGTCGCCATCGGGATCACACGCCCGGCCCAATACGGGACCTCGAGCCACAGGCACTCGAGAATCGTCGCGAGCGAGGCGTGCGAGCGCATGATCGGATTCATCTTGTCGAAGGTGTCGCCGAGAAAGATGAGCACCGCGAAGAGGCCGAGGCCGAAGGCGAAGGGCTTCGCGAAGCGCCCGACCATGTAGCGGGTATAGATCGTCACTGCGCCGCCGCCCTGCGGGTCAGAAAGACGCCGGCCACCAGCCCCGCGCAGTCGCACAGCCACGGGGCGACGTCGGACAGCGCCTCGTGGCGGCGGCCCAGGCTGACACCCACGACGAGAAGCCCGTAAAAGACGAACATGACGGCGAGGCTCGCGACGAAGTCCGCGCCGCGGGACCGGCGCTTGGCCATACTGAGAGGAATGCCCACCCAAAAGAACACGAACGGCGAGAGCGCCCCGACGGTGCGCACGGCCGTCTCGACGCGGTACTCCAGACGGCGGTCGCCCGGCGTCGAAGGATCCTTCGCCCTCTCGCGCAGGCGTACGCTGGTCATCTCCTGTATGTCGAGTTCGCGCGGGGTCGCCGCCGCCGCGCCGCCCAGCGGCACGTAGACGCTGTAGCGCTCGAAGCGGCCGGAGGTGAAGCGCTCGGGCTCTTTGCTCGGGAGCTGAATCTGGCCGTCGAGGAGCTCGAGCGTGATTCCGCGCCCGGGATCGGTGGTCAGCCGCCCTTTCTCCGCGTTGACGCGCATGCCCGATCCCGCGCCCGGCTTGACGAGATAGACGCCCTCGAGGAAGCCCGTCTTCGCGTCCGAGCCGCGCGCATAAAGCCGCCAGGGGCCGAGTTCGGTGAAGGAGCGCGGCCGCAGGTCCACGCGCGCCACCTTCTGCGCCGCCTCGGTCGTGCGCTTCTTGAACGAATGATACCCGTCCGGGCCGGCCTTGTGGTTGATGAAGAGCAGCAGGATCGACAGGGCGATGGACGCCCAGAGAAGGGGACGCGTGATCTCGCCGTAGGAGAAACCGCTGGCCCGTAGCGCCATGACCTCTCCGCTGTCCGCGAGATGGCCCAGCACCAGCATCGACGCGACCAGGAACGACATCGGCACCACGAGGGCGGCGAAGGAAGGAAGCAGGCGCGCGAAGCAGGCCAGAATCCACCAGGCCGGAATGCCCTTCATCATCGCGAGCGAGAACAGGCGCAGGAACTGGTTCATCATCAGCACGCCCAGGAACAGGGCGCAGCAGGCGCCGAAGATCGGCAGGAACTGGCGCAGGACGTAGCGCGGCAGGATGGGCATCTCCGGCGATTCTACCAAAGGTGGTGTCAGGCCTAACGGTTTAACTGTTTTCACGCGATTCGTCCGACTGGAAAACAGTTAAACCGTTAGGCCTGACACCAAGTTTCCAACTTGGTATGATCGCCCTCATGAGCGACCTCTCCTCCAAATCCGACGCCGCCGTCCTGTACGCCGATGATCATTACACCGAGTTCCTGGAAGACCTGAAGACCCTCGCGCGCATTCCGAGCGTCTCGTTTCCCGGCTTCGACCCCAAGGAGGTCGTGCGCTCCGCCGAGGCCGTCGCCGCCCTGTGCCGTCAGCGGGGCCTCGAGAACGTCGAGATCCTGACGCTGCCCGGCGCCCACCCTTATGTGTACGCCGATTGGCTGCACGCCCCGGGCAAGCCGACCTTGCTCCTGTACGCGCATCACGACGTCCAGCCCGCCGGACGCGAGGAATTGTGGAAGTCTCCGCCCTTCGAGCCCACCGAGCGCGACGGCCGGCTGTTCGGGCGCGGCTGCGCCGACGATAAGGCCGGCGCGGTGGCCCACACGAGCGCGATCGCGTCCTGGCTCAAGACGCACGGCAGCCTGCCGGTCAACGTCAAATTGATCATCGAGGGCGAGGAGGAGTGCGGCTCGGACAACCTCGAACCGTTCCTCCAGAAGTACGCGTCGAAGGTCATGGCCGACGTGATCGTGCTCACCGACACCGGCAACTTCGACCACGAGACGCCGTCGATCACGGTGGCCCTGCGCGGCATCGTAGCGGTCGACGTGACCGTGCGCTCGATGGACCATCCCCTTCATTCGGGCATGTGGGGCGGCGCCGTCGCCGATCCGGTGCAGGCGCTGGCCAAGATGATCTCCTCCGTCGTCGACGCGAAAGGCCGCATGACGATCCCCGGCATCTACAAGGACGTGAAGAAGCCCGCGAAGGCGGCCGAGGCGAGCCTCAAGGTCCTCAAGTACACCGAGAAGACCTTCCGCGAGCAGAGCGGCCTGTTCAAAGGCACGAAGCTCATGGCCCCCGCGAAGGACCTGCTGCGCTCGAACTGGTACTGGCCGACGTTCTCGGTCAACGCGATTCAGGCCTCGTCGAAGAAGGACTGCGCCAACATCATCAACGACTCGGCATGGGCACACATGGGCATCCGCGTCGTCCCCGGCCAGGACCCGAAGAAGGTCCTGGCGCAGCTGAAGAAGCACCTCCTCAAGAACGCGCCGTGGGGCGTGAAAGTCGAATTCTCCGGCGAGACGGCCAACCCGTCATGGACGACCGACACGGACGCCCCCGCGTTCACGGCCGCGCGCGCAGCCCTCAAGAAGGGCTACGGCCGCTCCGCCGTGGACATGGGCTGCGGCGGCTCGATCCCGTTCGTGGAGCCTTTCGCCAAGGCGCTGAAGGGGGCTCCGGCGCTCCTCATCGGCGTCGAGGACCCGCTCTCGAACCCGCACTCTGAGAACGAGAGCCTTCACCTGGGCATGTTCCAGAAGGCGATCGCCTCGGCCGTGCATCTCTACGCGGAGATCGCGGCGCTTCCGTCCGTGAAGTGACGCGATGAAAGGAGAGCTGACGATCACTTCGCCCGGCTCGCGCGTGAAGCTGCGCGCCGCCGGAACGGCCGACCTCGACGAGCTCCGCTCGTGGAAGAACGGCGCGAAGGCCGGCTTCTTCTTCAAAGGCGAGATCAACGAGGCGATGCAGAAGGCGTGGTACGCCGGCTATCTCAAGCGCAAGGACGACTTCATGTTCATCGTCGAGCATGAAGGAAAGAAAGCCGGCTGCCTGGGCTTCCGCATGGAGAACGGCCGCGCCGACGTGTACAACGTCATCGCGGCCCCGGAAGCGGCGGGCAAAGGCATCATGGCCGCCGCGATGATCCTGATGTGTTCCTATATCGGAGCAAGCCGCACGCAGAACATCGGCTGCGTCGTCCTGAAAGGCAATCCGGCTCTCGCGTACTACGACCGTTGCGGCTTCTGGATCTCGGGGAGCGCCGCGGACCGCGACATCCTGAGCCTGAACTGGCCGAAGTTCAAGCCGGTCGAGGCGGCCGTCTCTTGATCAACGTCTTCGGTTCGTTGATGGGCCCGGAAGAGCTCGAGGAGATCCGCACGAGCCTCGAGGCGCAGTGGATCGGGATCGGCCCAAAGACGGCCCTGTTCGAGAAAAACTTCGCCGAGCGCCTCGCGCTGCCCGGCTTCGTCCTGCTCGACTCCGGCTCGAACGCGCTTCAGATGGCGGTCAAGCTCCTCGACCTGCCGCCGGGCTCGGAGGTGATCGTGCCCTCCTTCACTTGGATCTCCTGCGCGCACGCGGTCGTCCTCTGCGGCCATGTGCCCGTGTTCTGCGACGTGGATCCCGCCACGCACAACGCGACGCGGAGGACGATCGAGGCCGCGCTCACGAAAAAGACGCGCGCCGTGATGGTCGTCCACTACGCGGGGCTTCCCGCGCGCGTCGACGAGATCGAGGCGCTCGGCCTGCCCGTCATCGAGGACGCCGCGCACGCCGTCGACTCGCGCCTCAAGGGAGCGGCCTGCGGGGGCCTCGGCGACGTCGGCATCTACAGCTTCGACGCGGTCAAGAACCTCGCGATGGGCGAAGGCGGCGGCCTCACGGCGAAAAACCCGAAGCGGACGGCGCGCGCCCGGCAGCTGCGCTACTGCGGCATCGGCAAGTCCGGCTTCGAGGCCTCGGCGTCCAAAGACCGCTGGTGGGAGTACAACGTCGCGGATTTCTTCCCGAAGATGCTGCCGAGCGACATCGCCGCCTCGATCGGCTTGGCGCAGCTGCGCAAGCTCGACAGGATGCAGGGACGCCGCAAGGCGATATGGGAGACGTACCAGCAGGAGTTCGCCTCGCTGGCGTGGCTGATCCGCCCGCAGGACGCGCCCAAGGACGCCCGCCACTCTTACTTCACGTACTGCGTGAGCGTGCCCGGAGGGAAGCGCGACAAGTTCGCCAAATACCTGTACGACGCCGGCATCTACACGACCTTGCGCTATCATCCGCTGCACCTGAACGCCATCTATGCCTCCAAGGCGAAGCTGCCGAACTGCGAGCGCCTCAACGACGAGGCCTTGAGCCTGCCTCTCCATCCCGGCCTGAGCGTCGACGACGTTTCCAAGATCATCGCGACCGTCCGGGCCTGGAAGGCGTGAGCGCGGCGCCCGTCGTCGTCCTCGGCGCGGGCTGCGCCGGGCTCTCGGCCGGGCGGCGCCTGAGGGAAAAAGGAATTCCGGTCGTGCTCGTCGAGGCCGCGGATCACGTCGGCGGCCTCGCCGGCGGCGTCCGCCTCGGCGGCGACGTGTACGAGTATGGTCCGCACATCTTCCACACGACGGACGCCCGCGTCATGGCCGACGTGAAGGCGCTGATGGGCCCGGATCTCCTGCCGTACCGGCGCACGATCCAGATCAAATTCCTCGGGAACTACTTCAAATTCCCCCTGTCGATTCCCGACGTGCTCGGGAAGCTGCCGCTGGCGACGGTGCTCCGCGCCGGCGCCAGCTTCGCTTATCACTTCACGAAAGGGCTGTTCATCAAGCCCGAGGTCGAGAACAGCGAGACTTTGCTGCGGCGCTACTACGGCGACGTGCTGTACCGGATCTTCTTCAAGGACTACATCGAGCGCGTGTGGGGCATCTCCCCCGCGGAGTTCTCCCCCTCCTTCGCGCGCGAACGCATCCCGCGCTTCAGCCTGCTCGAATGGCTCGACAAGGCGACGTCGCGCAAAACCGCCGGCTTCGTCGAGAAAGTCGAAGGCGAACTCTGGACCACGAAGCAGGGCTTCTCGCTGATCTGCGAGCGCATGGCCGCCGACTACCTGAAGAAGGGCGGCGAGCTCCGGCTGTCGACCCGGGCGACGGCGGTCCGCCTCGAGGGGAGCAAGGTCGTCGCGGTCGAGCTCGAGCACGGCGGCGAGAAGACGACGCTCGCGTGCGCCGGGCTCGTCAACACGCTCGCGATCAACGACGCGATCCGGATGTTCGCGCCCGCGCCGGGGCCGGCCGCGCTCGCGGCGGCCTCCGAGCTCCGCTTCCGCGCGATCGTCTTCGTCGGCCTCAAGATCAGGCGCCCCAAGGTCCTGCGGGCCTCCTTCATGTATTTTCGCGAGCACTCATTCAACCGCATCACCGATCTCGCGCACTTCGGCTTCCACATGGACCCGCCCGGGACCACCTTGGTGATGGCGGAAATCGCCTGCGATCCGAAGGACGCGCTGTGGGCCGACGAGGCGGCGGCCGTGGAGGCCGTGACCGCGGATCTCGTCCGAGAAGACATCGTCGCCCGCGAGGAGATCATGGCGTCCCACGTGTTCCGGGCGCGCCACGCGTATCCGGTGTACACGCTCGGCTACGAGAAGGCGCTCCAGGTCCTCCTCGACGCGTTCGGCTCGCTCGATAACGCCGAGACCGCCGGCCGCCAGGGCCGGTTTCAATACGTCAACACTCACATCGCGATGCGCATGGGCGCCACCGCCGCCGACGACCTCGCGCGCAAGCTCGCCGTATGAACGAGCCCCGCGGCGACGAGCGCTACTACGAGCGGCTGCTTCGCTTCGATTTCGTCTACCGGCTCTCGCACGCGCCGCGCCGCGCGATGTTCGACTTCTTCATGCGCGAGCTGCGGCCGGCGCGGGAGGAGTCGGTCCTGGATCTGGGCGCGACGAGTCTGCCCGATCCCCAGGAGAACATGTTCGAACTGTATTATCCGTACCCGGCCGCAGTCACGGCCGCGGGCACGGAGGACTGCGCGTTCCTCGCGTCGCGCCACCCCGGCCTGAAGTTCGTCCGCGTCGAGGCTGGAAAGCCCCTTCCGTTCGCCGACGACACCTTCGACGTCGGCTTCTGCAGCGCCGTGATCGAGCACGCGGGAAGCAGGGAGCGGCAGGCGCTCTTCCTGCGCGAGCTGATCCGGGTTTCCCGGCGCTGCTTCGTGACGACGCCAAACCGCTGGTTCCCCGTCGAGCTGCACACTCGGCTGCCGCTGCTGCACTGGCTGCCCGCGCCCGCGTTCCGCGCCGTCCTCTCCGCGCTCGGCTTCGCGTTCTACGCGAAGGAGGAGAACCTGAACCTGCTCTCGGCCTCCGAGCTGATGCGGCTCCTTCCCGGCGGTCTCGAAAGCGCGCGCCTGACGCGGCAATGGTTCTGCGGCCTGCCGAGCAACCTGATGCTCGTCGTCCAGAAATATTGACCGGCCGTCCATGGCATATCGGCCCGGGCGGAGGCATCATGGGCTCGCGGCGATACTTTCGTCGCGGAGGTACCACGATGACGATGAAAGTGAGCGCGCCGCCGACGAAGCCCGTCACGCCGATCCCGCCTCAGCCAGACCCCGCTCCGCCGGCGCCCCAGCCGACGGCATAAATCATTGACAGGCCGTGCATGGCGATCGATGCACGGCGGAGCCACACTGGTATCGACGGAAGGAGGTCATATGAACTCGCGATCGAAATCCAGAAAGTCGTCCCATCGCAAGAGCCGGTCGCACCGGTCTTCCTCGTCGCCGCATCGCGGCGGGAAGCGCCAACAGCGGAGCGGCTCGGACGGGAGCCTCGGCGGGACTTTAAGCCGCTGGAGCCAGCGCGTTTCGGACATCGTCTGATTATAAGCCGTGTAAACGTTGACCGGAAGGACGAGCAACGTTTACACGGCCTCCATGGCCGGGCTTCCGCGAGCCTGTTATCTTAGCGTTCTATGGATGCGACGATGGCGGGGGTCGGACGCGCGGCGAGGGAGCGCCTCAAGGAAGGCATCGTCCGCCTTTTCCTGAAGCAGGCATGGACCGAGTTCAAGGTCGAATACCGCACCCGCCTGCGATTTCGCGCCGCCCGCAACGAGGAAGCCGTGCGCGCGTACTGCGCGATGACGGCGGCCGAGTTCGAAGGCATCAACGCGCGCCAGAAATGGGCCAATTGGCGGACCATCCCCCGGAACCTTCACGGCCGCCTGCCCGAGCGACCATGCCGCGCGCTGGATCTCTGCTCCGGCGCCGGCCATTCGACCGAGGTCCTGGCCTACTGCCTGCCTTTCGGCTCGGAGCTCCTGGGCCTCGAGTTCAACCCCGCCTTCGTCGAGTACGCGTCGCGCCGGGAATACCGCGGCCGCGGCGGCGAGCCCGTGCGCGTGGCTTTCCGGACTCAATCGATCCTCGAGACGTTCCGGGACGCCGCAGGCCGGCCTCTCGACGACGCGAGCGTTGACCTCGTCAACTCCTGCGGCGCGCTCGGGATCCACTTCGACGCGGCGGCGCTCGACGGACTCGCCGCGGAGATCGCCCGGGTGCTGCGGCCCGGCGGACTCGCGACCGTCGACTCGGGGAGGGACGGCGTCGGCAAGGGCGAGATGATCCGGATCTTCGGGCGGCACGGCTTCGAGGTTTACGGCTTCGCGAAGAGCTGCTTTCTCGACCGGTTCACGCAGATCGGATTGGTCAAGCCCGGCCCGTAGGCCGTTACTGCAGGTTGACGAGCGTCACCGGCAGCGAGAGATCCTTGCCGCCGCGCTTGATCTTCACGGACACCGTGTCGCCCGCCTTGAACCGGTCGAACGCGTTGTAAAGGTCGTCGAAGTCACGTATCGAGAACGCGTCGACACCGGTGATGATGTCTCCCGTCGTGACGCGCCCCCCCGCCAGGCGGCGAAGGCCGCGCAGGCCCGCCTTCGAGGCCGGGCCTCCGGCGGTGACTTCATTGATCACGACGCCGGGCTCGTCGCCGATCAGGTAATACTTCTGGCCCGCGCTGAGAATGCTGATGCCCATGCCCGGCCGCACGACCTTCCCGTGCTTGATGAGCTCGGGCACGATGCGCGCGATGAACGACACGGGCACGGCGAAGCCGATGCCGGCGCTGCCGCCCGAGCGGCTGTAGATCATCGTGTTCATGCCGATGAGCTTTCCGTCGGAATCGAGCAGCGGGCCGCCCGAGTTCCCGGGATTGATCGCCGCGTCGGTCTGAATCATGTCCCGAATCGTGATGCCGCTGACGCCCTGAACCTCGCGGCCGAGCGCGGAGATCACGCCCGTCGTCAGCGTATGGTCCAAGCCGAACGGATTTCCGATCGCGATCGTCTTCTGGCCCACCTGCAGGGCCTCGAGCTTGGACGGCCGCACGGGCTGGAGCTTCTCGTGGTTCTTCTCGACCTTGAGCACCGCGATGTCCTTGGTCGGATCCGAGCCGACGAGCCGCGCCTCGAGCTGGGTCTGGTCGCCGAGCGTCACGAGAAACGCGTTGCCGCCCTGTACGACATGGAAATTCGTGACGATGTGGCCCAGCCCGTCCCAGACGAAGCCCGAGCCGGTTCCCTGCGGGATCGCCTGCTCGTCCATATAGGGGCTCTGCGTGATCGCGACGTTCGTGACGTACACGACCGACGCCGAGGCTTCCTTGAACACCTTGATCGTGTTCTCCTCGTCCGGCAGCAGAGCGCGGGCGGCGGACGCTCCGGCGGCCAGCGCGAGAACGGCGGCGAGTATTCGAGTCGGCATTGGCCGGATTTTATATAATTTAGGCTCGTGACGATTTCCTCCACCCGTTTCCAGCCCGAGCTCTCCGACCAGGACAAGCGCCCTACGCGCTGCCCCGCGTGCGGCTTCGACGGCCCCGAGACGGCCTCCCCTTCCAACGAGCCGGGATTCGAACTTCTGACCTGCCCGGACTGCGGCTTCGGGCGCACGTGGCCCCCGGTGCCCGGCGAGGAGATCGGCCGGTGGTATCCCGAGCAGTACTACGGCAAGGAGAACGTCCGCTTCAACCCCATCTTCGAGCGCATGGTGCGATGGTTCCGCAAGCGCCGCGCCGCCGTCCTCTACAACCGGGTCCCGCGCGGCCCGGTCCTCGACGTCGGCTGCGGACGCGGCATGATGCTCTCCTACATGCGCGACCTCGGCTATGAAGCCCACGGCCTCGAGCTCAGCGAGACCGCCGCCAACCACGCGAGGAACATCCTCAAGCTCGAGGTCGCGACCGGCGACTTCCTCACCTCGCCGCACGAGAAAAACCGCTACAACGCGGTGATTTTCTGCCACACGCTCGAGCACTTCTCCAATCCCGTCGCCGCGATCGCGCGCGCGTACGAGCTGCTCAAGCCCGGCGGCGTCCTCTGGATCGCGGTCCCCAACTACGGCAGCTGGCAGGCGCGCCTGTTCGGCGGCAATTGGTTCCACGTCGACGCGCCGCGCCATTACTTCCACTTCACGATCAAGTCCCTCGACGCGATCCTGGCGCGCCACCGCTTCCGCGTCGTCCAGCTCGACCACTACAGCTTCGAGCAGAACCCGTACGGCCTCCTGCAGTCCATTTTCAACGCCGCCGGCTTCCGCTTCAACCTCCTGTATTCTCTCCTCAAGAACTCCACGGCCCGCACGGACACGGCGTTGCGCTATCCGTTCCAGGCCGCGGCGCACGTCATCCTTCTCCCGTTCCTCGTCCCGTTCGTCGTCGTCGCGACCGCTCTCGAGACCCTGTTCCAATCCGGCGGGACCTTCGAGATGTACGCATTCAAGGAATGAGGCTCGGCCGAGGCGCATGCCTGGCGGCCGTCGCCGCGGTCTCGTTGCTCGCTCATACGAAAGGCCTCTTCGCCCCGCTGCTCGACTACCACTTCCACCGCCAAGTCAACACGGCCTCGATCGCGCGCGGCTACTGGCGTGACGCCCGTCCGCTCCTGCAGCCGCGCATCGACTGGGACGGCGACTCCGGACGCCTCGCCGCGACCGAACTGCCCGTCTATATGTGGGCGTACGGCAAGCTCTGGCCGGTCGGCGGCCTCGGCGAGAAATGGGGCCGCCTGATCTCCGTCACCGCCTCCCTGCTGACGGCGCTCCTCCTCTTCGCCCTGTTCGAGGCCGAGTTCAGCCGGGAGGCCGCCCTGTGGGGCGCCCTCGTCTTCTCCATGTTGCCGGTCGAGGTCTATTTCGGCCGCACCGTCCAGCCCGAGGCCACCGCCCTTCTCGCGCTCGTCGGCGCGATTTTCCTTTGGCGTCGCTCCCTCGAATCCGGCCGCTCGTGGGGCGCCTGGGCGGGCGCCGTGTTCTGCGCGTTCATCGCGGTCGGCCTCAAGCTTCCCTACGCCCACCTCCTCATCCCGCTCGCGGGGCTCACATGGCGCAAGCTCGGACGGCGGGCACTCTCTGACTGGCGCATGTACGCCGCGGGGCTCGTCTCGATGGGCGGCGTCATCGCCTGGTATCTGTACGTGCGCGACGGCGTGTACGTCGTGCCGACGCACTCCGGAGAGTACACCAAGCTTCTCGCCTACTCGCGCCTGCTCTACTTCATGCAGTTCCAGCTCCTGTCCCGCATCCCCGAAGTGGTCCTGACTTACGCCGGCCTCGCGCTCCTCGTCGCCGGCTCACGCGAGGTCCTCTGGCGAAAGCGCGACGCGTTCTGGCTCTCGTGGTTCGGCGGCGTGATCTTCCATCTCCTCGCGATGTCGGGCTACTCCCACTTTCACGAGTACACGTCGCTGCCCTTAGCGCCCGTCGCGGCCGGCCTGATCGGCGTCGGAGTGGCGCGGCTGCGATTGATGGCCGCCGCCGCGCCGGATAAAAACCGCTCCCTCGCGTTCGCGGGCTTCGTCCTGCTCCTCTTGGCGATCCCGGCCCACTCGACCCTGCGCATCAGCCACTGGTACAAGCAGGGCTACGACTACACCCTCGGCGCCGAAAAGGCGGCCGGCGCGGTCAGCGCGCGCAACGACCTGTTCTTCGCCAACTGCCAGGCGCAGTCCGTGCTCCTGTATTATTTGGACCGGCGCGGCTGGGCCGACGAGCTGGACCTACGGTCTCCGAAGGAAGCCGAGCTGTACGTCGACCGGTACGCGGCCGAGGGCGCGCGCTTCATCGCGTCGGAAAAGCGCGGGACGTTCGCGGAGCCGGACGGCGCGATGTGGAAGCGCTACCGCGCGAAGGGCAAGCCCGTCTGGGACGACGGCAAGCTCGTGATCTTTTCCCTGCGTTAAGGGACAGACAAGCGGCCGTTGGCGATCGTCAGCCCGGACAGCTCGATGGCGAACGGCGTCTCCGGGTTCGGATAGAGCGGCACCGTGAGCTCCTTGATCTCGCGGAACATCGAGAGCGGGACGGTGATGCCCGAAAGACGCACGGACAGGATGTCGATCTTGATCCGGCGCGGCGTGTCGAGGAGCTGGATCGCCGCCTCGGCCGCCACCGGCTTCCCGTTGAAGGAGCCTGTGAGGCGCACGGTCTTGTCGAGCGTCAACTCGTCGACGGTAAGCCCTTTCACTCGCTGCGAGAGGAACGCCTTCAGCTCCAGAGCGCCGATCGAGAGCGAATTGTTCCTCAGG